>CAZMVY010000006.1:30106-45964 GCA_964569765.1 uncultured Planctomycetales bacterium
CGCGGTACGGATCGGAAAAGGTCAGCCCGCCGTTCGGATTGAAGATGCCGGGGAAGCGGTAGTACGCCCGTGGCTTGTAGTCCGCCAGTCTCGGGGCGTTGGCCAGGATTCTCCCGTACGTGCCGAGCCATTCGAGCTGTCGCGGGTCACGGCTGGCGGCGTCGGACCAGAACGCGTCTTCGCCGCGTCCGGGCATGAGGTAGTATTGGAATATGCCCTTCGCGCCGCCGGAGATCAGCGACGTGTAGTTTGCATACATCGTCCCGAGCCGGCTCGTGTATCCCATCAGCTTGTTCCGGGAGGGACAGGCGTCCTGATGGTTGCCCTCGCCGGTCTCGGTGACGAGGCGGCACATCGTCCGTGTCGCCTGCTAACACTCGCCGAGCGCCGGGATGCCCATAAACGTGAGCATCGGCTCGCCGACGCCGTACGACTCCATACCAAGCCCGTCAAAGCCCCCTTTGGAGTGCGGTCTCTCCGAGACTGTATGCAGCCTCGGGAGAGGCTGCACTCCAGAGGCGTCGTTGATGTGCCACCAGTCCAGGCCGGAAAAGCATTTGAAGATCACCGGTACGTCGTTCATCTCCTTGAACACATCCGCGATGTGATTGTGAAAGTCCCGGACCTGTTGCCCGATTGCTTCCACCAGGTCGTAGCGGAACTGACTGACAGCGAACCGGCAACGCACGAGCTTCTTGCTGTGCGGGTCGATCAGGTAGGCCCACGCCACCTTCGTCTTCGCGTCGTCGATCGCGCGGAGGGGCAGGAGCCTCGCCGCCTGCTCGAAGCTGTCGATTGCGTTGGCATCATCAAGCGCCCACGCCTTACGGAGTGTGTCGAGCGTCGTGTACCTGTCCCGCAACTGTTGCGCGAACTGGTCGCGGTAGTCCGGGTCCGACGGCACGAACCCGTGCTGGAGGTTGTTCTCGTTCCAGAACAGATCGACGGCGAACCGGAACCCCGGGCCCATCCGCACCTTGGTGTAGAGTTCGCGCATCTTCGCGGCGTAGGCGTCGAACTGGCCGCCCCAGTAATACATATTCTGGTTCCAGCCGTCACGGCGTTCGGCGACGCAGAGGCTGACACGGAGCTTGCCGGTCGGCAAACCCCGCAGCGGTACGCGGACGGCCTTGTGGTCGTCGGGGCGCCGCCGGCCCTGTTCGCCGGGTCTCTCGTCGTGCTCGATACTCGCCTCGCCCCAGGCGGCCACGCCGCCGGTCTGCGTATCGGCGGCAAGGTAAAAGGCATCGCGCACCCCGCGCCGATACACGAGCAGATCGCTGCCCTCGATCGACTTGTCGTCGCGCCTGCCGACGAGCACCGCCTTGCCGTTGTCGCCAACGAGCACCTCGGCATCCGGGCCGCCCATCAGGTCGTAGGCGTAGCCCTTGGCTTCCAGGCCGGAGGTCTGCACGCCGTAACGCATGCCGATCTCGTCCATGTAGTCGATGACCCGCTGGAAGTACCGGAGTTGCTCATCGCTCTTGGTCTCCCACGTGTGCGGGGTCATCATGCCGTTTCCGACGTTGAAGTAGATGTCGCGCACGCCGTATCGCCGCAGGAGGTCGAGTTGCGCCTTGATCGTCTCCCAGTCGTTGTCGGGTATGAACATTCCGCCGACGGGGAACCACGGCTCGCCGTCCCAGAAGAGCGTGTGGGCCTCGTTGACATGCCAGCGGTGCGGCACGCCGTATTTGTCCGTGAATGTGCCCGTGCTGATGAGAATCGGCGGCCGACCTGGAGCCGGGGCGT
This sequence comes from uncultured Planctomycetales bacterium, assembly GCA_964569765.1. GTDB lineage: Bacteria > Planctomycetota > Phycisphaerae > UBA1845 > PWPN01 > CAZMVY01. Next base: position 31,859 of record CAZMVY010000006.1, read on the forward strand.
CGATTGTGATGGTCGTCCTGGCCGTCAGCGGCTGGCCGTACATTCCCGCGACGATCTCGTATTCGCCCGCGGGCAGATTGTCCGGCAGCGGCATGGAGAACGGCCCGAGCCGGATCGGCCCGCCGGCGCGAAGGATGCGAGGGCGCGGCCCGCGCGTCCGCGCCGCGCCGGCGGCGAGGTGGTCATCCGCGCGGCCGGCGCGGGGCCTGCCGGTTTCAAAGAGAGGAAACGCGTCTACGCGATATACGCGGCCATCCCGTCGAAGGTGCGCAAAGAGCGTGGCGGGCCGTTCAAGGTCGCGCGACAACCTGAGGGTGAACGCAAGGTCGAGGGTGGCGCCGGCCCGCGCGGTCATCGGTGCCGCCGGTTCGATTGCGAGCAGCGCCGGCGGCGTCTGCGGGTACGCGGGCGGTTCGTAGGCGAGAGCGACAGGGGCCCAGAGAAACGGTGAGCAAGCGAGTATGATCGAATTCATGATTCCGTCCATAAGGAGAGATAAACCCCGGCCGCGCGCTCCATCTTCGCGATCTGACCGCGGCGGTCAACCGGGCGCATCGGGATATGCCGGTTTGACCGCGCGGGGGTTGATCCGGTTGTCACCATTCAGCCCCCTGCGCCGATCCGGACCGGGGCGGGCGGGGGACAACGTAGGCGATCGGGGGCTCGGAGAGGCAGGTTGGGCTGTGCCGCTTCTGGAGCAGGTAGCAGGAAGGGCATGCTCTTGCGGGCCGTTTCGTGCTCGTCGGTGCGCGAGGCCCGCCCTGCATTGTCATCGCCTGGATTCTTCCCGGCCGGCGCGGAATTCCCGGCGGGGCCGGGTAGGCCATTCTGAGCAGCTTTTCGCCTCGCCCCGCGTAAACGCCGTGACGTACGCTACGCGCACAGCGCCGCTGTGTTGGGCTGCGGGCGAGGCCCGTGCTGGAACTGAGATTGGTCCTGCTTGAGACACGTCATTCGTATCGCAGTGCGTCGATGGGGTCGAGGCGCGAGGCCTTCCAGGCCGGGTAGTAGCCGAAGATCAGACCGACGCTGACGGAGACGGCGACCGCCGCGAGGATCGCGCCGGGGGAAAGCTCGGTCGGCCATCGCATCACCGCGCGGACGAGCAGCGAGCCGCCGCGGCCCAACAGGACGCCGATCGCGCCGCCGAGCAGGCAGAGAACCACGGCCTCTACGAGGAACTGGCGGAGGATGTCGCGGCCCCGGGCGCCCACGGCCATCCGCAGCCCGATCTCACGGGTCCGCTCCGTCACCGAGACGAGCATGATGTTCATGATTCCGACGCCGCCGACGACGAGCGAGACGAGCGCAACGCACAGGAGCAGGTTCGTCATCAGGTTCGTCGTGGAACTCATCGCGCGGGTCATCTCCGTCATGTCGCGGATGTTGAAGTCGTCGGGCTCGCCGGGGCGGATGCGGTGGCGCTCGTGAAGCAACTGCGTGACCTGGCGGATTGCGATGGAGACTTCGGCGGGCGTCCGGGCTGCGACGAGGATCTGATCGACATTGACGAACCGCACGGGCAGCGGCGTGTCGGCGGCCTGAACGGCCGAGGGGACCGGATAGAGGGGCGAGGAGCCCGGGTAGATCCGGCTGAGCGTATTGACCTGGTCCTGCGCGGCGGCGGCGCTCTGGTTGACATTCTGGAGCGTCGAGCCGGCTACGCGCCGCTTGATCGTGGTCCACGGGGCGATGATCACGTCGTCCTGATCCATGCCCATCATGTTCGCCCCCTTGGGGCTCAGCACGCCGATCACGCGGAACGAGACGTTCTTGACGCGGACCTCCTGTCCGACGGGCGAGGCGCCCTGGAAGAGTTCCCGCACGAGCGTCTGGCCGAGCAGGCAGACCTTGTTCGCACTGCGGACGTCCTGATCGGTGAAGGGTTCGCCCTCCGCGAGGTTCTGCCAGTCGCGCACGTCGAGGAAGGACGGTGTCGTGCCGAAGACGAACAGCGGTACCCAGTTGCGGTTGCCGTAGACCACTTGCGTGCGGGCGCGGACGATCGGGGCGACGGCGCGGACGGCGGGGCAATCGCGGAGGATCGCCTCGGCGTCGTCCGGGGTGAGCGTCATCGCACTGCCGCCGCCGAAGGTCACGCCCCCGCTGGCGGCCGCGCCGGGCATGACGATCACGTTGTCCGCACCCATGCTGGCGATGGACTTCTGGATCGCCTTCGAGGAGCCGGTGCCGATCTCCATCATCGCAATCACGGCGGCGATGCCGATGACGATACCGAGCGTCGTCAGGGCGGAGCGCATCGCGTTGCGCCGCAGGGCATGCAGGGCCGTGCGGAACGTCCGGGAGTGAAAGTGTGCCCGGAGCACGCTCACGACATCGCCTCCAGCGGCCCGGAGGCGGCCGGCTCACCGGGCGGGTGCGACGTTGCGGCGCCGTCAACGATCACGCCGTCGCGGATGTGAATCGTCCGCCGGGCATGCTGCGCGACGCCGGCATCGTGGGTCACGAGGATGATCGTGAGGCCCTCGTCGCGGTTGAGCTGCTGAAACACTCGCAGGATCTCCTCGCTCGTGCGGGAGTCGAGGTTGCCGGTCGGTTCGTCGGCGAAGAGCAGCGGCGGGTGGTTGACCAGGGCGCGGGCGATGGCCACGCGCTGCTGTTGCCCGCCGGAGAGCTGCGACGGTTCGTGATCCATCCGGTCACCCAGGCCGACGAGGTTCAGAAGCTCCGCGCCCCGCGCGCGGGCTTCGCGGTTGCTGATGCCCGTCGGCGTGTACGAGAGCGGCATGATCACGTTTTCGAGCGCGCTGGTGCGGGGCAGCAGATTGAAGTTCTGGAAGACGAAGCCGATCTTGCTGTTCCGCACGTAGGCCCGCTCGTCGGCGGAAAGGCCGGAGACCTCCTGCCCGTCGAGCCAGTAGCGGCCGCGGGTCGGGTGGTCCAGGCAGCCGAGGATGTTCATGAGCGTCGTTTTGCCGGAGCCCGAGGCCCCCATCAGGGCGACCATCTCGCCGCGATCGATCGTCAGGGAGATGCCCTTGAGCACCGGCACATCCAGCTCGCCGAGGTAATAGGTCTTGTGGATGTCTTCGAGGCGGATCAGTTCCATGTCCCGATGCTACCCCTGCCGCCTCGTACCGAAGAGTCGCGGCGCAAACGGGTTCGTCGTGTCGTCGTCGTTGCTCTGGACCGCCGCACTGATGATTACCTCGGTGCCTTCCGTGAGGTTCTCTCCGCTGACCTCCGTCATGGTCCCGTCGCTCAGGCCCACGGTCACGGCGATCGGGCGGACGAAGTCGCCGTCCCGCACCCAGACCCTGCCGCGGGCCGCCGGGGCGCGCGGCGGGCGGCGCGCGCCGCCGGGGGAGGCACCGGACGGCTTCTGCCGGCCGGCCTCGGTCAATTCCGCCCGGGCATCGGGGGCCACCTGGGACGGGCTGGGAACCCACCGCAGGGCGGCGTTCGGCACCATCAGGACGTTCTTGCGCTGCGTGACCTCGAACTTCACGTTGGCGGTCAGGTAGGGCAGAAGCTTGCCGTCGGAGTTGTCCGTGTTGATCTCCACGGTGTAGGTGACGACGTTCTGAGTCATGCTGGCGTTGAGGCGGATCTTGCCGACCTCGCCGCGGAAGACGCGGCCGGGGTAGGCATCCACCTCGAAGCTCACGGGTTGCCCCGGCTGAATGCTTCCGATGTCGGCTTCGTTTACCGAGGCCCACACCTGCATCTTCTTGAGGTCCTTGGCGATCAGGAAGAGGCTCGGGGCATTGAGACTGGCGACGACGGTCTGGCCGATGTTCACCCGGCGGTCCACGATCACGCCCTTGACGGGCGACTTGATCGTGCAGTAGCCGAGGTTCGTCCGGGCGCGGTTCAGTGCGGCTTCGGCCTGCAATACGGCCTTTTGCGCCTGGACCACCGTGGCCTCGCCCACGCCGACGGTGGCCTTGGCGGTTTCGTACGCGGCCAGGTAACCGTCGTAGTCGGTCGCTGAGAGCGCGCGGGAGGGGCCGAGTTCCCGGGCCCGGTTCCAGTTGTTCTCCGCCTGATGAAGCCGGGCCTTCATCTGCTCGAGGTCCGCCTGCGTCCGGAGGACGTTGGCCTTGGCCTGTTCGAGCTGGGCCTTGGCCTGCTCGACGTCCGCCCGGTAGAGCGAATCGTCGATGTGCGCCAGGACGGTCCCCTCCTCGACAGGGCTGCCGTAGTCGATGGGCTTGCCGTTGCCGCGGGGATCCAGACCAAAGGACTCGATCTTGCCGGCCACCTGTGCCCCGACGTCGATCACCTCCTCCGGTTCGACAGTGCCCGTGGCGCTGATGGTTACGATGAGGTCTCCCCGGACCGCCGGGGCCGTGCGGAAATAGACGTTCGGCCCGCTCGCCCGCCGCCAGTAGGAGAAGCCCGCGCCCCCAAGCCCCACGAGCAGCACTGCCACAACAAGCATCTTCTTCATGAGTTCACTTCCTCCCGGTTCAGCTCGGTTCGCCGACGCATCCGCCCGTGCCCGTGCGGGATGTCCGGCGCCTCAAAGAGACGCGCGAGGATTTCCATGGCGCCGCGGACCACCGCCAGCTCGCGCTTCGAGAGCTTCTCGAACCGCCGCGTCATCGCCACCTGCGTCGCCCGAAGGGCCTTGCGGAAGGTTGCCCTCCCGCGGGGTGTCAGTGAGAGCGAGACGCATCGCCGGTCGTTCGGCCGGGCCAGCCGCCGCATCAGGCCCCGTCGGACCAGCAGTTCGACCATGCGGGACGCCGCCGGCGGCGAGATGCCGATATGATCGGCCATCGCCGAGAGCGAGGCGTCTCCGTTGTGGCTGACGAAGATCAGCGCACGGAACTGCGGTACGGTCAGTTCCATCTGCCGGTGCCGCCGCATCTGTTGCCGCAGGAACCGCATCAGGACCGGCACGCCCGCCATCAGCTCCCGTGCGCAGTCGTCGGCCGAGACCGGCGCAATGGTTGCGCCTCGCAATTGTTGCATATGTTAACTATAGCGCCCCGGCGGGCCTTTCGTCAAGGTGCGCCAGGCGGATGCGACTGCGCCGGCGGGCCCCCGCGAGGGCCTCGTTGTCGCGCGGTCCGGATCGCGGGTACACTGGCCGCGTCATGAATGCCAGCACGAACATGACCGGGCGGGAACGTCTTCAGACGACACTGGATCATCGGCGTCCGGATCGGGTGTGCGTCGATTTCGGGTCGACGGCAGTGACGGGAATCCATGTCTCGGCGCTGACGCGGCTCCGCGAGGCGGTGCTCGGCGAGAAGGGCTACCGCGTGAAGGTCATCGAGCCGTACCAGATGCTCGGAGAGATCGACGACCGGCTCCGGGAGGCCCTGGGCATCGACGTGATCGGCGTGCTGCCGCGCAAGAGTCTGTTCGGAACCGAGCAGAAAGACTGGAAGCCGTTCCGCCTGTATGACGGCACCGAGGTTCTCGTGCCGGGGCAGTTCGAGGTCACCGTCGATCGCCAGGGCGATACGCTGATCTACCCGGAAGGCGACCGGTCCGCCCCGCCCAGCGGCCGTATGCCCAAGGGGGGCTTCTTCTTCGATACGATCATCCGGCAGCCGCCGATTGACGAAACCCGGCTGGACCCGGCCGACAACTGCGAGGAGTTCGGCCTGCTCGGCGAGGAGGACCTGGCGTATTACCGGCAGTGCTGCGCGTGGCTGGATGCGCACCGCGACTGCGGCGGGATGCTCGTCGTCCCCGGGGCCGCCTTCGGCGACATTGCCCTGGTGCCGGCCCCCTTCCTCAAGCACCCCAGGGGCATCCGGGATGTCGAGGAGTGGTACGTCTCCACCGTGCTGCGGAAGGACTACGTGCGGGAGGTGTTCGAGCGCCAGTGCCGGATTGCGGAGAAGAACGTCGAGACGCTCATCGACCTCTTCGGCGACCGGATCCAGGCCGCGATGATCACGGGAACCGACTTCGGTACGCAGCGAGGTCCGTTCCTCTCGATCGAGGCGTACCGCGAGCTGTACAAGCCCTTTCACGTCCGCATCAACCGGCTGATCCATGCGAAGTCCGACTGGCGGACCTTCATTCATTCATGCGGCTCGGTGTACGCCCTGATTCCCGAGTTCATCGAGGCCGGCTTCGATATCCTGAACCCCGTCCAGTGCTCTGCCGCGGACATGGACGCGCGGCGTCTCAAGCGGGAGTTCGGCCGGGATATCGTCTTCTGGGGAGGCGGCGCGAACACGCAGCAGACCATCGCTTTCGGCACGCCTGAGGAGGTCTATGCCGAGGTGCGCGAGCGGATCGATATCTTCAACGAGGACGGCGGGTTTGTCTTCAACTCGATTCACAACATCCAGGCCAATACGCCGACGGCGAACATGCTGGCGATGTTCCAGGCCGTCCGCGACAGCGCCCGCTGACGCCGGAGACAGGCAATGACGTTTCATGCCCCGGATGCGGATCGCCCCGTGCCCGCTGGGAGTGCCGGGACGCGGGGCAGCCTCGTCTATCTGGTTCTCGTCTGCCTGGTGGCCACGCTGGGCGGCCTGCTCTTCGGTTACGACACAGCCGTCATCTCCGGGGCGATCGGCTTCCTGAGGCAACGTTTCGCACTCAACGACGTGCAGGTCGGATGGGCGACGTCGAGCGCCCTGCTCGGCTGTGCGGCGGGCGCAGCGCTGGCCGGCACGCTCAGCGACAGATTGGGGCGGCGGACGGTGCTGATCGTTTCGGCGGTGCTGTTCATCGTTTCCGCGGTCGGGACGGCCATCCCGCGGAATCTCACCGAATTCGTCGTGTTCCGCTTTGTCGGTGGGGTCGGCGTCGGAGCGGCGTCCATGACGTCGCCGCTCTACATCGCCGAGATCAGCCCGGCCCGCATCCGCGGCCGCATGGTCTCGCTCAATCAGCTTGCCATCGTTTCCGGCATGCTTGTCGTGTACTTCGTGAATTACTTCATCGCCGGCCTCGGCGATGAGCACTGGAACGTGCAGTACGGCTGGCGCTGGATGTTCGGCTCGGAGAACATCCCCGCGGTCCTGCTGTTGATCCTGTTATTCCTGGTTCCGGAGAGCCCGCGCTGGCTGGTCAGGCAGCTCCGGCGCAATGACGCGGCGGCGGTGCTGGCTCGTGTGAACGGCTCCGACGCGGCGAGGCAGGAGTTGGCGGCCATCGAGGATGCCGTCGCGCACGAGAGCGGATCCGTCCGTTGGCTCTTCCTGCCGGGCATGCGGATCGTTCTGGTCATCGGCGTCGCCCTGGCCGTGTTGCAGCAGGTGACCGGAATCAACGTCTTTCTCTACTACGCTCCGGAGATCTTCAAGAGCATTGCCGGCTCCGGCACCGACGCGGCCCTGCTGCAGACCGTGGTCGTCGGCGCCGTCAACATGCTGTTCACCGTCATCGCCATCTGGACAGTGGATCGGATCGGGCGCCGGCCGCTCATGATGATCGGTTTCGTCGGCATGGGCGCCGGCATGTTCGGGCTGGCCCTGGCGGCGTGGTACCAGCGGACGGAGGCGTGGACGCTGATCTTCATGCTCGGCTACATCGCCAGCTTCGCCCTTTCCGTGGGGCCGGTGACGTGGGTGATTCTCTCCGAGATCTTTCCCACGACGATCCGCGGCCGGGCGATGGCGATAGCGACGGTCTGCCTCTGGCTGGCCAACTACGTCGTCTCGCAGACGTTTCCCATGCTGGACGACAAGGATGGGTGGCTCGTCGCCACGTTTCATCATGCCTTCCCGTTCGCGGTGTACGGCACCCTGTGCGTGATATCCGTGGCGTTTGTCGGGCGGTTCGTGCCGGAGACGAAGAGGAGGTCGCTTGAAGAGATCGAACGCCTCTGGACGCCCCGGCGATGACGCGACGGCGTCGGTCTGGGGCGGGGCACGCGGCGGCGCCGACGGCGGGCCGGGCGCCGGGATGGCTCGCCGCGCCGCAGCGGCCTTGTTGCCGATATGTCTGATCCCGTGAACAACGGTGTGAAGCCTGGCGGGCCCGGCGGGCGGCGCGTGTGGCTCTCCATCGGATTGCCGATCGCCGCGGCCCAGGTCACGTACGCGGCCTGTCGGGCCCTTGCCGTGCCGCCGTCGGCGGATCTCGTCTGTTTTCACCGGACGTGCCTCCACTGGTGGCGCACGGGTGCCTTCACGGATGCGCTGGGCGTTCGTCAGTATCTTCCGGCCTTCGTGGTTCTGGCGGCGCCCTTCCTGGCATGGCCGCTCTGGCTGGTGGCGCCGGCGTGGGCGATCCTCAACATCACGCTGCTGATGCTGACGGTTCGCCACGTCAGCTGCATCGCCGCCGGTTCGGATGCTGCGAGAATGCCGGGCGCCCTCTATTGGGTCTGGCCGATCGTGCTCGTGCTGCCGTTCGCCAGCAGCACCATCACCCAGGGGCAGGTCAACATTGTGGTGCTCTGGCTCTGCGTGACGGCATATGTGGCCGCCATGCGCGGGCGTGAGACCGCCGCCGGCCTGCTGGTAGCCGTGGCCGGCATCGTGAAGATCTACCCCGTGTTGTTCATCCTCTACTGGGCACTCAAGCGACGATTCCGTCTCGCCGTCACCACGGGCGCGGCATGTCTCGGCGGAGCGGCCGTCCTGAGCCTTTGCGGTTTCGGCTGGCGGGGATCGATCGAGGCCCACCGGATCTGGATCGGCCAGCTTCGTGGGATCGAGAGCCCCCAGGTCCATCGGGGCGGCTCCGCGCCCGCGACCGTCGGGGGAATCCCGTTCAGCGAGCGACGCAACGAGTACCATCGGTACAACAATCAGAGCCTCGCTGTCGTGGTCCGCCGCCTCAGCACGGCTCTCTACCCGGCGGGGGACCCGCGCCGTGTGAACCTGCTGGAGCTCTCCCCGCAGGCGAGCGCCTGTGTTTATGGCGTGTTGGCGGGCGGCCTGCTGGCGGGCCTTGCCGTCCTCGCGTGGCGTCGCCGGGGCCACTGCGATTTTGAGGAGTGGGCGGCGTGGCTGGCCGCGGTCATCGCGTTTGTCCCGATCTACTGGACCCATTACTTCGTATTGGCCCTGCCCGTGCTGACGATCATGAGTTTCCGCGTTTGGCAGGGCCGGCAGACCGGGCGGTTAGAGCACACGGCCACGGTCCTGCAGGCCTGCTGGCTGGTAGGGCTGGTTCTGCTGGCCGTTCCGGCGGCCCGCGAGGCTGGCGTGCACTGCTGGATCGTTCTGGCCGCGACCTTGTGGGTCCTGCTCCGACCGCAGCAACGCGTGTCCCAGCCTTCGCGGTCGTGAGCGTCAGGGGCCGTTGAATTGCTCTGCAGCCGTGGCGGCGCAATGACCCGCGACGAGCTGTTTCCAGCGGGCAGGACGGTACTTCGCGCCGTGTCGTCAGGCCTGTCCCGAGGGGTAGCCGGTGTCTGGGCCGGGCCACTGGCGGCCGCGTTTTCGGCCCCGAGCCGGCGCACGACGGCCACGGGGGTTCGTCCGGCGTCGGCATGTGGTACGCCGGGCCTGAGTCGGAAACTCCGGTTTCCCCGGGGGCGGGTTCGGGATTCGCAGTCCGGGCCGGGGCTGCTTGACAGGGTAGTCGCGTCCGGGAATAGTAGTAGATGGGTCGCAGAAACATGGCCAGCAGGGTGACTTACGGCTGGCGATTATTCGTTTGATCGTCCCTCCAGCACCGGCAGGCGCACGGCGACGGCCTTGCAGTTGTCGAATCTGCAAATACTCTCCACCGGCCAACCCGTCGTGCCCTGAGCCTATCGGCACGATGTCCGGCGGATTCGCCGCGTGCCCGGGGCCGAAGGAGACCCAGGAACGATCTTGCCGGGACAACGCGGTATCCGTTAGTGTACCCGCCGGCGGGGTGAACCGGCGCGCCGCCGGGCGGTCGCCCTGCCTGCCGGGAGGCGCAGAGGCAGCAGCGACGGGAGAAACGTATGGCATCGACGCGGGCCGTGTGGGGCATCGACATCGGGCAATGCGCGTTCAAGGCCCTGCGAGTGCGGGCCGTCGGCGACAGGATCGAAGCCCTCGCGCACGAGTACATCGAACATCCCAAGATCCTTTCGCAGCCCGACGCGGATCGTCCCGCCCTGGTGGCCAAGGCGCTCGAGCAGTTCCTTTCCAAGCACGACGTGCGCCAGGACCGCGTCGTTGTCGGCGTACCGGGGCAGCACACCCTCTCCCGTTTTACCAAGCTCCCGCCGGTCGAGGAGAAGAAGATCCCCGACATTGTCCGCTTCGAGGCGAACCAGCAGATTCCCTTCGACATGGACGAGGTCGTCTGGGACTGGCAGACCTTCCGCACGGGCGAGGCCGGCGATCTCGAGGTCGGCATCTTCGCGATGCGGCGCGAGCTGGTCGCCGAGCACCTTCAACCCTTCGCCAAGGCGAATATCGAGCCGGTGGTCGTGCAGGCGGCGCCGCTGGCGCTGTACAACGCGCTGCGGTACGACGGTCAGCTCGCCGAGGGTGCCACGTTGTTGCTCGACATCGGGGCGCAGAACACCGACCTGGTCGTTGCCGAGCCGACAAGCCTCTGGACGCGCAACATCCCGATCGGCGGCAACAACTTCACGGAGGCCCTCCTCAAGACGTTCAAGATCAGTTTTGTCAAGGCTGAAAGCCTCAAGCGGACGGCGGCGAGCAGCAAGTACGCCCGGCAGATCTTTCAGGCGATGCGGCCGGTGTTCGCGGATCTGGTGGCGGAAATTCAGCGGTCGATGGGCTTTTACAGCTCCACCCACCGCGGCACGCGGATCACCAGGGTCGTCGGCATGGGCAACGCCTTCAAGCTCCCGGGGCTGCAGAAGTTCCTTCAGTCGAGCCTTGGCCTGGATGTGATCCGTCCGAGCACCTTCTCAAAGCTCTCCGTGGCGTCGGCGCAGAACGCGCCGCAGTTGATCGAACACCTGTTGAGCTTCGGTGTCGCCTATGGCCTGGCGCTACAGGGCCTCGGCCTGACGCAGATCACGAGCAACCTGCTGCCGCCGGAGATCGCCAAGGCCATCATCTGGCGCCGCAAGATCCCCTGGTTCTGGGGCGCGGCGGCCTGCCTGGCCTTTGGTGCGGCGCTGATGTGGGGGCGGTACTGGTGGGACTCCGGCGCCCTGGCGGCCATCCGCGGCAGCTACGCCGGCAGCCCTCCGTCGTTCCCCATCGAGCGCTGCCGCGAACTGCTCCGGACGCCGCCGCCCGACAATCGGCCGCCGATGGAATACGCGGCTGAGATCGTCGGTCTGGCCGAATCGCTCCAGCGCGAATACCGGGATTTGGAGCAGAAGAGCGCGGCGGATGAGGAGAACGTAAAGAAGCTCGCCTTCCTTCAGAAGGACAAGGCCGTCTGGCCGCGAATCTGGCAGGAGATCGACAACGCGCTGCCCCCGCCACCGTCGGAACTGGCCAAGGCGATGGCCGCCGGCCCCGAGGGCTTCCGCAAGGCCGTCGAGGCCGCCGGCGGCAGGCTGGACCGCAGCGAGCGGCCCATCGTGTTCGTTCGGTCACTCAGCGTGAAGTACGGCAAGGACACACGGGAGCTGTATGAGGCCTGTCGAGGATCGGCGTCCGGCGTGCTGTCGCCCGGACCTACCAACGCGCCGGCGGCCGGCACGACACCCGGCGGGCCGGGGTTTGTGGTCCGCATCGAGGGCCGGACGCCGTACAAGAACGGCCCCAGGTTCATCGAGGATGCGTTTCTGAAGAAGCTGGGAGAGGTCAAGGTGCAGAGTAAGGACCCGCTCGGGCCGAACTTCCATTTCGAGGTGGATCGGCGCTCGCTCTGCTGGTGCGATCGGGCGTCGAACCGGCCCGCCGAGCCGAGTGGGGGCGGGGCGCCCACCGGCGGGTTTGATGCGGAGGTGCGGAGCCCCGGCCGCCTCGTCGAACCGATGGGTGGTCGGGAGCCGCTCGCGGAGCCGGGCTTCGGGGTCGGGGCCGGCGGCTTGGGGGGGTCACGGGCCGGCATGCTGGAGGCGGCGCAGCAGGGCACGCATCCGGATACCGGCGAACCCATCGGGAACGCCTGGCTCTTCGAGATCATGTTCCGGGTGGTGCTCGATCAGCCGGTGCCGGCGGAGGGGACGTCGGGCGGTGCGGCGGAATGAGCAACGATAAACGAGGAACGATGAACGAGGAACAGCCGCTCTGTTTCCAGCCGCTCATCGTTCTCCGTTCAGCGATTGGGAGATCGCGACGATGGCATTCATCAAACGGCATCTGATGCTCCTGGCATGCGGGGCGCTCGGCGTGTTGTCGCTGGTCGCGCTGATCCTGGGCGTCTTGATCGGCAGCGTGAGCGGCCAGATGCAGGAGGCGGAGTCGCTGTACAAGAGAATGTCGTCGATGACCCGGGACGGGGTGAACGACGAGCACATCCGGCAGGCCCAGGAGAAGGCGAAAAAGCTGGCGGCGGACTTCGAGCGGGTCCGGGGTTTCATCCGCACGCTGAATGCCCGCAAGCCCTTGCGAGAGCACGTATTCCCGGCGCCCCGGAAGCAGTCTGACGCCTACGCATTTCGCGAGGCGTACCGCGAGGCGATCGACAGACTGCTGCCGGAGGTGCTGAAGGCCAAGTCGCCGCCTACCGCGGATGAGTATCGTCGCATGGGTCTGCTGATCGCCAAAGAAAAGGCGGATGCGGCCCGCAGCACGGGGCCTCAAGGTGGTGCGCCGGGACAGCCGCCGGCCACCGGCGCTCCGGGTTTCGCTCAGCCGGGTGCGGTGCCGGGACGATTGCCTGGGCCGGGCGGACCCGCCCCCGAGGCAGCGGCACAGCCGGGTAAGCCGCCGGCCGCACCAACGATTGAGGAACTCGCACGGACCGATCCCGAGGTGCGGATGAGCCTGGTCCGGGCTCACGAGACGCTGTGTTACGCTACGCAGCCCGCGCTCCATATCGTCCCCGGCCTGCTGGACAGCCGCGATGTTCCGACGGTCGAGTTGATGTGGGAGGCTCAGATGTCGCTCTGGATTCAGCAGGATGTGCTGAGCGCCCTGGCGAAGCTCAATGACGCCGCCGCGGCCCGGCTCAAACCAGAGGACCGCTGGGTGGCCTACACACCCGTCAAGGAGCTCGTGTACATCCGGATCGGTGACTACGTGGTAGGCCCGGGGGCCGCGCAGGCAGCCGGGGCCGTCGCCCAGAGCAACTGGACCCAGGCCGCCGAGGAGCCTTCCTTTCCCCCCGGCGATGCGTCGGCCGTGTTCACGAATCATACGAGCAACGAGCTGTATGACGTGATGCAGTTCGCCGTGGAACTGGTCATCGACGCACGCGAGTTGCCCGCCGTCGTCGATGCGATCTGCGGTGCGAACCTCTACATCCCGCTGACGATTACCGGCTCGGCCCCGGCTGTGAACCCCAGCTTCCGCGGCAAGGTTTACGGCCCCGATCCGGTCATGCGCGTGCGGATCGAGATGGAAGGATGCTTCCTCCGCGAGTTCTATCATTACGTCGACGGCAAGGAATCCAAGGACGAGAACCGGTTCATGCCCGAGTCGCTGTCGAAGGAGCTAGTCTCGGGCCAGCGGGCTACCCGCGACAGGCCAGCGCAGGCGGCGCCGAGAGGCCCCGGGCCCATGTTGGAGATGCGGCCGGGGGGCTGACGGGCCCGGCCTTACATCCCGGGACGGAGGCGGCAGCGTACAGGAACCACAGACATGGCGAAGCAGAGCGTTTCATTCGTCGAGCGACATCTCGAAAAGATCGTGGCAGGAGTGGCCGGGGCGATCACGCTTGCGGTGATCGCTCTGTACGTCGTGCGCAGCCCGAGCGGCGTGCCGCTCAGTTCCGGAAACGTCGGCCCGGGTGAGATCGGGCCGCTTCTCAAGGAGGAGGCCAAACGCGTCTACCAGAACGGGATTCAGGGTGCCAAGCCGCCGAAGGTTACATTGCCGGACTATGTCACCTATGCGGAACGGACGCGCCCCTCGCAGATCGATCGTGGGCTCGCGCCGCGGCTGGCCGTTGCCATGACTCCGCTGAATCCACTGCCGCCGTCCGTGAGGCAGGTTGATGTCACGCGAAAGGCGCGGCTGGCCAGAATCCTGCCGCCCGGCAGGCCGGTCGTCTTCCAGGGCCGTAATCGCGCCACGCTCGCCACACCGACATCCCTGACAGGTGATCAGTTCGGTGGCCCCGGCGTCGCGGAACCGGGAGGCTCGCCCGACGCCGCCAATACTCGCGATCTCACGTGGGTCACGGTGGCCGCGCCCG
>CAZMVY010000007.1:0-680 GCA_964569765.1 uncultured Planctomycetales bacterium
TCGCCACGCTGGGCGACGACGCCGGAATGATCGGCGCCGCCGGCTGCGCCTTCCGCGCGCACGAGACGGGGGATTGGTGAGAACTTTTCGTTGGACCGCAGGTCCGCTACCCCGCTATTCCGGGTGGGAGATCCGCGTCACACCTTCGGCATGAATTGCGCGAGGTCGTAGAGCCTCATCGTCTTCTCGATCTTCTCCACCTGGGCTACGGTTCCCTCGAAACCCTCTTTGCCGAGCAGCGCACGCTCCTTGTCCTCAAACTGATCGCCCAGGACGTCGTACTCCTTCGGCGTGAGGATTCGATGCAGGGCGGGAAAGAGAACGGTGTCCTCGCGTGCGGCGTGTGGGCGATACATCCGGGCGAACGCGCGGAGCGAGGCCGCCAGCTTCGCCCGATCCGCTGCGTCCTTCAGAGCGGAAGCGCCGGCCTGCTGCCGGCTGGCGTCCGTCACCCGCCGCCCGCCCTGGTGCTGCCCCTCACCCGGTCCCGGGCGACTCCCACGCCGTGGGGCAGGGCGCCGACCTGCCCAAAACGCCCTGTGGCCTTGGAACCGCAGCCATTGCATCCGTAGGGCGGACGGAGCGGCGCGACGCCCGCCCCAGGCATCCACAACCAACTGGCGGGCCTCCCTTCGGTCTGTCCGCCCTAAACCGTTATCCGCAGGAATCATCGCACGCTG
>CAZMVY010000007.1:690-25922 GCA_964569765.1 uncultured Planctomycetales bacterium
TCGTGATAATCCTGCATGAACCCGCGAATGATGCCGCTGCAGGCCAGCAGGACCTGCGGCGGCATCTCCTGCCCCGCGTCCAGGCGCCGGTCGGATTCATCGTAAATCATCAACACTCGCCGCAAGACCCCGTGCTCGCGCATCAGGTCCTCGGCCGGCGAAACCTCTATCCCCCCCGCCTCGCCGGACGGAGCGCCCTTCGCGATCTTGGCTTCGTCTTCGCCGCCGGCATGCTTCGCGAACAGCAACTCCGCTCCGGCCACCGCCCCGATGCTGAGAAACGCCCGTCGTGTCCTGTGCGTGTTTCGAGACATGCTACACCTTTTGGTTTTCCCCGGCCGCCCGCCGACGATCATCGCGCCGGCTGCGAAGCGGGTGTCTCCAGCGGGCAGCGGTCGTCCGCCGCCCATTCGCCGAAGCTCATGTAGTACACCGCCACCGGCCCGTAGCCCGCGCGGACGGCCGCGAGGGCCGCCAACGCCGCGCGACCGCCGCCCTGGCAGTGGGTAACGATCGGCTCGCCGGGCTTGAGCCCCGGCGTGGCGAGCAACTGGCGCCGTTGCGCCGGCGATTTGAGCTTCCCGTCGGCATCGAGCAGTTGTTCGGGTGCCAGGTTGACCGCGCCGGGCAGGTGGCCGACGCCCGGGTTCTTCATTCGCTCGGTGCCCGCATACTCCGCCGGCGTGCGGGCATCGAGGATCTGCCCGTGATGCGTTTCGACCGACCACAGGACGCTGCTCTTGCCCGCCAGGGCTACGACCTTCTTCGTGCCGGGCGCCGGATGGAAGGCGACCGGCGTCATCGCGCGGCCGGCCCCCCCGGTCTCAATAAGCGACCTCGGCACGAGCGGTTCGATGGCCGGATAGCCGCCGTCGAGCACCGCCGCCCGGGTTACACCGAAGTGCTGGAGAATGAACCAGACGCGGGCGGCCTCGACCATCGTGCCGTCGTCATACACGACGACGGCGTCGGTCGGGTGGATGCCCAGTTCGCCGATCCGCCGGAACCAGGCTGACTCCTGGTTGAGACCGCTGTCCTTCGAACTCGCTGCGGCGACCCAGTCGGCGAGGTTCAGCCAGACGGCGTCCTTGAGATGCCCCATCCGGCAGGCGGACTCGGGCCGGATGTCCAGCAGAATCGGCTTCTGCGCCGTGGACAGGTTTCGCTGCAGAAGGGCGGCCAGATCGGCCGGTTCGCACACGGTCTGAATCTGGGTTGTGTTCATCTGAGCGCATCCCATGCCAAGGAGCGAAACGAAGATCGACGCGAGGAAGGTGCGTCGCCGTCGGGTCGTCGACGGCGTTGGGACTTGCGCGCCGGGCTGAACGGATTGCGAGCCTGTGGCCACGATTCGCACTGCTCTAAACGATTGAGCGATAGTAGCACGGGGCTGGCTGTGCGGCAACTGGTTCGGGAGGATGGCTCCGGCAGCGCGCCGGATGGCGCGGTCCTGGAACCGGGGTTTACGATTGCGGGCTTGCGTCGGCTTGTGGTTCCGCGGCCGGGGTGCGAGGAGCCGGGCCGGGACCTCCGGCGATGCCGAGCAGGTCGAGCGTGTTGCGCTCCACGATCCGTCGGAGTTGCTCGCGGGGGATCGTGGGCAGGTTCGTGCCGTGGCAGAACTGGTTGATGCTGTACAGTGACTCGATGCAGGCGGCTGCGGAGGTGAAGGGGAAGTTGCTTGCGAAGAGCAGCTTGTCCATCACATCGGCCTGGTAGGCCGCGAGCAGGGCGTTGTAGGCCTGCCAGTTGTTGTGGAGCAGGCCGCCGATATCAGCGTAAACATTCGGGTGTTTCGCGAGGAGAAGCACTGTTTCCTCGACCCACGGGTGACCGAGCTGGGCTATGACGATTCGCAGGTTGGGAAACTCGCGGGCCACCTCGTCGAGAAGATACGGGCGGGCGAATTCCATCTTCGCCGCCGGGGTCGTCAGGATATCCTGATCGAAAACGACCGGCATTCGCAGGCGGTCGGCCTCGGCATAGAGCTTCATGGCAGCCGTGCTGGCCGGATGAAAGTCCTGCGCTGCCGGCGAGACCGTGATGCCGCGCATGCCGAGGTCCTGATGGGCCCGTGCCGTTTCGCGGACGGCCTCCGCGGGATTGGAGGGGTCGACCCCGGCGAAGCCGATCAGACGCTCCGGGTGCTGGCGGACATAGCGGGCCACATAGTCATTCGGGATGTGCGCGCCGAGGTAGTGGCTGCGGAAGCCCAGAACGATGGACTTGTCCACGGGCTCGGCGGCGACGAAATGGTGATGAGTATCGGCCTCGGGCCACCCGCGACGGCTGGCGGCGCGATCAACCGTGCCGGGCGCCCACCGGCCGAGCTGCCCCGGCCCTTCCCATATATGCGTGTGACAATCGACGATCATGCTCAGAATCCGTGGGCCCGCGCCGCCCTCAAGTGTCTCGGCAGCCGACGCTTATACCGTCGGACGGCCGGTCGGTCAACGGGGCGCGTAATCGGCTGTGACCTGTCCGATACCGGCAGGCCCCGCAGATCGGGGCTGCGGCGCGCCTCGGGCCGTCAACACGCCGGCTTGCCGACTGCCTCGAACGTTTGCCGGATTGCAGCCAACTCCTGCTCGGAAAGCGTGACCCGAGCTGCGGCGGCGTTCTCCACAGCCTGCCGGGCGTTGCGGGCGCCGACCAGGGCGGTGGTGACACCCTGGCGGGCGAGGACCCATGCCACGGCCACCTGCGCGAGCGTTGCTCCGTGGGCATCGGCGATGGGCCGGATCTTCTCCAACGCATCCAGGACGCGGCGGCGGTTCGCCGGCTGATACCAGGGCATCCTGCTGCGGATGTCGGTTTCGGGGAATGTGCGATCCAGGGTGACCTTGCCGGTGAGCAGGCCCAGCGCCATCGGGCTGTAGCAGATCACGCCGAGACACTCGCGGCGGCAGAAGGGAAGAGGATCGGACTCGACATCGCGTTCGAGAAGATTGTACTTGATCTGATCGGAGACGACCGGGCCGAACCGCAATGCTTCGGCCAGGTGAGCGGCATCGTAGTTGCACACGCCGATGTAACGGATCTTGCCCTCCTTCTGAAGCCGCATCAGGGCATCCATCGTTTCTCCGGCGGGGGCGCTGGCCGACGGCCAGTGGACCTGATACAGGTCGATCGTCTCCACTCCGAGACGCACGAGGCTCTGCTCACATTCATGGCGAATGGAGGCGGCCCGGGTGTTCTTGTACACACAGACGTCGCGGCCGTCCGGCGCTTTGATGGTGAAATAGAATTCGCCTTCCGTGCTGTCCCATCGCAGGCCGCACTTCGTCAGGATTCTCACCCGGTCGCGCCGGCCCTGGATCGCCTTTCCGACGAGGGACTCGCTATGGCCGCATCCATACATGGGGGCGGTGTCGATCGCGTCGACGCCGTGGTCGATCGCGACCTGGATCGCCCGGATGCCTTCCTCGTCGTTGCCGCCGCCCCAGAAGAGTCCGCCGATCCCCCATGCCCCGAATGTGACGACGGGTAGCTCCAGATCGCTCGTGCCGAGTTTACGGTGTTCCATGTATGCCTCCCGGCGTCACGAATGCCCGCATTGGCCGTGTCCGGGCGGGGTCGCCTCCGGCTACGCCCGGCGCGTCCGGCGCCGGTCGATCCCCGCGGTGCTTGTCCCGTTTCGGCGCGGACCGTGGGTGGGGATCACAACTCCCCGTCGCTGCCGGGCCATGGCGCACAGCGCGCATGTGCCTGTCCGAGTACCCCCGGGCGATGTTACCCCACAATCCTGGCGAATCGCTCCGCCACGTCCTTCCAGTTGACGAGGTTCCACCAGGCCTTGACGAAGTCGGCCCGTCGATTCTGGTATTTCAGGTAGTAGGCGTGCTCCCACACGTCGCAAACCAGCAGGGGGGTGACACCCCATTGCGTGAGGTTCTGGTGTTTTTCGGCCTGGAGGATAACGAGCTGCCGGCCTTGCGGCTGCCACGCGAGGATGCCCCAGCCGCTGGCCTCGACGGCAATCGTGGCCGCGCTGAATTGTTTCGCGAATGCATCGTACGAGCCGAAGTCCTTCCGGATGCGGTCCATGAGCTCGCCGGTCGGCTCGCCGCCTCCGCCGGCCTTGGCGCTGGCCATGTTGGTCCAGAACATTTCGTGCAGGAACGCTCCGGAGCCGTTGAAGGCCGCCTCGCGCTCCCAGTGTTTGATGAGGGCGTAGTCACCCGATGCGCGCGCATTGGCAAGGGCTGCGACCGCCGCGTTGAGCCCGTTCACGTACGCCTGCTGGTGCTTGTCGTGATGGAGTTTTACGGTTTCCGCGTCCATGTAGGGCTCGAGGGCGTCGTACGCGTACGGCAGGGGGGGGAGCGTGAAGGGCCCGTTAGCGCCTGCTCCCGGGGTCGTAGCGCCCGCCGCCAGCGGTACGTGGATTCCCGATACGGCGGCCAGCCCGCCGACCGCCGCAACGCCCTTGACAAACTCACGACGAGTGGACATCCGACACCTCCTATGTTGCAATGGGTCGCCGGACCGATCCCGCGCCGGTACGCCACCCCGACGCCGTGGATCGGCAAGCTCAGGCTAGCATAGCGCGGCGATGGCGAGGGTCAAGGGAAACCCGATGGGAGAACACGAACGTGAAGCTTACGTGGCACCGACGGCAATTGCACTTGCGGCATCCTTTCAACATCGCGCGTGTGAACCGCTCCGCCGAGACGCGAAAGGAAGTGCTCCTCGTCCGTATCGAGCACGAGTCGCGGGTCGGCTGGGGCGAGGCGGCGCCGATCCAATACTACCATCAGTCGCTGGATTCGGCGGAGGCGGCCCTGGCGCGGGCCGCCGGCCTGCTCGGTACCTCGCCGTTCCGCCTCGAGGAAATCCACGAACGACTGTGGAAGGAGATACCCGATCAGTCGGCCGCGATCGCCGCCGTGGACGGCGCGCTGCACGACCTGATCGGAAAACTTCTGGGTATCCCGGTGTGGAGGATGATCGGACTGAGCCCGGAGAGGGTTCCGCTGACGTCGTTCACGATCGGCATTGACGACATGGACACGATCGCGAGAAAGGTTCGCGAGGCGGAGGAGTATCCCATCCTCAAGATCAAGGTGGGAACCCCCGACGACGAAACGCTCCTGCGCACTGTGCGGGCGGCGGCGCCCGACAAGGTTCTTCGTGTTGATGCAAATTGCGGATGGACCCCGGAGAACGCCATCGACCGGATGCGAATGGTGGCGGGCTTCCGTGTGGAGTTTATCGAGCAGCCGATCCCGGCGGGGAACCTTGAGGCGGTAGCCGTTTTGCGCAACGCGTCCGTCGCGCCGCTGTTTGCCGACGAGGATTCGGTAGGGGAGGCGGACGTCGTCCGTTGCGCGGGCAAGTACGACGGTATCAACATCAAGCTGAGCAAGTGCGGCGGCATACGGCCTGCGCTGCGGATGATCCATGCGGCGAGAGCCTTGGGCCTGAAGATCATGCTCGGCTGCATGGTGGAGACCTCGGTCGGCATTGCGGCTGCCGCTCAAATCGCTCCGTTGGTGGATTACGTGGATCTGGACGGTCACCTGCTGTTGGCCGACGATCCGTTCGAGGGCATCGGCGGTGCTAGAGGCATACTGACGCTCAACGACGACCCCGGACTGGGGATACGGGAGCGGACAGCCTAGGGAACGCAAATCAGGTATCGGTGTATTTTGTTGTTGACAATCCGGTGCGACATTGGTTGACTTTCGCTTCTGGACCGCCCATAATACCGTAGTTGGCGGATAGGCGAGGTGGTCGCTCGGGGTTTTGGCCACTTGGGGTGCCTGCGGTGCGGTGCAGGCCGCCTTCCGACACATCGTGTTTATTGCCGTTGGAAATGCTCGCCAGGGGGATCAGTTCACTGAACGGGGCAGGGTTATGAGTGCGGAAACCGGCAGCAGCGATGGACGCATCGGCAAGGAGCGTCGCGGGTACAAGTTCGAGCGACTGCGTGAACGGATTCGCCTCGCGCTCAATTCGGGGGAGTTGTCGGGCAGGATTCCAGGCGAACGGGAGCTGGCCCGTCGTTTTGGCGCGAACGCAAAGACGATCAGCAAGGCGCTCAACGACCTCACGGCGGAGGGTCTTCTGGTGCGGCAGGTGGGCCGCGGAACGTTCACTGCGGCGTCGGCGGAGCCTGGCTTGACGAGGACCACAGGCAAGCGGTTCGTATGGGGGTTGGCGGCGGATCGAAACGAGCCGGTGGGACGTTTGCTTTTCGAGCAGGCGGCGGAGGCGGCACGGGCGGATCAACATGAGATGGTCCTCCGTTCGCTGCAGAGCAGCCTGGACGGCATGCTGTCGGAGAACGCGATCACCGCGGCGGAATTGCGCGGGTACGACGGGCTTGCGATCTTCGGGGCGAAGCCTTCCGGCGAGTTGCTTGCCGACCTGTTGCGAATCCATATCGGGCTTGTACTGGTTGACATGCAGTCCGAGGCGATCCGAACGAACTGCGTGATGAGCGATGTCGCGGGGGGGGCCTTTGCCCTGTGCGAATACCTGATTGCGCTGGGACACCGGGACATCCGGCTTGTGATTGATTCGGACTGGCTGCCGTGCGCCGCCGGGGCGGAATTGGGCTACCGTTCCGCGATGATACGCCATGCGCTGACGGCAATGCCGGCGATTGTGGCAAATGTGTTGAAAGCCCCGGAGGTGCTTTTTGCGGGCGACTGCCCGCCGGCGGCGGTTGTGTGCGTGGGCACAGAGCTGGCGCGGTCGGTGATGATGGCGGCCGGCCGGCGGCGGCTGCAACTGCCGTGGGATCTCAGCTTGGCGGTTGTGGCCGAGCCGGGCCACCCGGTACCCGAGCATTTCGGGCTGACCTCCTATGAGATCGAGCCGGGCAAGATCGCAAACTGGGTTGTCCGGTTGCTGGCGACGGCGGCGCCCGGGCAAATGCCGCAGATGGTGGTTGTGCCGGGTCGGGTGGTCGATCGCGGTTCCTGTCGCCCTCCGTTGGAACCGACGCCTCCCACGACGCCGACGGAAGGGGTTCTGTGAATCCTGACGCGTTGCTTGACCCATACCGCGGCCGCATCTATAGTGCGCCCTGATCCTGTTCGCGAACAGGTCCACAATGGAGACGCAGGAAGCGGCGGAGGTTACAGCGAATGGGTGCGTCGTGGCGGCAGGGCAGGAAGGCATCCGATCGACGTATCTGCTACGCGGTTGCGACGGTCGTTGGCTTGGCGGCGGTGTTGCCGGCGGGGGGGCAGACGACGACCCGCGAAGCATCCATCGCACCTGCCGGGACGCAACCAGCGAGCGGGCCGGGCTCTCGGCCCACTGCGGCGACTAGCATGCCGGCCGGCGCGGATACGACCGAGCGCCTCCTAGAACTCGGTCGTCAGGCAGAGGAACTGAAGAAGTACGACGAAGCGTTGGGGTATTACCGCCGGGCGTATGAACAGGATCCCAGGAGCGTGGCGGCGCTGGCCGGCACCGCGGGGATATTCCTGAAACAGAACAAACTGGCCGAATCCGTCCGCGTTTACCTGAGCGCGGCTCAGGTGGCGATCGGATTGAATCAGTACGCAACGGCCGAACAACTGCTTCAGCAGGCGGCGGGCATCGACCCGAGCGACGCGCGGGTCGCGTTCATGCTTGCGCGGATATACGAAGCGACGCGCCGCGAGGCGCAGG
The DNA here is from genome assembly GCA_964569765.1 of uncultured Planctomycetales bacterium. Taxonomy (GTDB): domain Bacteria; phylum Planctomycetota; class Phycisphaerae; order UBA1845; family PWPN01; genus CAZMVY01. The sequence goes on from CAZMVY010000007.1 coordinate 8,320, forward strand.
CGATCGAAATGTATCGCCGGTACCTCAAGACCGAGCGGAACGATTACAGAGCATATCTGGGGCTGGGCAGGCTCTACCTCGCGGGCAGGTTGTACCGGCAGGCCATCGCCGCGCTGAAGCAGGCGGACGTGCTGAACCCGCAGGATGCTGAGACGCTGATCACGCTCGCGAAGGCCTACTACTCCGTGAAAGACTATGAGCAGGCGAGAAGCGTAGCGGCTCGACCGATTGAGATGCTCGAGCAGATGTTCACCACGCCGGAGGGATTGAAGAACGTCCCCTCGGGGTTCGCTGATCAGATCAGCACGTATGCCGCGATCCTTCTGGACAACGGGAACGTGGACCAGGCGGAACAGCACGTCCGTCTGGGATTGGAGGCGGCGCGGGAGAAGCTGCGGCAGACGCCGGACGACCTGACGCTGCTTCGCGGCCTGGTGCAGTTGTGCCAGACATTCGATGCGGTCCTCCAGGCTCGGTTGTCGAAGCAGCCGCGGGATCCGAAGCTGCTGGCGTCGCGGGCGCGGCTGGTCGGGGAGCTGGCCGACCTGAACCAGACGATCGAGCTTCATCGGGCGGTTGGTGCGTGGGCAGAGGCGGCACAGGCGGCGCCGGACGACACGAGCATCCTGCAGGAGCTGGCGACGGTGCAGTACCGGATCAAGAAGCTTTGGGATGCCGCGGAGACCTGCCGGAAGATCCTTGCCCTGAAGCCGGACGACGGTTTCGCCCGGACGCTCCTGCAACAGATCGGGCCGGTGACCTCGCGGCCGGCCTCGACGACGCAGCCTGGCACGGGTCCGTAGACTGCCGCGGCTCCTGCGTTGTGCCGGTGGCGGCGGATTTGACCTGCCTCCCGTCCCCCGATAGCATCGAGGTTGTAACGCGAAACGACGCCGGTTCCTCCGCAGGGTCGCATGCCGTGTCCACGCGAGCTCGAGCCGAGTTCGGCAGAGAAGAGCTGGTGGCCGTTCTGAGCCACTACGACATCGGGGCGATCGAGCGGATCGATCCGCTGCTCAAGGGCTCGCGAAAGGCCCCGAAACTGATCATCACGACGAACCGCGGCCGGTTTCTCCTGAAGCGGCGGGCACCCGGCCGGGACGACGTCCTCAAGGTGGCTTTTTCCCACGCCGTTCAGCGGTACCTCGCCGATGCCGGTTTTCCGCTCCCGCGGCTTCAACCCACGCGTGACGAAGGGGACACGATGCTCGAACGCGACGGGAGCATCTACGAAATGTTCGAACACCTGCCGGGCGAGCCGTTCGACTGCTCGCCGGAAGCCGCGTACGACGCCGGGCGGGTGCTCGGCCTGTTTCACAAACTTCTTGAAACCTATCGTTGTGAGTGGGAGCCGTCGCGCGTCGGTTACCACGACAACACGTCGGTCCGCACCGCATTGAACGGGATCCCTGCGGCCATCGGCATGCACGACAGCGTGGCGGGCAAGGAGACCGAGCTGCTGGTGACCGCCACGCGGGTCTACGACCTGTACGATCAGGCGGCAGAGACCGTCGAGGCCGCCGATTTCCGGCTCTGGCGGCGGCAGATCGTGCATGCCGACTGGCACCCCGGCAACATGCTCTTCCTCAACGGGCGCGTCTCCGGCGTCATCGACTACGATTCGCTCCGCTGGATGCCGCCGGTGACGGACGTGGCGAACGGGGCGCTTCAGTTTTCCATCGTGGGCGGTGGGCGCGATCCGCTTGCATGGCCACCAGCCGCGGATGCGATGCGCCTCCGGCGGTTCCTGCTCGGCTATGACGAGACGCACGCTTTGCGCCCCGAGGAACTCCGGGTTTTGCCGCACCTGATGATCGAGGCCCTGATTGCCGAGGCGGTGCTGCCGATTGCGGCGACGGGGATGTTCGGCCGTCTGGAGGGCTTCCGGTTTCTGCGGATGATTCAGCGCAAGGCGGAATGGCTTCAGAGGAACGGGGAGCAGGCCGTAGTCGTCGCGTAGGCAAGGGCTGGTACGGAAATCGGCATGCAGGCGAAGGTGCCGAGCGCGATTCGCGACGCGGCGGGATGAGCGTGGTTCTCCAGGAATGACGATTGCGCGTGCGGGTTTCGTGTTGCTGGTGTCGTTCGGCGCCGGCCGGTGGAACGCGGTCGCCGCCGGAGGCGCCCCGCCGGTGACGAGCGCGCCGGCGTCGCCCGATGTAGGCGACCTCGATCGCGCCGTCGCGGAACTTGGCGACGCGCGCTGGGAGGTCCGCCGCGCGGCGGGTTTCCGGCTCATCGACGCAGGCGAAGCAGCGCTGCCGGCATTGCGTCGCGCGTACCTGGAGGGTCGGCGCCACGAGACTCGCCTGCGGATTCGCGAACTGGTCGAGGCGATCTTCGCAGAGACGCACGGTTTGGAGAGGGGGGCCTTCCTCGGGGTGCGCCAGCGGCCGCGCCTGCGGCAGATGGACCCGCGCGTGCCGGAGGGCTGCTCGTGGGTCGAGGTGCTTCAGGTTTTCCGGGACACGGCGGCGGATCGGGCCGGGTTGCGGGCGGGCGACCTGATCGTGGCGTGCGATGGCACGACGTTCCCGGAGGACCCGACGGGGCAGGTGTTCGGCAGGATGGTCTCACGACACCGGCCGGGGACGGAGGTTCTGCTGGAGGTGCGGCGGGCACCCGGCACAGGCGAGCCGCTGCCGTTGCGCGTGCGGCTGGGGCGTCGGCCGATGGCGGTTCTGGCGGAGGCCGACCCTGGGGAGTATGCCGTGCTTCGCGCGGCGTTCGATGCGGGGGGGGAGGAGGGGGTTTCTCCAGCCGCGAGCCGGCCCGCGGGGCAGAGTTCGACAACGACGCGGGCAGCAGGCCGGCCGGGGCGCCCATAGAGCGGATGCGGACACAGGGGCTGGCCGGGCGAAGCCCCCCGGTGCGCACCGCCGATGCTCTGTTGAATGCCTGGACTCCCGGCTTGTCCGATCAGAACCCGCCGGGCATAACCGTGATTTCGACGCGATACTCCGTCTTGCTGTTGTCGGGGCAGGTCTTCTCGATCCGGAGGTTCGTCATGCCGACCGTCTTGGCGGAGAAGACGAAGACCGCATGGCCCGGGGTACCGATGCCGGTGCCCGGCTTGACGCCGTTGATGAGCGGCTCGAGGACCTGATCGTTGCTCGCGACGTACTGCCAGGTGCAGCCTGTAGAGCCGGAGTTGTCGGCCAGAACAACGGTGACGACACCGTCGATGGCGACGCGCGCCTGGGTGTTGTTGTCCTTGTCGAATAGTGCGATCGCAGTGCTCGTCGTACTCGGCGTCGGCAGCGGGATGCAGCCGGCCGTAAAGACAGCAACCAACATGCCCGACAGAGTCATTGCGTTTCTGATGCTCATGTTTGCATCTCCGTATTGGGCGCAGCAGAGCTACCTGACGGCGCACCCGCTATGCGGACTGACCCCGTCGATACCATCCCGCCAGGGAGGCCCGGGGCCTTCACGCTATGGATATCGGCATCTCGCGGTAGGGGACATCAGCAATTTGTGTCCTCCATAAGGGGGGTCGGTCGCCAGCACATTCCGCAGCACTTTCCCGCCCGGAAGCGGCCGGCAAGCCGCATCTGCGCGCCTGCGCGCGGTAGTCGGGTGCCGGCGGGTTTGTGACACGGCTCGGTTCTACAGGCTCCGTGCGTTGACCGGACCGCCCGAAACATGGATACTACCGTGCGAGCAGCCGTTCGCGCGTGGTTGGCAGGATCGCGAAAGCCGTTGCCGGACACGACATGCGTCGCGGAGCGCGGACGAGATGAAGGCTCGAACCGGGTGCGAATCCGGCTGGGAACGGAGTAGGACGGCTGGGGCTGCCGTCGAACCACGGAAGGAGTTGGCATGAGATCAAGACTCAGGTTTTGCGTGGCGGCGCTGGCGGGACTGCTGGTAGGTCTGCCGCTGGCCGAAAGGGCCATGGCGAGCGATACGGCCGATATCGTGGGCACCTCTATCGCCGCGGCCTTCGACATCGTTGCAGCGGCGCTCGAAGCCAGTTGAGCCGGTTTGCCGGGACGCTGCGCGGAGAGGCGTCCGGCGCCGGGGCAACGGCGAGTGTCCGGTTCACGCGGCGCCGCCGGGTCTGGTCAGGCGTGCGGCGGGCGAGGCGTCCTCCTGCTGGAGCAGGTGATGGATGAACTCCTCGCCCCAGCGGGCGTGCACCCACAGGTATTGGGCAGGATCAGCCAAGACGAGCCGTTCCAGTGCGCGCAGGTAGTGCGCCGTGATGAAGGCGACCGGGTCGTCCGCAGTTCGCCAATCGTGTTCGTGCAACAGGTCCGAGACGACGATTTCGAACCGGAAGGCGCCGATGCGGCGTATGCCGGCAGCGGCGACGCTGGCGCCGTAGTGCAGGGCCAGCAGGCCCACCGATCGCATGGCAACGGTGGGCAGCCCGAGGAACGTTTCCGAGACACCGCGGCGGCCGGCGTGATGGTCGGCAACGATCGCCACCGTGCCCCCTGATTGGAGAGCATCTGCAAGGCGAGCAGCCGACCCCTCCGCCGGCAGTAGTTCGCAACCGCTGCGGGCGCGAATGCGCCGGCGATACGCATCGAACTCCGCGTTGGCATGTGGCCGGTAGACCACGGTGGCCCGCAATCCGTTGTAACCCAGGAATACCGGCAGCAGGTCGAAGGGCCCGTAATAGGCCGTCAGGAGAATGACCGGGTGGCGCATGCGCTGAGCGGCCAGGAGTGTCGCGCGATAAGGTTCGGGGATCCTTCCGCCGTAGCGTTGGTAGGTGCCGGGGTGAAGCAGACGATCGGCGAGCATCAGGTCCGTCAGATTCCAGATCCGGTGCCGGAACGCCTCGCGGGCGACCCGCGGCACCTCTTCGGCGGGCACGCGGCCTTTGATCGCGGCACGGCACTGCGCTTCGCTGCGCTGCCGCACAACCGGCAGCGATGCGTAGAGCACGCGAGCGAGTGCGCCGGTGATACGGTAGGCGGCCTCCGGTCCGGCGGCACCCAGCAGGGCGGCGAGCAATCTGCGATAGACATTGCTCAGTCGGATGACGGTGGACATCGGTCGGCGGATCCCGTTTCCTTTCCTTCGAGAAGGGAGAAGAAGGCGCGGGCGTTTCGAGCCGCCTGCGCGGCCAGCTCGTCGGCCGGAACGCCGCGCAGTGCCGCGACGAACCTCGCGATATGCGCTACGTATGCGGGTTCATTCGGCCGGAGGTGGCGGACGGGTTCTGGCGAGAGGTATGGCGAGTCGGTTTCGAGCAGGAGGTGATCACCCGGACAGGCGGCGGCGATCGCATGCAGCTCCGTCGATTTCTTGAACGTCACCACGCCGCTGAGTGAAATCCGCCAACCGCATTCCCGGATGCGGTTGGCCTCGGCGGGCGTGCCGGTGAAGCAGTGGAACACCACGGGCCGGTTTACGAGGCCGGCCTGCCGAAGGATGGCGACGGTGTCCTCGTGTGCCTCGCGACTGTGGACGATGATCGGCCGGGCGGTTTCCCGGGCGGCCTCGAGCTGGCGAGCGAAGAGGTCGCGCTGGATGGCGCGGGGACTGAAGTCATAGTGGTAGTCGAGACCGATTTCCCCGACGGCCACACAGAGAGGCTCGCTCCAGATCCGGCGAAGTTCCTCAATATCCCCCGGGCCGGCCTTGGCGGCCTCGTGCGGGTGAATCCCGGCGGCCATTCGTAGCTCCGTTCGTCGTTTGGTCAGAGCCAGTGCTGCCCGGGCATCGGCCGCGTCGGTGGCTACGGTGATCATCTGCCGAACGCCCACAGCCAGGGCGCGATCGATCACCGCATCGACCGCCCCGGCGAAGGCTCCGGAGGTCAGGTGGCAATGTGTGTCGACCAGTTCCATCGGGCGAAACCTGATTCCGCCGGCCCAGAGGCGTGCAGCGCCCCTGCTCCGCACGGCGCCGGCCGCGTTACTGTTGCTCAGAACGCGTCGCGGACGTGGCGGATTTCGGTGTTGCCGTTATCCGAGCAAACAATGGCGACCACGTCAAAGCGGCAGGGATACCGTCGCGCCGCGGACGTGCTCGCCAGATAGTACCTCGCGACACGCATCATCTGTCGTTGTTTCGCTAGGTTGACCGCACGTTCGACGTCGGCGGCCTCTTCGCTGCGACGGGTCTTCACCTCGACGAAGACGATCGAGCCGTCGTCCAGACTGATCAGATCGATTTCGCCGGCGGGGCAGCGGTAATTGCGCACGACGGTCCGGTAGCCGAGCTTCTCGAGGAACTTGCGGGCGAGTTTCTCGCCCCGGCGGCCCAGGTTGGCTCGGTCGTCGGCCAACGGCAAGCCTCCGTACGCCGCGGGCAGAGAGGCCGGCGACGCAGCCGTGCCCCGCCCGGATCCGCCATCATGAGCCGGTCGCGACGGGTTCCGCCGCAGCGCTCGTATGCGCTTCCGTTCCCTGGACATCGAGGCCCGTTCGGCTGCGGCGCTCGCGGAGACGACGCTGTTTGCCGACCCGGTCACGGAGGAAGTAGAGCTTCGCGCGGCGAACCTTGCCGCTGCGAATCACCTTGATCCCCGCGACGCTCGGCGAGTGTATCGGAAAGATGCGTTCCACTCCTTCGTTGTTCACGATCCGCCGAACCGTGAACATCGCGCCCATGCCCCGGCCACGACGGCCGATGACAACGCCCGTGTAGGGCTGTAGCCGCTCCTTGTCGCCTTCGACGATCCGGACGGACACCGTGACGGTGTCACCGATGCGAAAACCGGGCACCTTGCTCTTGCGGCACGCGGCCTCGGCGGCCTCGATCAGCTTGTGTGACATCGTTCGACTCCTTCATGAACTCGCGGGCCCAGTGCCGTCGGCTTCGTCGGCCGGTGCGGGCCGTAACTTACTTCTCCAGCAGGTCCGGGCGCCTCGACCGCGTGATGGCATCCTGTTGTCCGCGGCGCCATTCGGCAATCCTGCCGTGATCACCGGAGAGCAGTACCTCCGGCACGCTCATTCCGCGGAACTCCCGCGGCCGGGTGTACTGCGGGTACTCCAGTCTGTTCCCCCGGAACGATTCGCTCGCGGCCGAGTTCTCGTCGCCGAGCGCTCCGGGCAGAAGTCGCACAACCGCGTCGATCAGTACGGCGGCCGCCGGCTCTCCGCCCGAAAGAACGTAATCCCCGATCGAGATTTCGCGGGGCGCCAGCCCGTCGATGATCCGCTGGTCGAATCCCTCATAGTGTCCACAGAGGACAAGCAGCCGCGATTCCCGCGCGAGCGCTTCGACGATCCCCTGGGTCAGCCGCTCTCCCTGCGGCGTCAGGAGGATCCGTGTCGCCGGCCGCGGATCCAGGGCTTCCACGTGCTCAACGGCGTCGAAGACGGGCCCGCACATGAGCACCATCCCGGGGCCGCCGCCGAAGGGCTTGTCGTCTACGCTCTGGTGCCGGTCGGTGGCGAAATCCCGGATCTGTGTGCACACGATGTCCACGATGCCGGCCCGGCGGGCGCGGCCGATGATGCTGGCCGAAAAGAACGGCTCGAGCATCTCCGGGAACAACGTGAGCACGTCGATACGCATGGGCGTCGGTCCAGGCGATGCGATGTCACCGCCATCTACGTCGTGGCCTCCGCCTTCGCGGGTTTGACCGTAATTCCGCCGCGCCGGAGCAACTCGCTCACCGTCTGGCTCGGAAGGGCCCCGGTCTGAAGCCAATACTCGATGCGCTCCTTCTTGAGCACCAGTTGCCGGGCCGGATCCTTGCACCCGGGATCGTAAACACCGAGTTCCTCGATCGCCCGGCCGTCGCGAGCGGTTCGGCCATCGAACGCCCCCAGACGGAAGCACGCCCGATTCCGTCGGCCTGTCCTCTTCAAACGCAATCTGACCGCCACAGTTCGCTCCTCATGGTTAGCCCGCCGCTTCGAGCGCGACGGCGAGCCCATCATTATACCCCAAACGCCACTGTTCGCAACCGCTGACGCGCTTGTTGCTTCGCTCTTCGCTCCGCGGTGCGCGGAGCCTTCGCTGACCCCCGCGGGCAAGAAGGCGCGCAGCCTGATCGTCGCGGGCGGGTGTCGGTCTCCGGCGGGCCGACGAAACGGAAAGCAGCGGTCGCAAGTTCTCCGTAAGTGCCGTATCCACAGTCGGTTAAAGTCGCAAAGCTGCTGCGTTGCGACCATTTGCGTGGATCGGTGGGGCGGCGAAACCTCCGGCTCAACTGACTTTGCTGCCCGGCTCGATCTCGGCGTCGGGCTGGAGGAGGATGATACGGCTGTGGTCCGGCGTGCTGGCGGCCAAGAGCATGCCTTGGCTTTCCATTCCCCGCATCGTTCGTGGAGCGAGGTTCGCGACGACGACGATCAGGCGTCCGACCAGCGAGGCCGGGTCGTAGTGCCCCTTGATGCCGGCGCAGAGCTGCCGCTGCTCGGTTCCCAGGTCTACCTTGAGTACCAAGAGCTTGTCGGCGTTCGGGTGAGCGACGCATTCCAGTACGCGCGCCACGCGCAGGTCGATCCTGGCGAATTCGTCGAACGAGATAGTGGCGGGTGTTTCGGGCATTGCCGTGTTCTCCCGGCCGATTACGGCCAGCAGGCAATTTACTGGGTGAGGTCGCGGTCGTAAAGGGCCGTCGCTCCGATCGGGGCGCGGGGGTCCGTCGCCGGACATTCCGAGGTGCAGTGAAAAAAACGCGAAAGACCCCGAGCTTGCCTCTTGACTCCTATAGGAGTGTGTGTACACTCCCATAAGAGTGTTAACGGAGGATCCGATGCCAGGCAAGCGGAGCAGGCAGGCCGGTCCCGTGACATTGAAGATTCCGGCCGAGTTGTACCGGAACCTCGCCCGACTCATCGAGGGTACGGGCTTCCGGAGCGTGACGGAGTTCGCCATCTACGTCCTTCGGGACGTGGCCGCCGGCGGGCGGCTCGATGCGAACGAAAGCGCGCCGGGCCTGAACGCCCGCGAGATCGAGGCGATCCGGCAGCGGCTCCGGGCACTAGGCTACATCGAGTAACCGTCCGAGCTTCGAGCGTTCGATCGGTTCGAACGAAACGCGAAACGGCGCACGGAGAGTCCCTGCGCACAGCAAGGAGACGCACGCATGGAGATTCGAGAACTCAAGATCCTCGGTGGCCGCGGCAAGGACGGCCGTAGCGAACCCGTACGGGAGGTGTCTTTCCGGATGGGCGACGTGGTCAGCGTCGTCGGACCGACGGGTTCGGGCAAGACGACGCTCATCAACGACCTGGAGCTTTTCGCGAACGCCAACACGCCGTCCGGGAGGCGGCTGCTCATTAACGGCTCGCCCCCGCCACCCGAATTGGTCGAGGACCCCTCTCAAAACCCGATCGCGCGGATCACGCAGCACACGAACTTTCTTTCCGATCTGCCGGTGCAGCGGTTCCTGGCCACACACGCGGCGATCCGGCGGACCGGGCTCGGCGAGCAGGCCGTGGAGCAAACCCTCGACTTTGCCAACCAGCTCACGGGCGAGCCGATCGCGCCGAAGGTTGCGATGACGGAATTGTCCGGCGGCCAGACGCGCGCTCTGCTCATCGCGGATGCCGTAGTGATTGGCAACTCGCCGATCATCCTCCTCGACGAGATCGAGAACGCCGGCATTCACCGCAGCCGGGCGCTCGAGCTGCTGCGGAGCTATCACAAGATCTTCATCTTCGTCACGCACGACCCGCGGATCGCACTGCTCTCGGACTGCCGCATCGTCATGAGGAGCGGCGCGATGCAGAAGGTCCTGATTTCAGCGGCGGAAGAGGACCGCGCCGCCGAGGAGATCCGGAAGCTCGATGACCTCATGCTGGGCTTTCGCGCCCGCATTCGTGACGGCAAGCGAGTCACGAAGGACGTCGTGGAGGAGCGTCTGCGGGCCCTCGGGTACATCGCGTGAGACTTCTGGAGTGCGGCCTCTCCGAGGCCGCGCGGTCTCGGAGAGACTGCACAAAAGCCTTCGGAAAAGGAGTTAGATCATGAAGACCGTTATCTGCGCCGGCCCGCCGACGAGCGGGAAGACCACCGTGCTCAAGCACGTCGCGCGAAGCCTGCTGAAGACGAACCGCCGGCTGGCCTACCTGAAGATCGACGTTCAGTACGCGGACGAGGACGTGTTGTTTGACAAGTGGTTCGGCATACCGTCGCGGAAGGTCTACTCGGGCGACCTGTGCCCGGACCACTGCAACGTCGTTGTGCTGGGCGATGCGATCGAATGGGCCGAAGACGTGGCAGCCGACATCCTCCTTGTCGAAACCGCGGGCCTCTGCCTGCGATGCTCGCCCTATGTCGAATCGACGCTGGGCATCGTTGTCCTGGAGGCCACGAGCGGCATGAACTTGCCGCGGAAGATCGGCCCGATGCTCTCGCTGGCAGACCTGGCCCTCGTCACGAAGATCGATCTCGTCTCGCAGGCGGAACGCGAGGTCTTCCGCGCGAACATCCGCGAGGTGGCGGACGTGCCCGTCGTCGAGAGCGACGCCCTGCACGGCATCAACATCGAACACGTCGTCCGGCGGATCGAGAAGGCCCCCGAGCTGGCGCCGCCTCTGCGGCTTCGCGGCAATCCGCCTGTCGGCACGTGTACGATCTGCGTCGGAAAGAAAGAGATCGGCCGGGACGCCCACTTCGGCGTCCTCCGCACGCTCGAATCGGACGTTTTCTACAGAGGAGAATGACTGTGAGGACAACTGTGACGGGAACAAACCCACTCGTCGAGAAGCTGCCCGGCAAGGACTGCGGCGGGTGCGGGTTCAAGACCTGCGGCGCGTTTGCCGAGGTCGTGTCGGTCAACCCGGATGCGATCAACCGATGCATCCATCTGGGACAGGCCGCTCCGTCCCGCGGCTGCGTCGCCGGCGAGGAGTTTCACGAACGGGATATCACATGGAAGGACCACCTCGGTCGCGAGTACGACTTCATCCTGGAGAAGTTCCCTGGCGAACAGGGCCCTCGCGAGACGATCATCCTCTTCAACCCGGCTAACGTGGAGAAACTGGGGATCAAGAAAGGCGACATCCTCTACGGCCGGCCGGGGTGGATTTCGTGCGGCTGCCCGGTGACGCATTGCGGTGTCGTGGTCGAAGAGCCCGATTACTTCAACGGCACAGTCGTATGGTGCATCGTCGGGCCGATCCTCGCGCGGCAGCGCGGCATCCACATCGGCTGCTATAACACGACCGCTTACGAAGGTCTTGTGAGACACAGTCGGCAGGACCTGGAGATCGGCCGCCGGTATTACTTCCAGCCCAAGTACTGCATGTTGCAGTGGCGGCACTGCGGGCTCGTCAACTCGCTCGCCAGGACGCCGGACGGCTTGCGCGTGCGAATCGAGGGCCTCTGGATAGGGTAGAATAGCAGCCGACGACGCTCCCTACGCCTGTTCCCATTGTTCGCGGAGGAGCTTGACGGCGTTGGGAATCACGACGGTCCGGTCGCCGGAGCAGCCGCACTCGAAGCTCACGTAGTCCTGGTAGCCGATCGCCTTGAGGCCCTTGAATCCGCGGACATAGTTGTCGGCCTCGCCGTCCTCGCCGGGCGTTCGGCGTTTCCGGCGGCTGGCCATGTGGACGTGGTGCAGATACTCGCCGGCCGTGAGGAACGCCCCCATGTCGTCGGTTTCTTCCCAGGTCATGTGCCAGAAGTCGCCCATCATCGCGATGCCGGGGTGATTGACATCTTTGCAGATCGACGCGGCGTCGGCGAGTGTGCGGAGGAAGTAGCACTCGTCGCGGTTGAGCGGCTCGAGCAGGATTCGGGTGCCGGCCTTGGCGGCGTGTTCACCGAGTTCGAGGAGCAACGGCTTGGGGTCGTGCTCCTTGCGGCGGTCCCAGCGATCGAAGCCGGTGAGCAGCTCGCGCGCCTCCTTGTGCGGAAGCGACTTCTGCGCATTGAACGCGGGCACGATGATCAGCCCCGTGGCCCCGACCTCGCCGGCGGCAGTGAGGATCTCCTTCATGGAAGCCATCGCCTGCTTGCGGATCTCGGGATCGTCTGCGATGAGCCAGCCCTTGAAGCCCGCGCAGATCGCGCTCATTCTGATGGGGCGGCCCTGGAGGGCGTCCTTGAGTTCCTTGACGCGGGCGGGGAGGTTTCCGCCGCCGACCTCGAGGCCCTCGAAGCCCCACTTTTCCATCGTATCGAGCTTCTCCTTGAGGCTGTCGCCCGGGATGAGGCCCTCCTGGCTGGAGAGTTTGAGCACGGCCTTCCTCTTCGGCGCATCCGCCGCCCTCGGTTCTTGTGCTGCGGCGGGTCTGGCATTGACCGCTCCGACGCCCGCCGCCGCCGCCGCTACCAGAAAATCACGCCTGCGCAATGCCATATCCGGTCTCCTTTTCATAACCATGCCGTGCCTCGACGGCCTCGTGCTTGCGAATCTTGCTCATCATTCTGCGGGTTCAGGGCGGCGGCGTCAACGCGCCTTGAAGTTCGCCGCGGAATCGGCGAATAATAGCCCGCCGGCAGCCGGCCGTGCGCTCGTATGACCACGGCCGCCGGCGAAAGGCGGTGCCTCAATGGCGTTTCGTCGGGTCATTATCGGTTCCCCCGGTGGTTTCCTGTGGCAAGTGGAGATCCTCGCCGGAATCGTGCTGGTCGTAGCCGGCGTCCTGATCGCGGTGTTTCCGGAGATCCTGGTCGCACTGATCTCCGGGTTGATCGTACTCGGCGGGCTGAGCCTGATCGGCGCAGGGCTGCGGACCCGCAGTCTGTTTCGTTATCGGGCAGCCGACGAGTACGACATTATCGATTCGTGAATCACGGGGGACCGCCAGGGAACAGCATCGAGGACGAGTCGTCCCGGCTCGGCGTGGGTCTTATGACCCCGGCTTGTCGAGGACGCGAATCCGGACGTCCCGGACAAGGATTTTCATATCTTTGAATTGGTCGCCGGGGTGGATCTGGAAGCCGATCTTGCCGCGCTGGTACGTCGAGTCGTGCACGTCGGCCGTCTTCTTGCCGTTGAGCCACAACTGGAGGTGGTCGCCCACGGCCGAGATCCGCGCGTGGTTCCAGCCGTCGTGATTCTCGAGCGACTTGTCGAGCTGCCTCGCGAGGAACATCTTGCCGTCGCAGTAAAGCGTGCCCGAGTAGGCCACCGGATTCGGCCAGTCGAGGATATCGAACTGGTAGCCCTTATGGTCGTTCCAGCGGAACCAGACGCCACTGTTGGCGGGCCAGACGACCTTGTACGTCACCTCCAGCTCGAAGTCGCCGTAGTCCTTCTCGGTCACGAGATCGCCGGCCCGCCGCTGCGGATCCTGCGTGCCGACGATCGCGCCGTCCTCCACCTTCCACACGGCGTTGCCGACGGCGCGCCAGCCGGCCAGCGTCTTGCCGTCGAAAAGCGATTGCGTCGCACAGCCGCCGGATGCCAGCAGACATGCCCCAACCAGACCCGCCCAGATCGATACTCGCCCGGTCATGCGAACTCCTTTCAGAAGAAGACACCTGGGTGCGCAAACCATGCCGCCGCATCGTTCGGACGAGGGCCGTCGCGTCCGTTCCGCACAGACGGAGGCCCGCGAGATGCCGGGCACTCGGGGGCCCGGTCGTCGGCGGCTCCGATGTCCGGCCCCAGCACCTGCGGGAGTGTACTGCCGAAGCGCATCATCCGGCAACGGCGGGCAGAGGGCCTGGCCGGAAAGTCCGCGTACCTGCTCCGGCAACCGCGAGAGGCGGCGGGTGTTTGCGCTGGCCGCCTCCTGCGCCCGGCTCCGGAATCATCTTGAGCGCCTTCGCTCACTCCTGCGGGCAGGCGGCCTTCGGCGGACGATTCGGCCCTTTGAAACAGCTCTGGAACATGGTGAAGTCCGCCAGGTCCACATCCAAGTCGCCGTCGAAATCGGCACTGCCGGCACATCCCGGCTTCGCAGGCCGGTTCGGCCCGTTGAAACAGCCTTGGAACGTCGCGAAGTCCGTCAGGTCCACATCGCCATCCTCATCGAAGTCCGCGGGATAGACCGCAACGGTCAGTGTCGCTTCGGCCGACGCGACGCTGCCGCAGTCGGAGGTGACAAGGCAGCGGTAGTTGCCGGCGTCCGCACGCCGCACGGGGTTCAACGACAGGGTATCCGTCGTCGCGCCAGGAATGTCCTCGCCATCCTTCTGCCACTGGTAGGTCAGTGATCCCGTACCCGCGGCGACGATCGTGAACACCGCGGCGGAGCCCGCGGGGGCGCTCTGCGACTCCGGCTGCTGTGTGATCGTGGTCGCCGTCTGAAGAACGAGCGTTGCCGGATCCGAGGCGACGGTTCCGCAGCCGCCGGTCACGACGCAGCGGTAGTCCGCCACATCGCTCTCATCGGCGCCGGCGACGGTCAGCGTCGGACTTGTGGCGCCCGAATAATGGCCGCCGTCGGTGAGATCCACTCCATCCTTCTGCCACCGATAGCCCGGCGAGGGCTCGCCGGTGACGCTTACGGTGAACGTTGCCGTACCCCCGGCGCAGACGTGCTGCGTTACGGGTTGTTGCGAGATGGCCGGCGCGTCGGCGAAACTCAGCGCCGCCGCCGCCGAGGTCACGCTCCCGCAGGTTCCCGTAATCACGCAGCGGTAACTCGCTGCGTCGCCGGTATCGGCGTTCACGATGGTCAGCGTGTTCGTCGTCGCACCGGAGTAATGCGTGTCATCCGACAGGTTGCTGCCGTCCGCCTGCCACTGATAAGAGAGCCCTGCGCCGCTCGCGGCGACCGTAAACTGCACCGTTGCCCCGATGCAGACGGTCTGCGGCGCGGGTTGCTCCGAGATCGACGGCGGCGTACCCGCGACCACGGGATAATCGCACGTTCCGTTCGGGGCGTTGGCGCCGTTGAAGCCCTGCACGTGGAGATACCAGGTACCCGCGGCGGTCGGCTGCGTGGCAATCGACCCGCTCGACCACATCGGCTCGGCGCCGGTAAAGGCGTGGGTCGGGTTCTGGTTCCACGCGTATCGGTAGTACTGGACCTTGCCGGGGCCGAAGCCGCCGACGGCGGTCCAGATGACGTTGTCGCCGACACAGACGGAGGCGTTGTCGGGCGTGACGCTTCCGGCACCTGGCGGAACCGACAGAGTGTACGCCGATGCCGTAAGCGAGAACGCGCTGTTCAGCGTACCGTTCCATGCCCGGACTTTGCGGGTGTAGGAAGTGTTCGGGGCCAGGCCGCTCTCGACCCATGACGTCGCGCTGCGGTTCAGCCAGCCGGCGGCAGGGTACTGGGGCGAGAGGATGGCGCCCGCCCCGTCGGCTACGTCCCAGCCGAAGAAGTTGTTGTCGCGGGGGCTGAAATTCCACTGAATGCTCGTGGAGGAAACGGCCGTCGGCGTGTTCATGATGGGCCAGTCCGGCGGCAGGGCGCTGAACGCGATGTCGTCCCAGTAGCACTCGTTCGCTGACGAGACACCCAGGCCGAGCGTGATGCGTCCGATGCCATAGCTGCCGAAGTCGGTGGTGAGGTTCTGCGTCGTCGTGGTAGTGCCGGCGCCGTCGGTGACCGTTGCGACGAAGGAGCCGCTCGGCGAGGCCCCCGGGGCCGCGGGCGTCACGTTCGTCTCGAAGTAGATCCACGCGCCGTTGCAGTCGGTCGCGGGGTTGCGCGTCGCATAGGCGGTGTAGGTCACGCCGCCGCCTCCGACGGTGCGCCAGTAGTAGCTACCGTTGCCAATGTTCGAGGCAAGGCAATTGTCGATGATCATCGCGGTGCCCGTGCCGTCGAGGGCCCGCAGGGACAGCGACTGGCGATAGGCCCAGCCGCAAACGCTCTGCTTCCAGCCGCCCTTGCCGTCGTAGAAGTAGCCCGAAACCTTGCCCTGCGCGAATGGTCGGGCGAACAGGTGATACATCTGGTCGGTTTCGGTGGCCGCGCAATAGGCAGCGCCTCCCCCGGTGTAGGTGCCGTGGTTTATCGTTGTGCTGTAGGCAAAGCCGCCGACCTGTTGCGTCCAGTTGTTCAAATTGCCATTGAACCCATCGGTGAACACCGTGTTCCACTGCGGCGGTGCAGGCGGCGTCCGCGCGCTCGCCGGGTCACTCCAGGCGGAGTAGTTCGGCACGGCGTCCTTCGCACGCACTCTGTAGGTCAGCGTAGTGTCGGGCGTCGCGCCGGAATCCGTGTAGGTGGTGCCCGTGCTGGAGCCGATGACGGAACCGTCACGCTGGATGTCATATCCGGCGACGGCGACATTGTCCGTCGAGGCCGTCCAGCTCAGTTGGACCGTGGTCGGCCCCGTCGCGTTCGCGGTCAGTCCGGTGGGCGTCGTCGGGGCCTGCGTATCCGAGGGCGTGAGCGAAAAGTCCTTCGTCGTGGTCTGGCCGCCCGTCACCGTCGCGTTGCCGCTGGCGGGATTGAAGCCGGTTGCGGTCACCGAGATGTTATAGGTGCCGGCGTTGACGTTACTGAACGTGTACCCGCCGGAAGTATTCGTTGTGGCGCTGCCGACGCCCGTGACCGTAACGGTTGCACCGACGATTGCGGCATTGTTCGACGCGTTGCGCACGGTGCCCGTGAGGGTGCCCTGAGAGGCCGTCACGGTGATCGTCCAGGTGATCTCCGGCCCGAACCACGTGACGCCCTCCTGGACGAGCTGGAGCTTCTCGGTGTACGTCCCGGGCGTGGCCGGCGCGGTGATGATGAACGTGAAGCCGCCCACGGCACCCTGGCCGACGCTGGACTGGTCCACGTCGGTGGGCCGGCCGCAACTCGGATTGCTGCCATCGGCGCACCGCCAGTTGGTCGGCGTGCAAAAGGGGCTGGCGCGGTCGTGCGGACTGGATGTCCCGAGCTTCGTCGCGCAGTGCGTCCAACTGCTCGTGCCGTCGTTCCGGAACTCCGCCCAGACGATAGCGGTCGTCCCGGCCTCGATGGTGGAGGGGTAGGACTGCGCGGTAAAGGTTGCCGCCCAGGCCGGCGGCGGCGGGCCGCCGTTGACCTGTTGGATGTAGTAGTTCCAGTCCCAGCCGGGATCCGGGTCCGTGTGGGTGCCGCAGCAGCAGATCGTCACGTCGTGGTGGCCGAGGATGCCCGGTCCGGTCGAACGCTTCTGCTTGGGAATGCCCCACCGATCGCAGATGTTCGCCACCAGTGCGGCGGAGGCGTTGTACTGGCTCGTGGGATGACTCTGCGAGGCGTAGCCCTCGTGCTCCAAGCCGATCGCGCGACTGTTGTAACAACTGACGTGCCACGCCGTCTGGTTCTCGCGAACCATCTGCGTGATGCGCCCGTCGTAGGCAAGGACATAGTGCGCAGACACGCTGGCCGCGCAGTTCTTGAACCACGAGATGCACCCCGCGTAGCTGCCCTCTATCGTGTGAATGACAACCGTGTCTTTGGTACTGGTCGCCGTGCTGTAGTTGCACGACGCCGCCGGATCCCATGTCGCGGGCGGATAGTCGGGCGAGAGCGGCTCGACCTCCGGCGGCGGGGCGAGGCTTTCGATGTCGATACCGACCGGCTGCGGTGCGAAGCTGAACGTCTCGGCCCAGGTGTTCGTTTCGTTCATTCCGCGCTTGAGCCAGGCGAAGACCTCCATAACGAACAGGCGGCTGGATTCGGCATCGAGACCGGCGTAGCGGATTAGCGGGCCAAGCCAGATGTCGAGGCCGGCCGAGCGGTCGAGCTTTGCCTCATTGGCGTAGGCGTCGAGGACGGCCGCGGCTCCCATGATGTTGAGCCGCGGATCGGTCTTGAGGACTTCCGGCGAGGCGTTCAGGAGCC
>CAZMVY010000007.1:25932-45938 GCA_964569765.1 uncultured Planctomycetales bacterium
GCCGTGCCGCCTGGGCGAGCGAGTCACCGCCCCACGGATTGTCCCGCAGGGCCATGACTCCGTAGCCGTACTCGATTGTCGGCTGGTCACCGCGATTCTCAAAGCCGCTGCCGAAGTAGCCCAACGTGAGCAGCAGTGCGCGCGGTACGTTATACGTGCGGGCTGCCAGGTCAAAGATCGGTCCGAGCGGCTCGGGCCAGGGACCGTAACCACCGGGCTGAAACACCCGGGGATCAAGGCTTGACCGGAACTCGTCCAATGACGTCCCAGGTTGTACGCCCAAGACCAGGCCTGCATTCGCGCACAGCACTGCAACTATACCGCATACCACAGCGGCAGTTCGTTTGAGATCCATCGACATGCCTCCATCTTGCGTCGGACTTGACAGGCGCAGTATATCCGAAAACCGCTGCGCCCGGCAAGCGAAATTCCGGCGGGAGCTCGCCCTTCTGGTATGCATTGATTATCGGCGCGGCGCGACACGGGTTGCGGCGGCCATGGGAGAGTGTCTGGGGGAAGCCTGTGATCGCGGGTAAGCCTTGCCGCATTCATTTTGGCGAGGCCATAAGCGTCGGCAGTCCGGTTTGCCACCTGCGGTCCGGAGCCCGTCAGGCGCTGGGTCAGGCATGGGTCGGGGCCGCCGGTTCGCATTCGCATCGCGCCGGGGCTTTCGTCAATCATCCGGTTTGCGGTTTCCTCTTCGTCCGGGCGGAGGTTGGCACACGCCGTCCGCCGTCCGGACAAATGCAGTACCGCGTTGCGCTCGTTACGCGAACCGGCGGTTTGCCTTCGCGGACGCCCGGTCGTGCTCGCGGTGCTCGAGCGACGCTTCGCCGGATGGCGTGCGAGGATTCAGCGTCGACGTTCTGGGCTGCGGGCGGCGCGATCTCGGCGCGGATTCGACGGTCGGTTGAAGCCGGGAGTCCTCGCGACGATAATGGCCGCGATTCCACTGATAGAGGGCCTTTCGGGGCGATTCATGGGCGATATTGATTCGACAAGCCTCAATCCGATTGCCTTTACGCTCAACGGCGAGCGGGTTGTGGTGAACGTGGAGGATGGTGTTTCGCTGCTCGATGCGCTTCGGGATCAGCTCGACGTCGTTTCGCCAAAGGACGGCTGCCAGCCGCAGGGCTCCTGCGGCTGCTGCACCGTGCTCATCGAGGGCAGACCCCGGCTGGCCTGCATTACGCGAGCCGTTTCGGTGGCCGGGAAGCGGGTTACGACCTGCGAGGGCCTGAGCGCTGCGGAACGGAAGCTCGTTGCGGAATGCTTCCTGCACGCGGGGGGCACGCAATGCGGTTTCTGCACGCCCGGTATCGTGATGCGGGCGGAGGCACTCCTGGATCGGAACCCGGATCCGACGCGGGAGGAGGTCGCGCACGAATTGCGCGGACACCTCTGCCGGTGCACGGGCTACGCGAAGATCATCGACGCGATACTCCTCCTGGCCCGGGCGCGGCGAGGCGAGGGTCTCCCGGCGGCAACCGCCGACGGCCGTGTGGGCAGCAGCCTCCGGCGGTACCAGGGCGCGGAGCTGGTCCTGGGACAGCGGCGCTTCATCGCCGATATCAAGTGGCCGGGCACGGTGTTCGGCGCGCTGCGATTCAGCGATCATCCGCGGGCGCGGGTGCGCCGGATCCACACAGCACCCGCGGAGAAGCTGAACGGCGTGCTGCGTGTGGTGACGGCGGCGGATGTTCCCGGCGAACGGCTGGTGGGTCTGATCGAACAGGACTGGCCCCTGTTCGTCGCGCCGGGAGAGGAGACGCGTTACGTCGGGGACGTTCTGGCGGCGGTGATTGCGACGGACCGGAAGACGGCCCGGCGAGCTGCCGCCATGATCGAAGTGGCCTACGACGTCCTGGCGCCGATCACCAGTCCGCACGAGGCGCTGCAACCGGGGGCGCCGAAGATTCATGCCAAGGGGAACATCCTGTCGCGGTCGGCACTGGCCCGCGGTGACGCGGCAAAGGCTCTGGCGGAATCGGTGCATGTCGTCGAGGAGACGTTTCGCACGCAGTTCGTGGAGCACATGTTCCTGGAGCCGGAGGCGTGTCTCGCGGCCTCGAACGAGGGCGAGATTCACGTTCTGAGCCAGGGGCAGGGGGTTTTTGACGACCGTCGGCAGATTGCCCGGATCCTCGGCTGGCCGGAGTCGCGTGTCCGCGTGGAGCTCGTCAGCGCGGGGGGGGCCTTCGGCGGCAAAGAGGACCTGAGCATCCAGGGCCACACGGCGCTGATGGCGCACCTGATCGAACGGCCGGTGAAGGTCGTCCTGACGCGACCGGAGAGTTTTCGCCTGCATCCGAAACGGCATCCGGTCGAGATGCACTACCGCGTGGGCTGCGACGCGGCGGGCCGGCTCACCGGCGTCTGGGCGAGGATAATCGGCGATACCGGCGCCTATGCGTCGGTCGGGGCGAAGGTGATGGAGCGGGCGGCCGGCCACGCGGTGGGGCCCTATCGCGTCGCGAACCTCGATATCGAATCGCTGGCGGTGCACACGAACAACCCGCCGTGCGGCGCGATGCGCGGGTTCGGCGTCAACCAGGCGGCCTTCGCGATCGAAAGCTGCCTGGACATGCTGGCGGAGAGGGTGGGTATCGACGGATGGGAGATCCGCTGGCGCAACGTGCTGGAGCCGGGCGACATGCTTGCGACCGGGCAGAAGCTCACCAAGCCGTTCGGCCTGAAAGAGACGCTGCTGGCCGTACGCGAGCACTACCGCAGCGCCAAGTACGCCGGCATCGCGTGCGGCATCAAGAACGTGGGCATCGGCAACGGGATGCCGGATGCGGGGCGTGTCGTGCTGCACGTGAACAAGGACGGGACGGTCACGATCCGTACGGGCTTTTCCGAGATGGGGCAGGGGCATCATACCGTGTGCGTGCAGTTTGCCTGCGAGGCCACGGGGCTGGCGCCGGAGGTTTTCCGCGTCGTCACGGATACGGCCGACGAGGTGAATTGCGGCCAGACCACGGCGAGCCGGGCGACCGTGCTGGCAGGGCAGGCGATCCTGGACGCGGGCCGGAAGCTCAAGGCTGACCTCGACGCCGGCAAGACGCTCCGGAAGCTGGCGGGGAGGCGGTACCGGGGCGAGTGGGTGTGCAGCGACACGCATCCGCTCGGGGCGAACGTGCCCGAGCCGAAAACGCATATGACGTACGGCTTCGCGACCCAGGTGGTGATCCTGAACGATGACGGCACGCTGAAGAAGGTCGTCGCGGCGCATGACGTGGGCCGCGTGATCAATCCGACGCAGCTTGCCGGGCAGATCGAAGGCGCGATTCACATGGGGCTGGGCTACGCCCTGACGGAGGAATTCGTCGTGGAGGGAGGGCACATCGTCACGGGCGACGTTCGCTCGCTCAATATCCTGCGGGCGCACCACATGCCGCCGGTCGAGACGATCTTCATCGAGGTGGCCGATCCGGAGACGGCGTGCGGCTCCCGAGGCGTCGGGGAGATCGGCCTGGTGCCGACGGCGCCGGCGGTGGCGGCGGCGCTGTATGCCTACGATCGCATCCGGCGCACCCGGCTGCCCATGAAGGATTCCGCTGCCGCCCGGGCGATACTCGGTGAGGCCGACAAGGCTCCGCAGGCCTGCGATGGCGGGCGGGCACACCCGGGGCGAACGGCGTAGGCGGAATCCGGGCGTGCATCGCGCACAGGGACAAATGGGGGCCGTGGCGGTGGACGGCCCGGGCGGAAAGCGGCGACGATGCTGCATTCTCTGAACATCGCTGAATTCACAGTCGTAGTCTGGGTTCTTTCGCTGATCGCGGGCTTTCTGGGATCGCTGACGGGCTTGGGCGGCGGCGTGGTGATCATCCCGGTTCTCTCGCTGATTTTCGGCGTCGATATCCGTTATGCCATCGGGGCGTCGCTGGTCAGCGTGATCGCTACCTCCTCCGGGGCCGCCGCCGCGTACGTCCGGGAAGGCCTCACGAACATCCGCATCGGGATGTTCCTCGAGATCGCCACGACGATCGGGGCACTGGCCGGGGCATCGGTTGCGGCCATCATGCCGGCGACGGCAATCGCGGTGATCTTCGGCCTTGTGCTGATCCATTCCGCGTACCTTTCCAGCCGCGGACGGCACGAGCAGACCGGCGAACAGCCGCCCGATCCTCTGGCTACGCGACTCAAGATGAACGGCACGTACCCGACGCCGCGCGGTCCGCAGGAGTACCATGTTCGCCGTGTGCCGGCCGGGTTTGTTCTGATGCTCGTGGCGGGTGCCCTCTCCGGGCTTCTTGGGATCGGGTCCGGTGCGGTGAAGGTCCTCGCCATGGATCAGATCATGCGGATTCCGTTCAAGGTCTCTACGACGACGAGCAACTTCATGATCGGGGTCACGGCGGCCGCGAGCGCCGGAGTCTACCTCCGTCGCGGATACATCGATCCGGGCCTCGCTATGCCGGTCATGATCGGCGTGCTCGCCGGGTCGCTGATCGGGGCGCAGGTTCTGGTCGGAGCAAGGACGCGAGTCCTTCGCATCGTCTTCGGCCTCGTGATTCTGCTGCTGGGCATCGAGATGATCTACAACGGTCTCACGGGCAGGATCTGAGATGAATCGACCGAAGCCGGCGTGGACGGATGAGCGGGTGGAGGCGATCGTCGGGCACCTCCTGCGGGTCGGCGTGCTGACGGCGGCGGGGTTCGTGCTGTTCGGGGCGGCGGTCTACCTGGTTCGTCACGGCGGCAGCTCGCCGGACTACGGCGTTTTCCGCGGCGAGCCGGAGGAACTGCGAAGTCTGTCGGGAATCATCGGAAGCGTGCTGTCCTTTCGCGGGCGGGGCATGATTCAGCTCGGCCTGGTGCTGCTGATCGCCACGCCAGTCGCGCGGGTGGCATTCTGCGTGTTGGCGTTTGCTCGCGAGCGCGACTGGCTGTACGTCGTCGTGACGCTGATCGTGCTGAGCGCTCTGCTGTTCAGCCTGACCGGGTCATGACGGCACCGGACGGAACGCGACGGCGCCGTTACCCCTGCGCTCCGGGGACATCGAGCCATACGCCGTCCACGGCTACGGCAACGGGTGGGGCATCGGATTCGAGCACGTTGGCGGCTGGATTGCGCGGACCGTGCGCATCGAGCGGGACGGCGACGAGGTCGGCGCGCTTGCCCGCGGCGATCGACCCGACGCATGAGTCGAGCCGCAGGGCCCTGGCCCCGCGGAGGGTGCCCATTTCGAGGAGCAGGCCCGGATCGAGGTCGGCGTGCTCGCGGTGCAGGAACCGCAACTCGTCGAGCACGGAGAGCGACTCGGTGCCCGCGAGCGAGTCGGTGCCGATGCACACGTTGATGCCGCGTTGGAGCATTTCGCGGAAGCGGTGGGGCTCGTGCCGATGATACCGGTGCGCCCGCGGACAGTACGCCACGCTGCACGGCGAACGGGCGAGGCGGTCCAGCTCGTGGTCCTCGATGTAATTCACGTGCGCGAGCAGGGCGGGGATTCCGAAAAGCCCGGCGTCCGCCAGGTACTCAAACAACGGTCGGCGCGGCGGCGGGCACCTCTTCAGGAACCCCTGCCACCAGAAGACATAGTACAGCATGCCGCCGCCGTCCTCGATCAAGCGGCGTTCCTCGGGCGTTTCGGCGACGTGCATCGTGAGCGGCAGTTGCCCGCGCCGGGCCCGCTCGACGCAGCCGCGGAGCTGCTCGAGGGTGACCGAGTACGGCGCATGCGGCGAGATGCCGACAGCGAGACGTCCGTCGGTTTGCGTCCGCCGGACCGCTTCGTCCAGTTCCTCGAGCGTGCGCGGCGGCTCGCCCGCGAAACAGAGCAGTTCGGCGAAGCAGACCTTCCGCAGCGGCGACGCCTTCAGCACGGGCCACGCCGAGTGCGTCCGCGAGATGTCGCCCACCGTGGTGACGCCGCTCCTCAGGGAAAGCTCCGCGCCGAGTCGTACGGCTTCGCGCTCACGATCGATCCGCCCCGGCTGCGTTCGAAGCTCGACGAGCCGGCGGATCCATGTCCACAGGCTGCCGGGCGGGATCTGCCCGGCGTAGCACGTCAACTCCAGGTGCGTGTGGGCGTTGACGAATCCAGGCAACAGCGCGCATTCGCCGAAATCGATGGCCTCGCAGCGGGAGAGACGATCCCATGTTCCGAGCGCAGTAACGCAACCGTCGTCGCCTACGGCGACGAATCCGTTTTCGATCGGCGGCGTCGCGACGGGCACGACCCACCTGGCGCGGAATGTGGCGCGCTGTGCCACGCGTGCATTCTACGCCCCGTTTCGCGATCCCGCACCGCCCGCCTCGGATCGCCGGCCGGCGTCAGTTCGTCCTGGGGTACGGGATGTGGATCGTCCACACCTGTCTGGCGGTCTGATACGTGTGGGTACGGACTGCATAAACGAACCTCCAGCTCTCCGTGGTGTCCACAAGCGTCACCGCACAGGACACCCGCATCGAGGCGTTGTTCGCCCGGACCTCCGGCGAGAGCCTCCAGATCCACTGGTTCATCGGCTGGAACGATGTGATGGCCAGCTTCGGCACATCCGTCAGGCAGTCCTGGAAGAAACAGTCACTCATACTGCCGATCTCCGACGTGTTGAACACGTAGAGCCAGTGCGGGTTGTTGCCCCGGTCGTTGCTCTTGTCCAGTACGGTGCAATCCTGCACCGTCACGGTGGTCGAGTTGCTGATGCTGATGCCCGCGCTCAGCGTGGCCGAAGGGCCGTTCCTGTCGACGGCCACTTCGCCCCCGATGTTCCAGCTCACGCCGCTGGTGATCTGCGTCTGGTTGTTCGCGGTCTGGGGGCTTGACTGCACCAGCCCGACGGCGACGGGGTTGTTTTCGTAGCCGGTCATCCACGCGTCGATCTCGATCTTGTTGAGGTAAAGTCCCTTGTGTTGCCTTTCGTCGACGGTGAAGCCTTTCGAAGCGCTGAAGATGCACTTCTGTTGTACGTAGAACCAATCCTGCCCGGTGCTCATCGAATGAAGCCTCCAGGCGAAGTGCGAAATCTGGTAGTTGTTGCCGCTTTGCTGGAAGTTGGCCTGATCGATCCACGCCTCGCCGATCTCGGTGAGCTCATCCGCCGCGGCGGCGACTTGCAGCCTCGCCGCCCGGGCGGCCGGAGTCTGCATGCGCTGCTCGTCTTCGGCGATCCACTGGAACAGCATGTCCGCGCGGGAGTTCTGGTCGGCGTCGTTGTCGTATCCCGGTGAAACGATCCGTGCCGGAGTAGTCTCCGTAGTCTCCGTGCCGGACTCCGTGTTTTGCACCGTCGATTCGCTGTATTCCGTTACCGTGCTTTCGGGGGGGAACAGCGACCATTGCCACATGCTGCCGTCCGCGTCCCGGTCAACCGCGTAGATTTCCACATAGGGCACCCCGTCGGGCAGCGTGTACTCGAACGCATCGTTGCCCAGTAACTGCTGCAGCGCCTGGATGTCATTCAAGCCGGCGTATACGAGGACGATCGGATGGTTGGCCGCGTACGCCGCGTTGATCGCGATCACCTGCTCGGCGGAGAGCCCGGCCAACTCCTCCGCCGCGATCACGATGGGTTTGTCGCTCGCCGTACCGGTGTGCGGCACCAGTTGCATGCCTTCCTCCAGTTCATCCGCCAGTACGCCGTCCAGCACACCGATCCGATACGCTATGGGGCGAGCCTGCGGCTCGGGCGACGGCTCCGGCGCCGGCGCGGGAGGAAACTCAACGCCGCAGCCGCTCCACAACGCAGCGGCAAAGCCCGCACAGGCAACCAACAGGTTCCTTCGTGTCATGAGATGACTCCTGGGGTACGAGAAAAGGTCGGCCATCGCGCCCGTGCCGACGTGGCACGCAATTGCCCGTTGGCGCGTGGACACCCGGATGATACAGATTGCGGCGCCGGATGCAAACCTGCCTGCGCGACGCCGAAGAAGGGATTGTCGCACGGGTCGTGGGAGGCGGCTGCGGCTCGGCCGTTTCGTAATTGCCCGCCTCAGTCATCGGCGGCGCAGACGGGCGGCCGCCGCGCGTGCCAATCCGTATGACGCTGATACTCATGCGCGACGCGCAGCACGAGATCCTCGCGGAAGTGTGCCGCCATCAGTTGCAGGCCGATCGGCAGCCCCGCCGAGCTGAACCCGCACGGGATGCCGATTCCCGGAATGCCCGCGAGGTTCGCCGAAATCGTATAGATGTCGGCCAGGTACATGGAAAGCGGGTCGTCCGATTTCTCGCCCATCCGGAAGGCCGGCGTCGGCGCCCCCGGGCCGCCGATCACCTCGCAATCGCAGAAGGCCCGCGCCAAGTCGCGCGGGATCAGTGTGCGGACCTTCAGCGCCTTGTTGTAGTAGGCCTCGTAGTAACCGCTGGACAGTACGAATGTGCCGAGCATAATCCGCCGGCGGACCTCCGCGCCGAAGCCTTCCTGGCGGGACCGGCAGTACATGTCGATGTAGTCCGCGGCCTTCGGGCTGCGGTAGCCGTAATGAACGCCGTCGTACCGTGCGAGGTTGCTTGAGGCCTCGGCCGTCGCGATGACGTAATAGCACGCGATTGCGTACGCCAGATGCGGCAGGCGCACCGGCACGATCCGGGCCCCGCGCTGCCGACAGAGCCGCATGGCGTTCTCGATCGCCGAGCGGACCTCGGGGTCGAGCCCTTCGCCGAAGTACTCCTCCGGCATGCCGATCCGAATGCCGCCCAGGTCGCCCGCCGCCTCCAGCAGGGCGGGGTAGTCCGGCACATCGCGATCCACGCTCGTCGAGTCGCGGGGATCGTGCCCGGCGATGACGCCCAGCAGAAGGGCCGCATCCCGCGCGTCCTGCGTAAGCGGCCCGATCTGATCGAGGCTGCTGCCGTACGCCACGAGGCCGTATCGCGAGACGCGGCCGTATGTCGGCTTGAGCCCCGTAACGCCGCAGAACGACGCGGGCAACCGGATTGAACCGCCTGTGTCCGAACCGAGCGCCCCCGGCACCATTCGCGCCGCTACAGCCGCCGCCGACCCCCCCGATGATCCGCCCGGCACACGCGAGAGGTCCCACGGGTTTTTCGTGGGGAAAAGGCCGCTGTTCTCTGTGCTCGAACCCATGGCGAACTCGTCGAGGTTCGTCTTGCCGACGATGACGGCGCCGGCGCGTTCGAGCCGTTCGGTCACGTGCGCATCGTACGGCGAGGTGAAGCCGGCAAGGATCTTCGACGCACAGGTCGTGCGGCCGAACCGCGTGCAGATGTTGTCCTTCAGGGCCACGGGGACGCCGGCCAACGGGCCGACATCCTCGCCGGCCGCCAGCCGCTCGTCGATCTGCTCTGCCTGATTGACGGCGCGGTCGCCGTCGAAGCTCACGAAGGCCCTGATCTTCGGATCGACGGCCCGGATCGCGTCGACGGACGCCTCGACCGCCTCGCGGGAGGATATCTCCTTACGGCGAATCGCATCGCGGATGCAGGTAAGGGTTTTCACCATTCTCTACGGTTCCGGGTTTTCCTGTTCGTATGTCGCCTCGACGCCTTGTGCCGGCAGACGCCTCTCGACAACGCCCCATGCGGAAAAACTTTACCCGGCCACATTCGCCTTGTCGAACCGGGGCTCCTTGCGGCGACGGGTGGGGCGTTGGGCGCCTTGCCATTGTCAGCAACGGGCGCGCCGCCATTGTTGCGGCGGGCACGGCACGAACGGATAATGACGGCGGTGTCGGGGTATTGCTGCGCAGAGTGAGGCGGCTATGAAGGTTGACGTCGAGGATCGGTCGGGCGTTCATGTTGTGCGGCTGACGGGCGAGACCCTCGGGGATGATGACAGCGCCCTTGTGGAGACCGTGACGGCGCTGCTCGAGGATCGCGGTACCCGCATTGTGATCGATCTATCGGCCGTCAAATTCATCAACTCCACCGGGTTGGGCTCGCTGGTCACGCTGACGGCTCAGGCCAACCAGCGCGAATCGCAGGTGGTACTGGCCGCTCCGTCCGCGTTCATCGCAGGGGTTTTCGAGACGACGCAACTTGATCGCTTCTTTCGCGTGAACCCCAGCGTCGACGCCGCCATCGCCGGCCTGCTCTGACATGGGTTCCGCGCATTGTCGAAATGCCTCGCCGATCGCACCGCGCATGAAACGGGCCGCCCACAGTGGACGGCCCGTTGTATTGCTCTCGGAGAACCGGGCAATGCCTCTCAGCCGCGGCGCCGCCGGGCGACAGCAAACCCGCCCATCGCGAGCAGGGCCAGCGTGGCCGGCTCGGGGACTACAACGAAAATGCTGGAGAAGGTGGCGGAATCACCGGCCGTCAGCGTGAACTTGTGCTGGATGCCGATCGTGGAAGTCACCGCGCCGCTCGGGAGTGTGGGCGGCAGTACGTTCACCGCGGGAATGCTCGTGCTGCTGTAATCCTGGACGGCGGTGAACGAAGTCGGGTCGGGATAGATCGGCAGGACGCCGACGCCATCGATCATTCCCAGATACAGCGGTGCGCCGGCCGTGGCGACGACGGCTGGCATATTCGGCGGGTTGGGGTTGTTGGTCAGGCCGCCCTGCATCGAGCCGCCGTGCTGCGTGGGGGCGGGCAGCGCAGGCGATATCGGCAGCGTCACGGTGAACGTGTACGTCTGCGTAGTCGGTGTCGTGTTGGTAATGCTGAGGACGGAGTTGATCCACGGATCGGCCTTCGCGTCAATGGTAAACTCGCAGATCCAGTGGTCCGCGACCTTTGTGCCGGCGTAGTGAACCTGTCCCTCGCCGCTCATCTGTCCGTTGGGCTCCCAGACGATCGGTCCGGGATCCTCTGCGTCCATGCCGGAGATGTAGAGCCCTGGAATCGGATCGGCGGCGGCATGGCTCCACGCGAACAGAAGAACGGGAGTAATCAACACTGCCCATGCAAATCGAAGACTTGAGCGCATTGCCTTGACCCTCCGCGCACGGCAGACACGTGCCTGCGCATCCTGGACCCTCTCGCTACTCCCGGCGGAAGCTGACGGTGCGACGTGCTTCGCGCCTTTCCCAACCGATAGCGTAGTTTAGACGAAGGCGGTGGCGGGGTCATGGGATTATTTCAAAAAACTCTTGAGATTTCTTGTCCGCATCGAGGCGAATCGACCCGAGCACTAGAGCTATAAGCGCATATTTGAAAACCGCTTACGTAGTTACTTGGGCAGGCGGGCGTGGCTCCGGCTGATACAAGGGCCGAGTCGAGAATCAGGTTTTTTTATCGGCGGTGGCAAGCACCGACGGGTCCGGCGTATGCGAGGGCTGAAGGCGAGGCCACAGGCGACGGGTGGCAGGCTGGGCGAATGCGTGTTCGCACAGCGCGGGCGGCCTGGATCAGGTTTCGTTCTTGCGGGCAACCGGCTATGTTCATGGGATTCTGTCGCCTTCGTTGGCAGAGGAGATGGCGCCCTTGTCGGCGCTATGGATCTGCGTGGCTCGGCGGCAGGGGCTGGGTTCGGTGGCCGAAAGGTTGGACATGGCTACGGGAGGTTTACGGATGCGTGCAGGACGGTTCGCGGCGGCTGTCGGTCTGGCGGTGATGGTGCTGGCCACCTGTGGGGGATATGCCGCCGAGGAGTCCCCCTTCACGCGGACGGAGGACGTGATTTACGGTCGGAAGTACGGAACGGCGTTGACAATGGACGTTTTTGCGCCGAAGACCGGGGCGAACGGTGCGGCCGTCGTCTACGTGATGAGCGGGGGCTGGTTTTCGGCGCACGAGATGATCAACCCCGGATTGTTCAAGCCCTTCCTGAGTCGGGGCTACACCGTCTTCGCCGTCGTGCATGGGAGCCAGCCAAAGTACACGATTCCCGAGATCATGGAGGACATGCACCGGGCCGTGCGGTTCATCCGGTACAACGCCGAGCGGTTTCAGATCGACCCGGATCGCATCGGCATCGCAGGGGGATCGGCCGGCGGCCATCTCTCGCTGATGATCGGCATGGCGGGACGAACGGGGCCCGCCAGGGCGAAGGACCCGGTGGACCGCGTGTCGAGTCGTGTTCAGGCGGTGGCATGCTTTTTTCCGCCGACGGATTTCCTGAACTACGGCGAGCCGGGGCGCGATGTGTTCCGGGCCCTTGCGGAGGAACTCGGGCCGTTCAAGGCGCCATTCGATTTCGTGGAACTCGATCCGGACACGAAACAACTCGCGCTCATACGCAATGAGGCGAGGCGTCTCGAGATCGCCCGGCAGATCTCGCCGATCACGCATGTGACGAAGGACGATCCGCCGACGCTCATCATCCACGGCGACGCCGACAAGCTCGTCCCGATCCAGCAGTCCGAGGTGATGAAGAAGAAGCTGGAGGAGTGCGGCGTGCCCGTGAACCTGGTGGTCAAGCCGGGCGCGGGGCACGGCTGGAAGGAGTGGACGGACGACATCACCCTGTTCGCGGATTGGTTCGACCGATACCTGACCCGCTCGTCGGCAACG
The DNA here is from genome assembly GCA_964569765.1 of uncultured Planctomycetales bacterium. GTDB lineage: Bacteria > Planctomycetota > Phycisphaerae > UBA1845 > PWPN01 > CAZMVY01. The sequence continues at coordinate 38,307 of CAZMVY010000007.1, forward strand.
ACGAAGCCTCAGTGATTCGCCGGCATGGGCCGCTGCTCCGGTGCGCGGCCGATGTGCTTCGGGAACGGGACCGAAGCGTCAGTTCACCTTGATCGCCACCATGGTCATGTCGTCGGCGAGATCGCTGAAGCCGATGAAGCGTCGCACATCCCAGAGGATGTTCTTGACGATCTGGGCGGGGTCGAGACGCGCGTATTTCCTGCACGACTCATACAGACGCGGGCGGCCGTACTCTTCCCCGGCGAAGTTCATGGACTCGACCACGCCGTCGGTGCACAGCAGCAGCACGTCGCCCGATTGCAGTTCGAGGATGCCTTTGTCGAAGGTCTGGCCGGCGGCGACGCCGAGGGCCATGCCGCCTACCTCCAGTGTGGTGACCTCGCCGTTGCGAACAAGCAGCGGCGGCTCGTGGCCGGCGTTGCAGTAGGTGAAGCGCTTCGCGCCGGGCATGAGCACTCCGTAGAAGACCGTCGCGAACTCATTCGAGCGGGTTTCGCGGCACATGTGGTCGTTCACCTGCGCCATGATTCGCTCGACGTCGTAGATGTGATAGGTGTACACGCGCAAGGCCGACCGCAGCGAGGCCATGATGAGGGCGGCGGGAAGCCCCTTTCCGATGACGTCGGCGATGGCGATACCGAGGTTCTTGCCGGGCAGCTCGATGAAGTCATAGAAGTCGCCACCGACTTCGCGGCTGGGCATGTAGATGCAGCCGAAGGAGGCGCCCGGCCAGTTCGGCGGGGCGGCAGGGATCATGCGGCGCTGGACGTCGCCGGCGTACTTGAGCTGACGAGCGTTTCGCTCGGCCTCGATAGCAGCCTGATAGAGCCGGGCATTTACGATGGCGACGGCCGCCTGATCGGCGATCGCGCGGAGAAGGGACTCCTCGAAGGGGCTGAAGCGGTGCCGGGTACCGGTGTAAACACGGATGACGCCGAGGGGTTTGCCGCGATAGACCATGCCGCAGACGAGGCAACTGACGAGGCCCTCCGCGCGGGCGTCCTCGGGGTATCGGACGCGGGGGTCGTTCGGGACGTCCTCGATATAGATGAGGTTGCCCTTGATGGCCTCGACGTCGATCGGATGGTCCTCGACGAGGACGGGGCCTTTCTTGAGGTATCGCTCGGAGAGGTTGTAGACGGCCTTGATGACGAGTTCGCGGGTCTGCTCGTCGAGGAGGCGGATGCTGCACGCCTTGGTCTGCATGACCTCACACACCTTGCGGGCGATCTGATTGAGCAATTCCTGGAGGTTGCGCGTTCCGGCGAGCATGCCGGCCACGTCGTAGACCACCGAGAGTTCCTCGATGCGATGATGAAGCTGCTGTTCCTGCAGGCAGAGGCGGGCGAGCATTGAGGCGTTGGCCGTCGCCAGGTTTGTGGCGGCGTTCCGCTCCTGTTCGGACCACGGTGTGCAGCGCCGGGCGGCGGCGATGCACGCCTCGGGGTCGAGCTGCCAGCGTCCGGCGAGCCGGCGGGCGTGCTCGTCGCTCCACGGGCGGGAGGGCCGGTCGCCGAGAACCAGGGCGCCGATCCGCGTGTTCCCGGCCATGATCGGGACCGACAGCAGCGAAAGACCGAGTTCGTCGTTGTCCGTCCAGGTTGCCCGCGAGTCGGTCAGCGCCGACGCGGCGGATTCAATACGGGTCTTCTGTTCGGCGGCCGCGTGTTCGCCGGAGACGAGCAATTCGCTGATGGCATTGCCGGTGGCGGGGGGAAGCAGAAGCCGTCCGTGCTCCCCGACGAGGCCGACGGTCGCGTGGACAGCCGCCGCCAGCCCCTCTTGAATCTCGCGCAGGGTCGGTTGGTCGATTGAGCAGGTCAATCGGCAGGGAGCCGAAAACGCTTCACTCATACGGGAAAGCCCTGTGCATCATCCATGACACGGCACGATTGTATGCGGGGGACGGCAAACATTCAAACCGGAGCGCGGGCCCGGAACGCGGAGGCGACGCATTCCCGATCCGGTCGCGCGAGGATGACGGCACGGCGCGATCAGGCGGCACCGGGCGGCGGCGATCCGTCCGGCGCGGCGGGCGACGCCTGCGGCGCGGGAGCGGCCGTCAGCGATCCGATCTGCGAGAACAGACCGAACGCGAGCAAGATCACGGAGATCACGACTCGAAGGACGAAGCCGAGCGGGCGCTGGCGGAGGCGGAACGTAAGCGGGAACCCGCCCGGGGTGACGCTCACGGCCATTTCTCCGGAGCGCGCAGCCCACTGCATGTACCCGGCGACGCCGCCGGGAGGATAATCCGCGGCCAGACGCTCGCGGATTCGGGCGGGAGTATCCGCCTCTACCTGCCGCACCTGCTCGGGGGTGAGCATGCGGTGGCTTTCTTTGACGAATCGGACGGCATCCGAGTAGAGGTGGAGGTATTCGATGCCCATCGCCACCGTCCAGGTGGTGATCACCACAAGGATTCCCCCAAACCAGAGGGCCCACCGGCGGATGGGTGCGGCGGGGGAGCCGATGCGGAACTGCACCGCGCCCAGGAGCAGGCCGAACAGCGCGAAAAAGAAAAGCCCCAGGTAGAACGGCAGAAGCGCCGCCGTGGCGAGCAACCAGCCGATGGGCAGCCCGCCGCACAGGGTGACGGCGGTGGCGAGGATCCAGCGGGTCGCAACCCGTGCGGGCGACCGGGCGGCCGGCGGTACGCTTTCGGGCGATGCGTCCGTTGCAGATGTCATTTGCGGGTCTCCGATCCGGCCGGCGCCTCCGTGCGGATGTGGCAGACGAGTTCGACTGCGGGCTCGATCTTGTTCAGGGGGGCGACGATGTACATGCCGTCGGCGTGCGGCCAGGTCTGTTCGATAAGTTCCTTGGCGATCCGAATGCCTTCCCGGGGGCCGGTCTCAGCGTTCGTGCCGGCCATGCGATCGAGGACGGCCTGGGGCAGTCTCGCTCCGGGCAGCTCATTGTGAATGAATTCGGCGTTGCGCCGCGAGAGCAGTGGGTAGATGGCGGGGAAGATCGGAATGGCTATTCCTGCGTCGCGGATGCGGCGGACGCTCTCGGCAAAGCGCGGGGCGTCGAAGACGAGCTGTGTGAGGACGAATCGCGCGCCGGCCTCGACCTTGCGCTTCAACTTGTTGACCTCGAAGCCGAGGTTCCGGAAGTTGGGATTGAAGCCGCAGCCGATGTGGAACCCAGTGGCCCGGCCGATCGAGGCACCCGCGAGATTCATTCCGTTGTTGAGCCGGGCAATCATCCGGATGCAGGCGATGCTGTTGAGGTCGTAGACGCCGGTGGCCCCGGGCTGGGTGGCGATCCGGGCGGGGTCGCCCGTGGTGACGAGCAGGTAGTGGAGCCCGAGCGCCCAGGCGCCCAGGAGGTCGCTCTGGAGCGCCATCCGATTGCGGTCGCGGCAGGTGATGTGGGCGATGCAGTCGATGCCCACCTCGCGCTGGACGAGGCTGGCCATCGCGATGCTGCTCATTCGCAGGGTGGCCAGAGGGGAATCGCCCATCGTCACCGCATCCGCGCGGGCCTCGCGGAGCAGGCGGCAGCCGTGGAGTACGCGGTTGTAGTCGAGGCCGCGGGGAGGATCGAGTTCGACGAGGACGACGTTCTTCTCACGGGCGCGGTCGACGAAAGATTCGCAGGGCGGCGGCCGGACGGCCGGGGCCGGCGGGGCGGCGGGGGCCACCGGGCGGGGCACGCGGCGGGCGGGGCGGCGGCCCTGGAGGCGTTGGGCGATAGCAGCGATTTCGCGCGGTCCGGTGCCGCAGCAGCCGCCGACAAGATTCGCACCGGCCTCGACCATGCGCTCGGCCATGTCGGCCATGTACTCCGGCGAGGCGAGGTACGTGACGCGGCCCGCGACAAACTCCGGGAAGCCGGCATTCGGGAAGGCGGAGATCAAAGCGTGCGACTGGGCGCCGAATTCCTCCACGATGCGCAGGACTTGGCTGACGCCCCGACCGCAGTTGGTGCCCACGACATCGGCGCCCGCATCGGCGAGCCCCTCCAGCGCTGTGTAGACGTCCGTGCCCGTGGTCGTAACGGCCCGATCGGGGAACGTAAGCTGGGCGATGACAGGCAGGTCCGTGTGTTGCCGGGCGGCCCGGAGGGCCTGCTTGAGCTCATCGAGATCGAGAAACGTTTGCAGGATGATGGCGTCGGCGCCGGCGTCGGCCAGAATCGTGATCTGTTCGGCGAAGATGTTGTAGATTTCCTCGGGGGTGCGGTCGACGGCCTGCTCGACGAGGGGCAGCGGCGGCAGCGGCCCGACGGCGCCGGCGATGAAGGCACGACCGGCGGACTCCGTTCGGGCCAAGCGGACCCCCGCCGCATTGATGTCCTGAAGTCTGTCCGCGAGATGGTACTGGTCGAGCCGCGGGCGATTGGCCCCGAAGGTGTTTGTCTCGATGAGGCGAGCTCCGGCCTGGATGTAGTCCCGGTGAATGGCGGAGACGAGGTCTGGGCGTGAAAGGTTCAGCCCGTCGTAGCTGACGTGCAGTTCGACGCCCCGATGGTACAACTCGGTGCCGATTCCACCATCGCCGACGACGACGCCCTCGTGCAGGGCCTCCAACAAGGCCTTCCGGTGCATGCGGCGTATCGTAGCCGCGGGCAGTTGGGTTCGTCCAGCGGGGACGCGGCCGAACGGACAATCCGCCACCGCGCCGCCTGGGGGTGGGCGAAGCGAGCCGCCGAGCCGCAAAGGCTCCGGAGGCCGCATTGACCGTGCCGGGGCAGGCGCGTATCATACGCCGCTTTCGCTTTCCACGACAGGAGGCTAGTTCGATGGCAGGCACCAAGTACGTGTATTTCTTCGGAGCGGGCAAGGCAGAAGGTTCGGGCAGCCAGACGGAACTGCTCGGGGGCAAGGGCGCCAATCTGGCGGAGATGGCGCGGCTCGGGTTGCCCGTTCCGGCGGGTTTTACGATCACCACCGAAATGTGCACTGAATACAACCGGCGGGGCCGGAAGTTGCCGGACAGCCTGGTCAAGGACATCAAAGCGGCGCTGGCCAGGGTCGAGCGGGTTATGGGGAAGAAGTTCGGCGACCCGAAGAATCCGCTGCTTGTTTCGTGCCGGTCCGGTGCGCGGAAGTCGATGCCGGGCATGATGGAAACGGTGCTGAATATCGGCCTGACGAGCAAGACGCTGCCGGGGCTGGCCGCGAAGACGAACAACCCGCGTTTCGCGTGGGATTCCTATCGCCGGCTCATGCAGATGTACGCGGACGTGGTCATGGAGAAGGCGGCGGGCATCGAGCCGCCGGAGGACCAGGGCGTGCGGCGGCAGCTCGAACGGGAACTCGACAAGCTGAAGCAGGAAAAGGGGTACAAGGCTGATACGGATCTTACGGCGCAGGATCTGGAGCAGTTGTGCGGTATTTATAAGGATGTCATTCAGCGCGTTCTCGGCAAGCCGTTTCCCGATGACCCGATGGAGCAGTTGCTCGGCGGAATCCGCGCCGTCTTTCAGTCATGGAACGGCAAGCGGGCCGTCAGCTACCGCCGCATCGAGGGGATCCCGGACGACTGGGGCACGGCGGTAAACGTGCAGGCGATGGTGTTCGGCAATATGGGGAACACGAGTGCCACGGGCGTGGCCTTCACGCGGAACCCTGCGACGGGGGAGAACGCCTTCTACGGCGAGTGGCTGATCAACGCGCAGGGCGAGGATGTGGTGGCAGGCATCCGCACGCCGAGTCCGCTCAACGAGGCGACGCGCCCTGAAGGCAACACGGAGCCGAGCCTCGAGCACGCGATGCCGAAGACGTACAGGGAACTCGTGGCGATTCGTAACAAGCTTGAGAAGCACTTCCGCGAGATGCAGGACATCGAGTTCACGATCGAAGAGGGCAAGGTGTGGATGCTCCAGACGCGGACGGGCAAGCGGACGGGACCGGCGGCGGTGCGGATCGCCGTCGAAATGGCCGAGTCGAAGCTGATCTCGCCGGAAGAGGCGGTGACTCGCGTCAGCCCGGCGCAGCTCGACGAGGTGCTGCACCCCGTGCTCGATCCGCAGGCGGAGAAGGCGGCGACGAAACTGGGCACGGGGCTTCCGGCGGGGCCGGGCGGTGCGGCCGGCCAGATCGTATTCACGGCGAATGACGCGGTGAACTGGACGCAGCAGGGCAAGGCGGTGGTGCTGGTTCGCGAAGAGACGAACCCCGAAGATGTGGAGGGGATGCGTGCGGCGTGCGGGATTCTGACAGCCCGCGGCGGCATGACGAGCCACGCGGCGCTGGTGGCCCGCGGCTGGGGCAAGTGCTGCATCGTGGGCGCCGGCGAGGTGCACGTGGACCTGCAGAACCGGCAGCTTCACGCCGGAGGCGAGACGCTGCGCGAGGGCGACTGGATCAGTCTGAACGGCACGCGGGGCGTGGTGTACAAGGGCAGGCTCGGGATGGTGCCGGGGGCGGAGGACAATCCGTTCTTCCTGCGGTTCATGGCGATGTGCGACCGGTTCCGGAAGCTGGGGGTTCGGGCGAACGCGGACACGCCGGAGGACGCCGCCAAGGCGCGGCAGTTCGGCGCGGCGGGCATCGGGCTTTTCCGCACGGAGCACATGTTCTACGGCAAGAACTCGGAGGAGCCGCTGTTCAAGCTGCGGAAGATGATCTGCGCGGGTTCGCTCGAGGAACGCAAGGCCGCACTGGCCGAGCTGTTCCCGCACGTGAAGGCGGACATCAAGGCGACGCTGGAGGCCATGGACGGGCTGCCGGTGACGATCCGGCTGCTTGATCCGCCGCTGCACGAGTTCGTGCCGCAGAACGCGGAGGAGCGGAAACGGCTGGCGGAGAGCCTGAACATCTCGCTGGAGGCACTGGAGAAGCGGGCGGACGATCTGCACGAGGTGAACCCGATGATGGGGCACCGCGGCGTGCGGCTGGGCGTCACCTACCCTGAGGTGAGCGAGATGCAGATCCGCGCGATCTTCGAGGCGGCGGCCGCGCTGTTGCGGGCCGGCCGCACGGCCCGGCCGGAGCGCATGATCGCGGGGACCTGCGATGTGAAGGAGCTGGAGAATCAGAAGGTGCTCGTCGAGCGCATTCACGCGGAGGTGGCGGCGAAGTTCGGGATGAAGAAGATCCCGTACCTGTATGGGACGATGATCGAAATCCCGCGGGCGGCGCTGAAGGCGGGCGAGATGGCCGAAGTGGCGGAGTTCTTCTCGTTCGGAACCAACGACCTCACCCAGATGACCTTCGGGTTCAGCCGCGACGACATCGGCGCGTTCGTGCCGGATTACGTCAAGGCGAATATTCTGCCGGCCGATCCGTTCCAGACGCTCGATCAGGCCGGAGTAGGCGAACTGATCAAGCTGGCGATCGAGCGCGGCCGAACGACGCGGCCGGGCCTCAAGGTGGGCATCTGCGGCGAACACGGCGGCGAGGGCGAGTCGGTGAAGTTCTGCCACCGCGTCGGCATGAACTATGTGAGCTGTTCGCCGTTCCGCGTGCCGATCGCGCGGCTGGCGGCGGCGCAGGCCGCGGTGGCGGACAAGGCCAAGGGCGCTTCGAAGGGCAAACCGGCCGCGAAGCGCAAGCCCGCGGCGAGAAAGCCTGCGAAGCGGGGCAAGCGCGGCTGAGGAATCCTCTGGCTTCCAGCCGCACGGACATAACAAACCGGCGACGTCGATCCGCGGATCGGCGTCGCCGTTGTCATAGGGGCT
>CAZMVY010000008.1:0-2143 GCA_964569765.1 uncultured Planctomycetales bacterium
ACACGGCGGTTCGATCCGTCAGCGAGATCGGTGCGGCCGTCTGCCCGCTACGGGGGCGCGTCTGCCAAGCCTAAAACTTCAATGATTTCGCCGGCAGCAACGTGGCCCCTATCGCTGACGTCGACGGGGATGGGTACGGGGACTTTGCCATCGTAGCGCAGTTCGGCAAACCCGGTTGGGACAACTGGGGGACGGATGGCGCGGGCGTTGGTGAGGCCTATGTGATCTTCGGGGGCGCTGGGCTGGTCGGTTTCGAGGGCCAGAGCGTCAAGCTCAACGCCACCGGATCCATTCTGCCCGGTGCCGTGTCCGGCCTGGTGCTTGCGGGCCTCCGATCGCTGAATTCCAATCCGCCGAACAGCGGCGACCGCGGCGGCATTTCCAGCATCCGCGCGATCCCGGACCAGGACGACGACTTGGCCCCGGAACTGGTCGTCGGCTTCCCGCAGGTCAATTCCCGAAAGTCCGGCAGTTTGAGCCGCAGTGGTCATTTCCTCCGCGGCGGGGTGGTCGTGCTTTCCAGCCAGAGCAATGAGTTCAACCCCAGATACAGCGATGGCAGCGGCAACCGCGCGATTGAACTTATCCGGGTCGGCCAGAACTTCAGCGACGAAAGCGTTACGGAGATGCTGCCGGGGCAGAACCGCTGGGGCTGCAAGTCGCTTGATCCTACGGCCGGGGCGCCCAGCAACTGCGATGACCCCACAGCGACGATCTGCGACATGCCCGGGCAGACAAAGACAGGCTGTCCCGAGTCCGGAGTGGACCACGGCATCGGTTTCACCGACGCCTTGGTGGACGAGGGCGCCTTCGGATGGTGGAAGAACGGTCTCTGGAGCTATCTGAACGGCTCCGGCGGGCAGCTCTGTCGCTGCCCCGAGCCGGCCGCCGCGCCGCTCTACGGACCGGACGATATCGCCATGTCGCCCAGCTCCTGGCCTTTTATTGGTATTCGGGATAAGTCGGACAAGTTCACTCCGGATGGCGACTTCGTCGGCAAGTACATGAACAGCGGGTTTTACGTCGGCTCGTCCCTGTCGCCCTACGGCATGCGGATCATCGGTGAGGCGGACGGCGACCGCTTCGGCCAGTCGGTCGGCTTCGTGGATGACATGATCATCTTTGGCACGCCGAAGGGCTATGGCGCGGGGGTGGTCTATGCCATGCAGATGCGGAACATTACGTCGAGCGTCCAGCGTCTGTACGGCGTGCCCCGCGCCCGGATCTTTTCGGGCGGCGGGCAGACCTATGCTTCCTACGACCGGGAACCCGGGCCGCGGCCGTATCAATACGTGATTCAGAATACGGGCCCGTGGGATTCGAACGGGTCCTCCGGCGGGAATACCAGACGCTACACGGGGTTGAGCAGCAGGCTCCGACTGTATAACGGCAGCGGCCGGACGGGTGAGGCGATCGGGCAGACCGTGCAGGGTACCGTGGACTTCGACGGCGACACCTACGGCGACATCCTGGTCGGCGCGCCTAATGCTTTCAACGCGGCCGGCGGCGGCGATGACAGCGGCGCCGTCTACCTGATCTATCGCCGGATGCTGGCCTTGGATGGCAGCCGCGACCTGCAGACCCTCGAACTGGCGGCGGACGTTCCGCAGCGACTGCACGGCGTATTCATTCGAGGGTATCCCGGCGACCGCTTCGGCGATGTCGTGGGCACCGGCGCGAACAACAACGGCCGCGCTCTCACCGGGCAGGACAAGGGCGACGTGCTCGATTTCAACGGCGACGGCTTGCCCGATGTTGTGATGGGCAACTATCGGCATACCATGGCCGGCGACACGAATTCCGGCCGCGGCCAGGTGGTCATCCTGTTCGGGAACCGCTCGTTGGAAAGCCCCGGCGGCGGCTTCCGCATCGAGGATCTGGTGAGTCAGGGGCTCGGCGCCGTTATCGACGGTGAGGCGCCGGGCGACTGGGCCGGCTACAACATCTCGTACGCCGGCGACTTCGACGGCGACGGCAGCAAGGACCTGCTGATCTCCGCCCCCAACGCCGATCCCGGCGGCAAGCCGGCTGCCGGCAAGGTGTATCTGATCTTCGGGCCAACGCGCGATGCGCTCACGGGCGCCTGGACGAACCAAATCAATCCGGGCAACCGACTGTCTCTGAGCGAGGTTGGCAAGTCGAT
>CAZMVY010000008.1:2153-43650 GCA_964569765.1 uncultured Planctomycetales bacterium
CCCGCCGGCTGGTCTTCACCGGCACGAATGCGGGCGACCGTCTCGGCGGCGGCGAGGTGGATGCGTACAACCCGGCCACGGGCCTGGGGATCGGCACGACGGGGATGCGCGCCCGGAACATCTCCTGGGCCGGCGACGTGAACAGGGACGGCCGCGACGACATCCTGATCGGCGCCCCGATGGCCACGGTGGGGATCAAGGCCCACGCCGGCGAGGCGTACCTGATCCTGGGTTACCGGCCGTAAGCCGCTGCGTCGTCGGGTTCAACAAAGGTTTCTTCCGCGTCCCCCCGGGTTCGGACGGCCCCGAGGGGACGCTTCATGAGAAGGTGCAGGCGCCCATGCCCACGATCGATCAACTCCGCGCGCTTCTTGCCGACGAGCCGGACGACGTGTTTCTCAACTTCGGTCTGGCGATGCAGTATGCGCAGGCCGGCCACGCCGAGGAGGCGATACGCCAGTTCGAACGCGTGGTTCAGCTCGACCCAAGGCACGCCTCGGCCTATTTCCAGTGGGCCAGGACGCTCCTCGCCCTGGGCCGCCATTCCGAGGCGCGGGAGATCCTGTCCCGCGGCCTGAAGGCGGCCGAGGCGGCCGGCGATCACCACGCCCGCGACAAGATGAACGATCTGCTCCAGGCCATACCGCCTGCGTAAGGCCGCTGCCGGCCGAGCCGGGGGTCGAATTGGCCGCCGGCGCCCGGTATGATCCTTCCGCTACGAATCAACCGAGTCGAGGAGATGCGCCGTAATGAAGCCGATCGAATACAAGCCCCTGTTCGACCTTCGCCAGACCGAGCGGATGATCCGCGTCATCAAGGAGTTCTTCCAGACGAACCTTGCCGAGGCGCTCAACCTCCTGCGGGTCAGCGCGCCGCTGTTCGTGCCGGCCGACACGGGGATCAATGACAACCTCAACGGCGTGGAAATGCCGATCTCGTTTGCCGTCAAGGCACTCAACGGGCAGCGGGCCGAGATCGTTCAGTCGCTGGCGAAGTGGAAGCGGATGGCGCTGGCCGATTACGGCTTTGCGCCCGGCGAGGGGATCTATACGGACATGAACGCCATCCGCCCCGACGAGACCATCGACGAGACCCACTCGATCTACGTGGATCAGTGGGATTGGGAACGGGTGATGGCCCCCGGCGAGCGCAACCTCGACTTTCTCTGCTGGATCGTCGAGCGGATCTATGGCGTGATCCGTCTGACGGAGCTGCGCGTGGCCGAGGCGCAGCCGGCGATCGTGCCGATCCTTCCGGAGAAGATCGAGTTCGTTCACAGCCTGGAGCTGGAAAAGCTCTGGCCGGACGGCTCGCCCCGCGAGCGCGAGGACCGCATCTGCCGGGAGAAGAAGGCGGTGTTCATCATCGGCATCGGCGCGGCACTGTCGAACGGTAAGCCGCACGACGGCCGCGCGCCTGACTACGACGACTGGTCCACCCCGACGCCACGCGGGCCCGGCCTCAACGGCGACATCTTTGTCTGGAATCCCGTGCTGGAGCGCGGGTTCGAGCTTTCGTCGATGGGCATCCGCGTGGACGCCGAGTCGCTGCAGCGCCAGCTCGCCATTACGAACACGCAGGAGCGGGCGAAGCTGCTGTTCCATCGGCGGCTGCTGGCGGGCGAACTCCCGCAGACGATCGGGGGGGGGCTCGGCCAGTCGCGGTTGTGCATGTTCTTCATGCGAAAGGCGCACGTCGGAGAGGTGCAGTGCAGCATCTGGCCGGCGGAGCTTCGCGAGAGACTCAAGCGGCAGAACGTGACGCTGCTCTGACGGCACCCGGCTTCGCCCGGAGGGTGCGCGGCGGTCATCGCTTCGTTTTCATCGAAGATGCCCCGGAGGAATGGCGGCGGCGCCGCTCACGGCGTGTTGCCAAACTCGAGAACCCAGTAGACGCCGTATTCGCCGCCGGTGCGGAGGCCCGCACCCACTTCGTTCCATTGAGCCGAGAGGATATTCTCGCGGTGGCCCTCGGTCGAGTTCATCCAGTCGTCCATGACCGCCTCAGGCGACGTCTGGATGGCGGCGAGATTCTCGCCGACGGACAGGAACAGGTAGCCCGCCTGCAGCGCCCGCTGGCCCGGGCCGTAGCCCGTTTCGGGGTCGATGTGCGAGAAGAAGCCTCGCTCGATCATCCGCGCGGCGTAATCACCGGCGAGCCTCATGAGGACGGGGCTCTTGCGGACGGGCTTCATGCCGTGTTCGGTCCTGGCCGCGTTCACCAGTGCGATGAGCTGATCGGCCAGGGCGTCGGCGTTGTCCGGGACGGTGGCGCTCTTCTGGCTGTACACGGGGCGTATCGTGCCGCTGTTGTCCGCCGCCGGACAGCCCGCCTGCACGAAACCGGCCGCGAGGCCGAGCCCCCGCCCATAGCCCTGTGTGACCTTCCTCATGCACACGACTCCGCACCGGCCGTGAGCCGGGCCGGCGCTCACCGCTTCGTCGCCCGAAGCCCCTATGCAGAATACTACGCTCTCGTTGCTCTGAAGGACAGCGATCTTCCGTGTATGTTAGTAACAAATCGGTCCGAGAACAACCGAACTGTACTCTGGATTCACGGATTCGCCCCGCTCTGTGGTAACCGCAACCCGCTGATGAGGTTAGGCGCGGCGTTATGGGGACGCGGATTTGAGGTTTGGCCGGCGGGGCCATCGGCTTTATCATTGTCGGTATGGCGAGCAACGATGTCCTGACGTGGTTGGAGCAAAACCGTTCCGAGCACCTGGAGCGGCTTCTGACCTTCTTGCGTTTCCCGACCGTTTCCGCCCAGGCGGCCCACGCGGCGGACATGACGGCGTGCGGGGAGTGGCTCATCGGCCAGTTCGCGCGCGCCGGGGCCCGAGCGGAGCTGTTGCCCACAGGTGGCCACCCCGCCGTCTTCGCCGAGGCGGGGCCGAAGGATTCGCCGATCACGCTGTTGATCTACGGGCACTACGACGTGCAACCGGCCGGCGAGGAGCGCCTCTGGCGTTCGCCGCCCTTCGAGCCGGTGGTCCGTGACGGCGCGATCTACGCGCGCGGCGCGGCCGACGATAAGGGGCAGTTGTTCACCCACCTGCTGGCGGCCGAGGCGTGGGCGAAGACCACCGGATCGCTGCCGATCCGGGTGAAGTACCTGATCGAAGGCGAGGAAGAGATCGGCTCATCGCATCTGGCGGGGCTGATCCGTGCGAACCGGGCGCGGCTGGCCTGCGACTACGTTGCGCTGTCCGACACGGCCAAACTCGACGCGCAGACGCCCGCGCTGACGTACAGCACGCGAGGGCTGGTGTACAAGCAGATCGACGTGACCGGCCCGTCCAAGGATCTTCACAGCGGCGTGTACGGCGGCACGGTGGCGAATCCCGCCGAGGTGCTGGCGCGGGTTCTCGCCTCGTTGCACGACGAGCAGTGCCGCGTGGCCATTCCGGGCTTCTACGAGGATGTCTGTGAACTGAGTCCGCAGGAGCGGATCGCTCTGAACCGCGCACCGTTCGATGAGGCATCGTTTCTCGAACAGACCGGCAGTCCGGCCGTATGCGGCGAGCCGGGCTACACGACGATCGAGCGACGCGGGGCACGGCCGGCGCTCGATGTCAACGGCCTGTGCAGCGGGTACGTGGGCGAGGGGGCTTCGACGATCATCCCCTCAAGGGCATTTGCCAAGGTGAGCATGCGGCTGGTGCCCGATCAGGATCCCGAGAAGATTTCGGAGGCCTTTGACCGCGCGGTGCGGGCGGCGTGTCCGTCGACGGTCCGGTTGAGCATCCAGACATTCTCGAAGGCGTCCCCGTACGTCTGCCCCCTCGATTCGCCGGGGGTGCGGGCGGCGATGAAGGCGATGGAGGAGGGCTACGGCCGTCCGCCCGGCCTGATTCGCGAGGGCGGCACCCTGCCGATTCTGCCGCTGTTCAAAAGCGAACTGGGGGCCGACAGCCTGATGCTCGGGTTCTGCGTCTCGGATTGCAACGCTCACAGTGCCAACGAGTTCTTCCATGTGGCCGATCTCGAGGCTGGGGCCCGGTCGGCGGCCCTGCTGTTGAGCGAAATCGCGCAGAGCGTCCGATAAACCCTTTTGCTTAACGGGCGTGCCTGTTCGGGTCGATGAATGCATACCGCGGCGGCCCGCGCCGAGGCCGTCGGCGAGGCACGCGCGGCTTGATTTCGCGCCCGGTATCGGGGAGACTCTATATCGGGCAGCGGGGTGTCTGAGTCGGCGCCGGCCGTCCCGTACGGCATGGCGAGTCGGGAGGCGATCATGAGGGTTTCGCTCCGGGGTCGGACGACGGGTTGGCTCATGGCGGGTCTGGCGCTGGCGGCTGCGTCGGCGGCCGAGGCCGCGCCGTGGAGAACGGTCGCGCAGGGCCTTGCCCTTTTCGACACGCAGATCGGCCTGCAGAAGAACTATATCGGCGACGGCTGGGACCTCTCGCTCAACAGCGCGTGGAACAACAAACGGATCGACTTCGGCCTGGCTGACCTGACGCTGAACGGCGCGGTCACGCGTGAGTTTCACTATACGCGGCGGATCCTGCCTTCGCTCGACTTTTCGTGGCGGACGCCGGTCACTCCGCTGGCCTACACCTTCAACATCAACGACGGCGTCCAGGATCTCATCGCGACGGGACAGGTGTCCATCCGGAACTCGGGCACCATCAACTGCCTCGGCTTCTACGACCTGGAGATCAACGTTTCCAATCGCGGCAGGTACTCCACCGAGGGCTACGCGCTGGAAGACAGCGGCACGACCGATTTCGACATCGGGCCGATCAACGTAACGGGCAACATCTTCGTTGACATGATCGCCGCCGTCACGGAGCCGCTGTTCTCCGCGACCGGCCAGCCTAATCCCTTCGCGAAGGTCAGCGGCCGGGCCGCCAAAGAGGCCGTTCAGGGCACCGTCGAGGACGCCATTCGCTCGAAGGTGGCCGCCGGCAAGCTCCTGACGCAGAGCGAGATTGAATCGCTGATCGGGATGACCATGACGGCCTCGCTGTTCGGCGAGGCGCCCTTGAACAGCCCGGAGGTGGATTCCTTTCTCAAGGAGTTCAAGGCCGCGGACACGGCCGCGGCTCAGGGGCTTTTCTCGGTCCCCGAACCGGTAACGATCCTCTTTCTGGGCCTCGCGCTCGCCGGGTTTGTCCGCCGTCCGCGGGTCCGTTGACGGTATTCGCACCACTCCCCCACAACGGGCCTTTCGGGCGTGACGCACACCGCGTGCCGTACCGGTGATCGTTCGCGCCAGGGTGCCGGCGTCCTCGTCGGCGTGGTACAATGCGGGCGTGTTTGCGACGTTCATCGCGATGTCGTTTGCGGCGGCTGCGCCGGCGCCGCTGCCGCTCGCCGGCATCGGGCGGCAGCGGGTGAAATGCCCCGTGTGCGGGCGGACGTTCGAGGCCTTCGATGTCGTGGAGGAAAACACGGCGGGCGGGGTCGATCGCGATCTGTTCGCCCGGGCCATCGGGCCGCAGCCGGAGTTCTACCGCATTTCCACGTGCCCGTCGTGCCTGTACAGCGGCTACCTTACCGACTTCACGGCGGGCGGCCCCGTGCCGCCATTCGTGGTCGAGAGAATCCTCCGGGACCACGCGCTGCCGCGGCCCGCCGGCGTCACGCCCGAGAGCGATCCGCGGGAGATCGACGCGCGGGATCGGTATGCGCTGGCGATCCGCTGTTACGAGTGGCGTCAGAGGAGCGACGAGTCGCTTGCGTGGTTGCACCTCCGGGCATCGTGGGTGGTCCGGGACACAGCGTCCGTGGCGCCGAGGACGCCGCGGCTCGAGCGGGTGCTCGCCCTGGCGCAGCGATGGCATCCGCCCCGCCGGGCCGGCGCGAACCAGGCCGACGACGAGTTGGAGATCGTGACGCGTGCGGCGGCGAGCCTGGCCGAGGGGCAGTTCAACCGATACCAGGAGCCGTTCGTGCGTTTCTTCGTGGCGATGCTTCTCCGCAAACAGGGTGAGAACCGGCAGGCGGCCCCGCTGCTGGCGGCGCTGAAGGACGACGTGCTCCTGGAGGAACCCCTTCGGGAGGCCGCCCGCACGATGGTGGAATCGATCGCGGCGGAGCAGGAGCACCAGCGGGCGGCGGCGGCGCGTTTTCAGCAGGCGCTTCTCTCGGAGCGGATCGCGGAGCCGAACCGGGCGGCGGCTCTTTACCTGACCGGCGAGTTGTACCGCCGACTGGGCCGCGACGCCGAGGCGATCCGTTGGTTCGATCGGGCGCTGGCGTCCGGGAAGCTGTCCCCGGAACTCTTGCGATGGACCCGTCAGCAGCGGGCCTGGGCGCAGGCCGGCGTCGAATGAACCCGGCGCGAGGGCGGCGGCAAGCCGCTTCTGTGCCGGGCCTGCGAAGCGAAGCGGACGTCAGTCCTCAATCTCGCGGCCGTCGATGACTACGCGGGTGCGGAAGGCGTCGCCCGTATCGTAGAAAATGAACTCGATCGCGCTGCCGCAGTCGAAGTCGTCCTCCGCGGTCACCTTTGGATCGTTGTCGCTTTCCTCATCCTGGGCGCCGGGGATATCGAAGAGGGCGTGATCCGACTTGATCGTACCGGCGCGATCGCAACTGAGCACAAATGTTCGACTGCTGCGGGGGGCGATCAGGCCGGTCGCCACGTGATTCTCGTCCGTGACGATGTTGAAATCGAAGAACGTGTCTTCGTCGTCGTCCGCGTACAGGCGGGGATCCACCGGGAAGTCGGTCGTGTTGGTGACCGTCACGGTCAGGGTGTTTGCCGAAATGGCGATCCCCCCCGGAAGCGAGACGACCAGACCGTCGCAGCCGGTCAGAAAGGCCCACAGCGACACCGTTAACGCTGCCACCCACGCGAGCCGATGCGGATTCATAATACCGGTCTCCCTGATGAGGCGGGCGACGACTGCCGCAGCGCCGGCATTATAGGGCGTGCGAACCCGATCGCCAAGGGGGTCGGCGGCCCATTTCGCAAGGGATCGTCGACCGGGATCTTCGTCGCGGCGGCACGTGGGAATCCAGGACGGACCGTTTACAGGACCGGACGATCGCGGGTCGAAAGGTCGTCCTAAAGCCGTTGTCCCCGTGACCCGATGGTCAGGTTATCGAGGATCCCGCGCGGCCGGCAGAGACTGCGCGAGAGCTGTTGGATTCCGGCGCCGCCCGGCGTGGTGCGCCATTCGAGATCCCGGCGGGCGCGGGTCGGGGTAGAAACGGGGGCTTGCGTCGGCTCGCGTGAGCAGAATATGCCGCAATCCATCCTGGTCATTGATGACAGCGAGGACATTCACCTGTTGCTCCGCGCGCGGCTGAAGGACGAGGACGTGGAGATCCTCGACGCGTCGGACGGGTCGGCCGGGATCGAGGCAGCGCGGCGGCTGCGCCCGGACCTGATCCTCCTGGACGTGGAGATGCCGGGGCTGGGCGGCTTCGAGGTGTGCCGCGCGCTGAAGAACGATCCCGTCACGACGCCGATCCCCATCATCTTTCTGACGGGCGTGTCGGACCCGGGCGACCGGGTCAAGGGCCTTGAGCTTGGGGCGGTGGATTACGTTACCAAGCCGTTCGATTTTTCGGAGCTTCGGGCCCGCGTGCGAGCCGCGCTGCGGACGGTTCGTTACCAGAAGCTCTTGGAGCAGCGCGCGCAGATCGACGGGCTGACGGGTCTGTGGAACCGCGCGTACTTCGACCAGAGGCTGCACGAGCTCCTTGCCGGCTGCCGGCGCTACGGGGGACCGGTGAGCCTTGTGATGCTGGATATCGACCACTTCAAGCGGGTCAACGACACGTTCGGGCACCCGTTCGGCGACCGCGTGCTGGAGTGCGTGGCGGAGGTTCTCCGCAGCGGGGTACGGCCGTCGGACGTGCCCTGCCGCTACGGGGGCGAGGAATTCGCCATTATCCTTGCGCAGACGGACGAGGCCGGTGGGGCTGAGCTGGCCGAGCGTCTCCGCGCCCGGATTGCGGAATCCCGGTGGCACAAGCAGGATTCCTCATTTGTCGTGACCGCGAGTTTCGGCGTGGGGAGCAGTTCCGGCGGCGAGGATGTCCCGATGGCGGCCGATCAGATCGTGCTGGAGGCGGATGCGGCGCTCTACCGCGCGAAGCGTACGGGGCGCAACCGCGTCTGCGTCGCTCGCCGGTCGGGCCCGGTGCTGGAGTCGGCGTCCTGCGAGGCCGCCCCCGGCAACTGACTCCGAATTCCTCGCCCGTCTCCTACACGAGTGTTTCTTCCTCGTCTTCGGGTACGTGGGTCTCGTGCTCCAGCTCCGGCACGGACGCGGCAAACGTGGCGGTCGGCGCAGCGGCAGGCGTGGCCGCGCGGGCTGGACCAAGGAGCACCACGCCGTCGGGTCCCAGCAGGTCGGTCAGTGCGCTGATACAGGCGGGGCTTGGCGTAACACCCGAACGCCCGTTGCATCGAATCGTAACCCGCAGCGCGTTCGAGGTGAGCATTTCGATATAGACAGGCCGGTCGCCGGGGTGTTCCCGGAGGACCTCGCGCACCTTCTCGAGAAGCGATTCGTTGCTGGGATGGCATCGCACGCGCAGCAGCAGCGCGGTGGAGAGCCGTTCGTCGGCTTCTTCGATCGGGACGATCTCGCTGACGCGGAGGGACGGCTCCTCGCGGCGGCGGTCCACCTCGCCTCGAAAGAACGCGACGCGGTCTGGGACGATGAGGGGGCGGAGCCGGTCGAGGTCGGACGGAAAGACGACGACCTCCACTTGTCCGGCGAGGTCCTCGACGGCGACGATGCCCATCCGGGCGCCGGCGTTCCGGCCGGATTTCGTGACGACGGTGCGGAGCCGGGTGATCATGCCGCCGAGCGTGACTTCGTCCTTGTCGCGGTAACGAATCAGGTCCACGGTGCGGGCGGTGGCGTACCGGGCGAGGCGTTCCTCGTGCTGCGCGAGCGGGTGCGAGGTTACGAAGAATCCGAGGGTCGCCTTTTCGTGGGCGAGCATCTCGGATTCGGACCATTGCTCATTCGGGACGACCGGATCGGACGGTCTCGCGCCGCCCATGGCGTCGAAAAAGGACATCTGCCCCGACGTGCGGTCGGCCTGCGCGGCGGCGCCGGCCTGGATCGCGCGGTCCAGCACGCACATGAGGCCCTTGCGCATCGCCCCGGTGGAATCGAAGGCGCCGCACTTGATGAGGGCCTCGCAGACGGCCTTGTTCACAACCTGCAAGTCGACGCGCTCACAGAAGTCGAAGAGGCTGCGGAACGGCCCGCCGGCGCGGCGCGCGCCCAGGATCGAGGCAACCGCCTTCTCGCCCACGCCCTTGATGGCTCCTAAGCCGAACCGGATCGCCCGCTGGCCCCGGGCGTCGCCGACGATCGTGAAGTCGAGCTCCGACGTGTTGATGTCCGGCGGCTTGATCGGGATGCCCATCCGCCGGCACTCCTCGATGTACTCGGGGAGCTTTTTCGTGTCGTTCTTTTCGCAGGTGAGCAGGGCCGCCATGAACTCCACGGGGTAGTATGTCTTGAGCCAGGCGGTCTGAAAGGCGACGAGGGCATAGCCCGTCGAGTGGGCCTTGTTGAAGGCGTAGCCGCCGAAGCGCAGGATGTCCTCGAAGATCTCGGCGGCCTTTTCGCGGGACACGCCGTTCGCCATCGCTCCGCGGATGAACGGCTCGCGCTCCGCGTCGATCATCTGCGTCTTCTTCTTGCTGATCGCCTTGGCCAGGCGGAAGGCGCGCTTCAGCTCGATGTTCCCGAGTCGGTTCACCAGCCGCGAGACCTGCTCCTGGTACACCATAATGCCGAACGTCTCGGCGAGCACCTCGGTCATGATCGGGTGCGGCGTGGTCCAGCGTTCCCCGTGCTTGCGGGCGTTGTAGGCTTCGATGTTCACCATCGGCCCCGGCCGGAACAGCGCGTTGGCGGCGATGAGATCCTCGATCCGGTTCGGACGCATCTTCATCAGGACGTCGCGCATGCCCCCGGACTCGAACTGGAAAACCCCCTTCGTGTCGCCCCGGGTGAACAGGTCGTAGACCTTCGGGTCCGTGAGGTCCAGCCGGTGCAGATCGAGGTCGCGGCCGTGGGGCGTCTTCACGAGCTGCCGCGCCCGCTCCAGGAGCGGGAGGGGCTCCAGCCCGAGGAAATCCATCTTCATCAGGCCGACCTTTTCCACCGTGGTCCCGTCGAACTGCGTGACGATCTGGTCCTCGTCCGGCGGCTTGTAGAGCGGGATGAGGTCATCGAGCGGGCGCTCCGCGATGACGACGCCGGCCGCATGCACCCCCGCATGGCGGGCCAGACCCTCCAGCCGCTTCGCCACGTCGATCACCTGGCGGACCTTCTCCTCCTGCTCGTAGCGGCGGCGGAGCTCCGGCTCGGTCTCCAGCGCCTTGTCGATGGTCATCTTCAGCTCGGCCGGAATGAGCTGCGAGAGCTTGTTGGCCTCGTCGAACCCAAGGCCCATCACGCGCGAGACGTCCTTGACCGCCGCGCGCGCCTTGAGCGTGCCGAACGTGATGATCTGCGCAACGTGGCCGTATCTCCGGCGGACGTATTCGATGATCTCCTGCCGGCGCTCCTGACAGATGTCGAGGTCGATATCCGGCCGCTCGTCGCGGTCGGGGTCGAGGAACCGCTCGAAGTACAGGCCGTAGCGAATCGGCTCCGGCGCGCTGATGCCCAGGCAATGCCCGACGACGGAACTGCACGCCGAACCGCGGGCACCCACCGGGATACCCTCGCGGCGGGCGAACTGCACGACGTCCCAGACGATGAGGAAGTAGCTGGAGAAGCCCTTGCGGGCGATGACGTCCAGCTCGTAATCGATCCGCTCGCGGATTTCGTCGGTGATCTCGGGGTAGCGGCTCTTCGCGCCCTCGTAGACCAGTTCGCGGAGGTACTCCTCCGGACGGCGGCCGGCCGGGGGCGTGAAGAGCGGGGCATGGACCCTGCTGAAGTCGAGTTCGAGGTTGCAGAGGTCCGCCACGCGGAGCGTGTTGGCCAGGGCCTCGGGGTAGTCGGCGAAGATCGCCTGCATCTCCTCGGGCGATTTCAGGTAGAACTGGTCCGTCTCGAAGCGGAAGCGCTCCTTGTCCTCGAGCTTCTTGCCGGTGCTGATGCAGCACAGCACATCATGGGCATCGGCGTCGTCGTGATCGAGATAGTGGACGTCGTTCGTGGCGATCAAGCCCAGCCCGAGGCGGCGGGCGATCTCCGCGAGCTCCGGGTTGATTTCCTTCTGTTCCTTCAGGCCGTGGTCCTGGATCTCGATGAAGAACCGGTCGGGGCCGAAGATCTCCAGATACGCTTTCGCGGCGTCTTCCGCCGCAGCGCGGTTGTGGGTGAGAAAGGCCTGGGGGACTTCGCCGCCGAGACAGGTGCTCGTGGCGAGGAGGCCATCGGCATATTCGCGGAGCAGTTCCTTGTCGACGCGAGGTCGGTAGTAGAAGCCTTCGCGGTACGCCCGGCTCGTGAGCTTGAGCAGGTTGTGATAACCCGTCCGGTTTTGCGCGAGCAGCAGGAGGTGGTAGCTGGCCTCGTTGATGCCGCAGGGCTCACGGCTGCGGCGGTCGCCCGGTGCGATGTAGACCTCGCAGCCGATGATCGGTTTGATGCCGGCCTTGATGGCGGCGGTGTAGAACTCGATCGCACCGAACAGGTTGCCGTGGTCGGTAATGGCGACGGCGGGGCTGCCGTGCTCTTTGGCCCTCGCGACCAGCGCGGCGATCCGCGTGGCCCCGTCGAGCAGGCTGTAGTGCGTGTGGACGTGCAGATGCGCAAAACCCGCGGCGGACACTTCGCTTCGGACTCCCTTCACGAAAGCGGGAAAGCGGAAGAACGGACGGCAGCAGGCGGCTTCACCGCCGGACCACGGGGCGCGCCCCGGGGTCGCTTCGGCCTCCCGCCCTTTCGCTTTTCGACCTCCCGCGCGATGGTATCGGTGATGCCATGCCCCGTCAATCGGCACGAGCCATAGCCGGTGTCGCGATGCAAGGCGGCGCCGCGGAGTTTCGTCGCACGCCGCTGACGGTGCCGCTGGCGACCGGGGCGCTTTCGGGAGAGCTGGCACGGCCGCGGCAATTCTCTCGCCCCCGGGGCAAGGCCCGGGGCGCGCGCGATGCGCCGATCGAACCGGGAACGGCATTGGAAGCATCCCCTCGGCCCCGGTAGAATGCCGGACCGCGCCGCCGTGCCGCGGCGGCCGCGTGGCAAGGGGGTCCGGCCCCCGATTCCTTCAGAACCAGGCGAGTCATGATGGCCGAAGTCGCGAAGCCGACCCCGATGTCCCGACGAGCCTTCCTGAACCGGACCGCGACGGCGGCCGCGGCCGGATTCGCGGCCCCGTATGTGATCCCGTCCGGCGTTCTGGCCGCTCCCGGCCGTCCGGGGCCGAACGACCGCATCAACATCGGCCTGATCGGTGCCAACGGCCAGGGCAACTACAACCTCGACGAATTGCTCAAGCAGCCCGACACCTCCATCGTCGCAATCTGCGAGGTGGACAAGACCCGCCGCGACCGCACGATCGACAAGGTCAGAAAGGCGACCACCAAGCCCGAAGGTCGCGGCCGTCATGATCCCAAACCCTACAATGATTATCGTGAGGTGCTCGCCCGCAAGGACGTCGACGCAGTGCTCATCGCAACGACGCCGCACTGGCACTGTCGCATGGCCGTCGACGCCGCCGAGGCGAAGAAGGACTTCTACCTCGAAAAGCCGATGACGCTCTATCCCGCCGAGACGCTTGCCGTCAAACGCGCCGTCGAGAAGCACAAGGTCATCACCCAGATCGGCACACAGGTCCACGCCACGGCGAACTACCGCCGCATCGTTGACGTGGTCCGCTCCGGCGTACTCGGCAAGATTTCGCTCGCCCGCACGTTTCACATTTTCAATGACGGCGAGAAGGGGATCGGCCATGCCCCCGACACGCGGGTGCCGGAGGGCCTCGACTGGGATATGTGGCTCGGACCCGGCCCCTGGCGCGAGTTCAACGCGCTGCTGTTCAAGGACTCCGCCCACCATCCGTCCTTCATGGCCTACAGCGGCGGCTGGACGCCAGGCATGGCCCCACACATCATCGACGTGCCCTTCTGGGCGCTGGAGCTGGGCTATCCGACGGCGGTGTACAGCTCGGGCGGCCGCTATCTGGTCCGGGACGATGGGGATGCATACGACACGCATGAAGTGACCTGGCAGTTCCCGAACTTCACGATGACGTGGACGACGTCGCTGATCAACAGCTTCGGATATACGTTGCAGGGCAACCAGGGCTGCCATCGCCGCCGCGGGATCTACCTGCACGGCGTGAACGGGACGCTGATCGGTGATTACGGTGTGCTGGAGGTCGTGCGCGAGGCGTGCTTCCTGCACAAGTTTAACCTCGATGACATTCCCAGGGTCATCCCGGATTCGGTGGGACATCATCGCGAGTGGCTCGACGGCATCCGCAACCGGACGCAGCCGAGCTGCCACGTCGGCTACCATTCGAAGATCGATATGGCCATCACGCTGTCGCTGCTGTCATTGAAGCTCGGGCGGTCGGTCCGCTTCGACCCCGCTACCGAGACGATCCCCGACGACGCGGAGGCGATGAGGCTCTTCAAGCCGACGTACCGCGATCCCTGGAAGTTCCCGGATCAGTATCTGTCGTGAGCGAAGGCGCACGGCGTACCGGTTGCTCGCGAGGTCGAGGTGCCGACCCGTCGGGCAGCGGATCGCGTGCAGCCTTCGCCGCAACGGGTGCCGGTGCGGCGGCACCCCGGCCCGGCGGCGAACGGCCATAGGCGGCTCACCGTTGCCGGTCACGGATTCGGGGGTCGATTTTCCCGGTGTCATCCCGTAGCATGCGGGTCGCGCGCCGGTTCAGCGTTATATGCCTGCGAGGACGAAAACCGATGAGCACCGCACCGCAACTCGCCACAGAAGCACGTTTACGGTGGTATCAGGGGATGACCGGCTACCAGTGGTGGGTCCTGTGCGTGGGCACGCTGGCATGGCTGATGGACACCATGTCGCAACGGATCTTCGTGCTTTCGCGGGCTCCGGCGCTCAAGGAGCTTCTGACGCAGGGTCCAGCGGCTCCCGACCGGGTGGTGATCAACCAGTACGGCGGATACGCGACCGCCGCGATGATGCTTGGCTGGGCGGTCGGGGGCTTCTACTTCGGGATCGTCGGGGACAAATGGGGCCGGGCCAAGACGCTCTCGACCAGCGTGCTGGTCTATTCCGTCTTCACCGGCCTCTCCGGCTTCTCGACCGCATGGTGGGATTTCTGCATCTGGCGGTTCCTGATGGGCTGCGGGATTGGCGGAGCGTTCGCGACCGGGGCGACGCTGATCGCCGAGACCGTCCCGGCGCATTCGCGGGCGTTTGCCCTCGGCCTGTTCCAGTCTCTCTCGGCCGTCGGCAACATCATCGCTTCCGCCGTCGCCTGGAAACTCGTCCATCCGAGCGCCCATTACTTCGCGGGAACGTTCGGCGCGGACGGGCTGGCCGGCTGGCGTCTGCTGTTCTTCCTGGGAACGGTGCCCGCAGTGCTTGTCGTCTTCATCATGGCCACCATCAAGGAACCGCAGAGCTGGCAGGAGGCGCGGAAGGCCGCTGCCGCCGACAAGCTCCAGAAACAGATGGGCGACATCAAGGGCATGTTCCGGGATCCACGCTGGCGGCGCAGTACCCTGGTGGGCGTGGGGGTGGGGGTGGCCGGCGTCGTCGGACTCTGGGGCGTGGGCTTCTGGTCGCCCGAGCTGATTCGCCACTCCCTGGCCGGCGCGGACCCCGAGCACGTGGACAAGGTGATCGGCGGCGCAACGGCCCTGCAGGATATCGGCGCGCTGTTGGGAATGTTTGCGTTCACGATACTGGCCACGAGCCTGGGCCGCCGCATCAGCTTTGCGCTCTCGTTCGTAGCCGGCTTCGTGGTGGTCTCCGGCGCGTTTCTCCTCCTGCGGACTGAATGGCACGCCTACATCATGTTGCCGCTTGTCGGGTTCGTGACGCTCAGTGTTTTCGGGGGATACTCGATTTACTTCCCGGAGATCTACCCGACGCGGCTGCGGTCGACCGGTACGGCGTTCTGCTACAACGTGGCCCGGGTGCTGACGGCGGCGATCGTGCTGCTGATCGGTCCGCTTCAGGCCGCCCTGCGGTACATGGGCGTCGTGCAGGTCTTCCGCTGGGGGGCGGTGATCCTGTGCGGCTTCTACTTCCTGGGGCTCCTCGCGCTGCTCTGGGCCCCGGAGACGAAGGATCGGCCGTTGCCGGAAGAATGAGACCGGGGGCGGAACGAAGAGCGATGCGTGATGACTTGGACAGACCGGCCCGCCTTTCCGGCTCGGCGCCCGGTGCCGCACCCGCGTCGTTGTCCGCCGGGTCCGTTCGCTGGTATCAGGGCGTCACGGCGTACCAGTGGTGGGTCTACGCCGTCGGCGCGATGGCGTGGCTCTTCGACTGCATGGACCAGCGGCTCTTCACGATGGTCCGCTCACCGGCGCTCTCGCAGCTCCTGCATCTGCCGGAGGAGCACCCCGTCGTCACGAACTACGGCACCTACGCGACGGCGGCAACGATGATCGGGTGGGCGGCCGGCGGGCTGTTCTTCGGCGTTGTCGGCGACCGGTGGGGTCGCGTCAAGACGCTCTCCGCGTCGATCTTCGTCTATTCCCTGTTCACCGGCTTGTGCGGGCTGGCCACGAGCGGATGGGACTTCTGTCTCTATCGCTTTCTGATGGGCAGCGGGATCGGCGGGGCGTTCGCGGCCGCGGCCACGCTGATCGCCGAGACGATGCCGGACCACGCCCGGTCCACGGCGCTAGGCCTGTTCTCCGCGCTTTCCGTGCTGGGCAACATGTTGGGTCTGGCCATCGGCTCGGAGGTTTTCAGGCCGGCGCAGTTGTACTTTCCGGGGATTCTGGGCCACGGCGTACCGGGCTGGCGGGTTGCCTTTTTCGTCGGGGCGATGCCGGCGATGCTGATCGTCCTCGTGCTCCGTACGCTGAAGGAGTCGGAGCGGTGGCAACAGGCTCGCAAGACCGCCGGCGAGAACCTCGAGCGACAGCTCGGCGATCTTCGCAGCATGTTCGGGCACCCCCGATGGCGGACGAACACGATCGTCGCGGTCTGTATGGCCACGGCGGGCATCGTCGGCGTCTGGGGCGTGGCGTTCTGGACACCGGAACTGATTACGTACGCCCTGACGCCCGCGGGAGGCATGGCGAGCCTGCCCGCGGCCGAACAGGCCGCCCTGGCCGGGCGGATTACCCAGGCGAAATTCCTCGGGAACCTCTTTCAGGACATCGGCGGCTTCCTGGGGATCCTCAGCTTCGCGCCGATCGCCAACCGCATCGGCCGGCGCAAGACCTTTGCCGCGGCGTTTCTCATTTCGTTTGCGCTGATCGCCTACGTCTTTCTCACCCTCGACTCGGCGGCGAAGGCGTACGTCGTCCTGCCGATCATGGGCTACTTCAACCTGAGTATCATGGGCGGCTTCGTGGTCTACTTCCCCGAGATCTTCCCGACGCGGTTGCGCTCGACGGGTACGGCCTTCGGCTACAACGTCGCCCGCCTGTCCGCCGCGATCGTCATGCTGCTCGGCAATCACATCCGCGATGCGCTGACTGCCCTGCATTTCGCGCATCCGTTCCGCGTCGGCGCGGTTGTCGTCAGCGCGGTCTACGTGCTCGGTCTGATGGCACTGCTCTGGGCGCCGGAGACGAAGGGCCAGCCGCTGCCGGAGGAATAACCGCCGGCGGCCGATCTCTTGGGCGGCGAAGGTCCGGACGCTATACTCAGCATGTGTCGCCGGGTCCACCGATCCCTCAACCGTTGACGCGGTCCGAGAGCCGAAGCTCGCCAGTGCGCTGCACGGGCCGGGTATGCCTGTTGGCCATTCTGACGGCGGCCGTCATGGTTGTCGTGGCGGGCGTGTACTGGCCCGTCCTCTCGGCCGGGGCGATATCGCTTGACGACACCGAGTTCCTGTTTCAGAACCCCCTGATTCAGCATCCCGGCTGGTCGTCGGCGCGCCGGATCTTCACGGAGGTCGTCAGTTCTTCCACGGTCGCCGGCTACTACGAGCCGCTGACCCTGATCTCGCTGATGGCGGACGTCGCGCTGGGCGGTCGGATCGACAACCTGCGGCCGTTTCATCGGACAAGCCTGGCGCTGCACGTACTGAACACGGCGCAGGTAATTGTGCTGGTCTATCTGCTGTTCGGAACGGGTGCCCGGGTCACCGATCGGGTGGCGGAGGCGTCGCGTCGCGTCGGGACGGACGGGGACTCGCCGGGGCGCCCCTGGGTCTGGATTGCCGCAGGGTGCGGGCTGTTGTTCGGGCTGCATCCGCTGACGGTGGAGCCGGTTGCCTGGGTGTGGGAACGTAAGACCGTCCTGGCCGCATCTTTCGGGCTCGGGTGCCTGATCTTCTACACGGCTTATGCGCGTCAGGGGCGTCGAACATGGTATGCCGCCTCGCTGGTTGCGTATGTACTGGCGGTGATGGCCAAGCCCACGGCGACCCCTCTGGCCGCCGCCCTGCTGCTGCTCGATTACTGGCCTCTTACACGGTTGAACCGCCGGGCATTGTGGGAGAAGGTGCCGTTCTTCACGATTGCGGCCATCTCGGCCGTCATCACCGTGCTGTCCACGCAGCGGACCGCGTCGGTCGTGATGCCGGGTGAGTACTCGCTGTGGCGGCTTCCGCTACGGATCAGCTACCTTCTCATGTTCTATCTCTACAAAATGATCTGGCCCGTGCATCTTTCTTCCGTCTATGTGATGCCGGCGTCGTGGTCGCTGAGGGAGCCGTCCGTTCGGGTCGCGGTTGCCGGTGTGTGCGCGCTGCTTGCCTGGGTGCTGGTCACGCTGCGATGGACCCGCGCCTTGCTGGCCGGCTGGCTGTTCTTCGTCGTAGTGATTTCGCCTACCCTCGGCGTGGTCGGTTATAGCTGGGTCGCTGCATCAGACAAATACGTCTATCTGCCGGCCGTGGGGCTTCTGCTCAGCCTGGCGTGGGGGCTCAGCGTGTTGTGGCAAGCCGCTGCCCGCCGCTCCTCGCGCCGCTTCCTGACGGTCGTCGGCGCCGCGGGGCTGCTGACGGCGGCGGGCGCGGAGGCATTTCTGGTGCGGACCTGCCTTGTACACTGGCGGGATACCGAAGGCCTGTATCGCCACATGCTGGTGCTGGCCCCCGGAGAGGCCTCGGTACACGCCAACCTGGGAATCCTTCTCGCCCGCGGGGGCCGAGCCAACGAAGCGGTCGAGTACTTGCAGAAGGCATTGCGTCTGCGGCCCGGGTATCCGGAGGCGCTTACGGCGCTCGGCAGTATTCTGGCGGCCCGCGGCGAGCTGGACGGGGCCGTCGCCCGACACAGGGAGGCGCTGCGGCTGCGTCCCTCGTTTGCGGAAGCGCAAATCAACCTGGCGATCGCCCTCGCGCAAAGGGGAGACACGGCCGAGGCGGCGAAGCATCTTCGCGAGGCTCTGCAGCGAAAACCCTACTCGGCGATTGCGCATGCGAACCTCGGGATCGTGCTGATGAGACTGGGGCGGACCGAGGAGGCGGTCGGCCACTTCGAGCGGGCCGTTGCACTCGACTCAAGGCATCCGGAATGGCAGAGCCGCCTGGCCGACGCACTGGTCCGAGTCGGACGGATCGACCAGGCGGTGCGACAGTATCGCGAGGTCCTGGCCGTGCGCCCCGACTCGCCGGGGGTATGCAACAACCTCGCGTGGGTTCTGGCCACGCGCGGGCAGCCTTCCGATGCCGCGGAGGCCGTGCGGCTCGCCCGGCGCGCGTGCGAGGCAACCGGTTGGCGTGACGCCGCCGCGCTCGACACGCTGGCGGCGGCGTACGCGTGCCAGGGGCGGTTTGCGGAGGCGGTCGAGACGATTCACAGGGGCATCGAGCAGGCTGCGTCCGCCGGCCGGCACGACCTGGTCGTAGACATGAACAGCCGGCTCCGCCTTTACCAGACGGGGCGGCCGTACCGTGACTTCGCTGTGCCCGCAACGGCGTCTGCACCGTCGTCGCACCGCGATGACGGACCGACGCGCGGCCGCCCCGCGGCTGGCGAGGTCGACTACCGGCGCGATCGCGATTCCCGGCGCATGGGGTCCACTTCCATGCCGTAGCGTTTCATCTTCTTGTAGAGCGTGGTGCGGTTGATCTCCAGGACGTCGGCGGTGATCTGCCGGTTCCAGCCGTTGGCGCGGAGGGCCTGTTCGATGATGCGTCGCTCGGGTTCCTCGAGCGCCTGCTTGAGCGACATGGGACGGTACTGGCCGTCGTCGGGGACGGCGGGCGCGGCGGCGCCCTCGAGGACGGTGGACGGCAGATCGTCCTCGGTGATGTAGCGGTTCTTCGTCAGAATCACCGCCCGCTCGACCACATTCTCCAGCTCGCGGACGTTGCCCGGCCAGTGATAGCGCTGCATCTGCTGGATGGCGCCGTCGGTGAAGCCGAGGATCTCCTTTCGCGACTGGGCGCAGTAATGCCGGAGGAAGTGTTCGGCCAGTCGCGGGATATCGCCGATGCGTTCGGCGAGCCGCGGCAGACTGATCGTCACCACGTTGATCCGGTAGAAGAGATCCTGGCGGAAGCGGCCCTCGCGGACCTCCTGCCCCAGGTCGCGGTTGCTGGCGAGGATCACGCGGACGTCGACCGTCTGGGTCTTGTTGCTTCCGACGGGCTCGAACTGCCGCTCCTGGAGCACACGGAGGAGCTTGACCTGCAGCGCGGGCGAGGCGCTGGAGATCTCGTCGAGGAAGATCGGCCCGCCGTCGGCCGCCTTGAACTTGCCCTCCTTGTCGGCGACGGCCCCGGTGAACGCCCCGCGAACGTGCCCGAACAGCTCGCTCTCCAGGAGCGTCTCGGGGATCGCGCCGCAACTGACCTCGATGAACGGCTTGTCGCGCCGCTGGCTGCGATGATGAATGGCCCGCGCGATGAGCGACTTGCCCGTGCCCGATTCGCCCTGCATGAGCACGGTCGCCCGCGAGTCGGCGACGGTCTCGATGAGGTCGAAGATCTTGAGCATCTTGTAATCGTGGCCGACGATGTTGTCGAGCGCGTAGCGGAGCCCGAGTTGCTCGCGGAGGTTGCGATTCTCACGGATCAGCGACTGCTGCTTGAGCGCCCGCTCGACCACGAGCCGGATTTCATCGTCGATGATCGGCTTGGTGAGGTAGTCGTACGCCCCCATTTTGATCGCCTCCACGGCGCTCTCGATCGTGCCGTAGCCGGTGATCATGATGACGACCACGTCGGGATAGCGCTGGCGGATCACGCGGAGCAGCTCGAAGCCGTCGTTCTCCGGCATGTTCACATCTGTGAGCACGAGGTTGAACCGCTGGCGCTCCAGCGCGGCCAGCGCCGCAGCGAACGTCGCCGCCCCCGCCGTCTCATAGCCCTCGAGCCGCAGAAATTCGCTGAGCGACTCCAGGATGATCTTGTCGTCGTCCACGATGAGAATGCGGTCTTTCGTTTCAGCCATTGTCAGACTCCCCCTTGGCCTGCGTCGAGCCGGTCCGCGCGGAAGACCCCGGTGCCCGGCGCGGCGGTACGCAGCTTTCCAGCGGAATCCGGACGGTAAACCGCGCCCCGCCCTGTTCGCGGTTTTCAGCCGTCAGCCGGCCGTGATATTTCTCGACGATGTCGCGGCAGATCGCCAGGCCCAACCCCGTTCCCTTCCCCGGCGCCTTCGTCGTGAAGAACGGCTCGAAGACGCGCTCCGTCGGCTCCGGCAGGCCGGTGCCCGTGTCCTCGAAGCAAATGACGGCCTCCCGGCCCGTCAACGCGGATCCGATCGTCAGGGTGCCGCCGGAGGGCATGGCGTCGATGGCGTTCTTGATGATGTTGCAGAACACCTGGAAGAGGTTTCCGCCGCCCCGCACCACGGGCAGCTTGCCGTCGAACGCACAGACGATCGAGACCCCCACGCGGGCCGCCTGGTCGCTGAGCACCCTGACGGCCTCCTCCACGATCGTGTTGAGCCCCGTGTCTTCGTAGGAGGCGTGCGCGTTTCGCGAGAACTCCAGCAGGTCCGTGATGATCTGTGCCATCCGCAGCATGCCCGCCCGCGATTCTTCCAGGTAGTGCCGCGCCTTGTCGGCTTCATTGCGTTCGATCACCCGCTGCGCCAGGCCCAGATACCGAAGGATGCCGTCCAACGGATTGTTCAGCTCATGCGCGACACGTGCAGCCAGCTTGCCGAGGGCCGCCATGCGCTCCGACACGGCCAGGCGCTTCTCCATGCCGATGCTTGCCGTGACATCTTCCACGACCAGCAAGCCGCCGATCGCCTCGGCTGCCCGGCTGCCAGCCAGCGGGCTGCACGTCAGGTTGACGATGAGCTCCCGGCCGTCGCCGGTACGGTATGTGATGTGCTCGAATCGCTTCGCAAGCCGGCTTTCCAGCGTGTGGCGCAGCTCCGAGCCCCAGTCCTCATATTGGCTCTCGACCGCGCCCCGCTTCAGGGCGGCGGTGAGGCATTCGCCCGGTCGGGCCAGGAACTCGGCCGCCGTGTTGGCGTGCGTGACCCGCATCCGCCCGTCAAATACGATGAGCCCCAATGGCAGTGCGTGAAATACATCTTCCGCGATGTCCCCGAGCCCTACCGCTGACGCCAGCGCGGCGGGGCTGCCCGAGGTCGGTGCCGATTCATCGTTGCTATGTGCGGATGGCTCCAGCATTCCCTGCTCGCGACAAGCCGCCCTGACAGGTTCTTTTCGGGGCGATCCCGTCAGTTGCGTGGCCCTGAATCAACGTAAACCAGAACTCGTTGCTCCTGAACAACATACAATAGGCTATCGACATGCGTCAATGGGATCTGTTTCTTTTTTTCAACATGCTGAGTTGCTGAAATGCGCCATGGGCGACGGAGATTCATCCGGCATTGCCATGCATTACGTCGAATTGGCTGCTCCGAAGATCCGTTTGTTGACCTGTACAATATGGGCTGCTTTCAAACCTGGCACGTAGCAGGCTATAAAATAAGCTCCACTTGATACGGGATAGTACAAGCCCGTAGCGAGCTGGAAGCGCAACCAACCCTCGCCTTCGACTACGCGTGCCTCTTCGAGGGTCAGGGGCCACCTTCCGTCGGCCGGTTCGCCCACCCGGGCGATCAGGACGACGACGCTGCCGCGGCAGAAATCCAGGCGGCCAGCCGGAGGCCGTCCATCCGCAAATGCGACGCGGCATAGCCGACGCCACTCGGCCTCCGTCCGAACGTGGGCGAATTCGAACTCATCGCAGAGGCGCTTAGTAAGGTCAGCAGGCAGGGTGTATCCTTCGGGCAGCCGCGAGTACCATCGTGGCATGATGGCGGGATCCAGCGGTCGGACGAGATCCCACGCGATCGGCCCAGCAGGGCGCCGGGCAGCGCAGCCGGGGCATCCCAGCACGGCGAAGAGGGCGAGGCACAGACGGCCGAGCGGGGCGTGCGCGTTGCCGGGTGTGCCGCGCGGTACTATAGTGAGCGTTTGCACGGTGCATAGAAAATAACATGAAGAAGCTGATTATCACAATCGTCGTCGTCGCCCTGCTGGGCGGCGGGTACCTCTGGCTGCGCAATCAGAGGCTCGCGATAACGGGTCTGGACGCCGCATTCGGGGAGGTGCGGCGTGCCGACCTGATGATCCCCATCAAGGCGAGCGGCAAGATCCAGCCCAAGAGCAAGCGTGAGATCAAGAGCAAGGCCAGCGGG
This sequence comes from uncultured Planctomycetales bacterium, assembly GCA_964569765.1. Lineage (GTDB taxonomy): Bacteria > Planctomycetota > Phycisphaerae > UBA1845 > PWPN01 > CAZMVY01. The sequence continues at coordinate 24,786 of CAZMVY010000008.1, forward strand.
GAGATCATCGCGGTTCACTTTGAGGCCGGGCAGATGGTCCGCGAGGGGGACGTGCTCGTGGACCTGAAGCGCGACGACGAGCAGCGGAACCTCGATGCCGCCGAGGCGGCGCGGGACCAGGCACAAATCGCGCTGGATACGGCGGAGATTACGCTGAAAGAGCGCGAGCTGGTCGGGGTGCCCGCGGCCGAGGCGGCGCGGGACAGCGCGGAGGCGGCGCTGGCCATGATCCGGGCGGAATACCTCGCCAAGGAGAAGATTCGGAAGGAGACCCCCGCGTACATGATGCCGGTGGAGTGGGATACGATCCAGGCGAAGTACAAGGACGCCCAGGCGAAGTTGCGCAGCGCCGAGGTGGATGTCCGCAAGGCGAAGGAAATCGCGATTCCGATGGCCCGAAAGGAGGTCGAACGCGCCCGCAGCGCGCTGGTCAGCGCGCAGAAGAAGCTGGAGGACGCCCAGGAGCGTCTGCGCGAGACGACGGTCCGCTCGCCCATCAACGGAATGGTTCTCCAGCGGTTCCGCGATGTGGGCGAGATGATCCAGAGCGGGACGCAGTCGCTGACCGGCGGAACGGTCCTGATGGAGATCGCGGACGTCAGCGAGGTGTACATGGTGGCGAGCGTGGATGAGGCGGACATCGGCAAGGTCCGTGAGATGGCCCCGCCCGAGGCCCGTCCGGGCGCCGACCCGCATGCCGCCACGCGGCCGACTTCGGGGACGCCGGTGACGCAGGATACGATCCGGGAGGACACGCCCGTCGAGATCACCGTCGAGGCCTTTCCCGACGAGCAGTTCACCGGCGTGATCGAGCGGATCTCGCCGGAGTCCGAGGTTCAGCAGGCCGTCGGGACGTTCCAGGTTCGGATCCGCATCACCAGCGACAACCGCGACAAGATCCGCGGCCTGGCGGGGATCCAGGCCGAGGCGAAGTTCACCTCCGTGCCGGTGCGAAATGCGCTTCTGGTACCGTATGAGGCGGTGCAGCGCGGGCCCAGCGGCGAGCTGGGCGTGTACGTTCCGGTCCGCAAGCCGGGCTCTGAGGAGGAGCAGCCCGAGTTCCGTCCGTGCAAGCTGGGCTCGGACAACGGCGTGGACGTGGTTGTCCTCAGCGGCGTGGAGGAGAAGCAGCGGGTCTATACGAAGCTGCCGGTGAAGACCCGCAGTGAGAAGAAGGCCCAGGGCGAAGAAACCAATTGATGATCCGAATCCGCAACATGACGAAGTGGTACCGGATGGGCGATTCGGTCGTCCATGCCCTCGACGGTGTTGATCTGGACGTCGCCGCGGGCGAATTCGTGAGCATCACCGGTGCCTCGGGCAGCGGCAAGAGCACCCTGATGCACCTGATCGGCTGCCTCGACCGGCCGACAAGCGGGACGTACGAGCTGGCGGGTCAGCCGGTCGCGACACTCAACGACCGCCAGCTCGCGCGGATTCGCAACGAACGCATCGGGTTCGTCTTCCAGACGTTCAACCTGGTCAACCGCACGTCCGCCGTGGACAACGTGGCCGTGCCGCTGATCTACGCGAGAAAAGGCAACACCCGCGGGCCGGCGATGGCGGCTCTCGCCCGCGTCGGCATCGACCACCGTGCCCATCACAAGCCGAGCGAACTCTCCGGCGGCGAGCGGCAGCGGGTGGCCATCGCCCGGGCGATCGTGAACAACCCGCCGCTGTTGCTGGCCGACGAGCCGACCGGGAACCTCGATTCCCGCACGGGCGAGCAGATCCTTCAGACGTTCCACGAACTGCACCGTTCCGGCGTGACGATCGTGCTGGTGACGCACGAGATGGCCGTGGCGGCCCAGGCCCAGCGGGTAATCCGGATGAGGGACGGGAAAATCGTGGACGACCGCCGGGTGGATGATGCCTTCCGCGCAGAACTGCTGGAGCGCCGGGCATCGACGTCGGCCGGGGCCGGGAGATAGCGGGCGGAGGCATGGTCCGGCCCGCGCGACGACGCAGGCCGGCGGATGACGGAACCGATGTTCTTCTTGCGGATCTGCATCATGGCGTGGCGTGGGTTGCGAGCAAACCTCCTGCGCTCGCTGCTGGCCACGCTCGGCGTGATCATCGGCGTGGCGGCGGTGATCGCCGCGATGTCGATCCTTGAGGGCGCCCAGCGCGACATTACCGACCGCATCAAATCGCTTGGTTCCGACCAGATCACCGTCTATCCCGCCTCGGCCCATCGCGAGGGCCGCGAGATGGGCGTCGTGCAGACGCTCAAACCCGAGGACGCCGATGCGATCGTGCAACCCCTTGCGTGCCCGGATGTCGAGTTTGCCTCGCCGGAGGTGCTCGCCGCCGCGCAGGTCAAGTACTTCAACCGCAACGCCAACCTGACCGTGCTCGGCAGCAACCAGTATTACGCCGCGATGAACAACTACGCGGTGGCCGAAGGGCGGTTCATTACGAAGGAGGATGTGCTGGCCAAGACGAAGGTCGCCGTCCTCGGCTACAAGGCCGCGAAAGACCTCTTCGGCGGCCGGCCGGCGGTCAACTCCGCCATCAAGATCCGCGGCATCGGTTTCCGCGTCGTTGGGGTGATGGAGAAGAAGGGCATGATCGGGTTCCGCAATGTGGATTCGCAGGTGGTCATCCCGATCTCGACGGCGATGGACCGCGTCTTCGGCATCAAGATCGTCACGGCCATCACCGTGAAGGCCCGCGATCCGTCGAGGGTCAACGAGGCCACCCAACAGGTGAAGCGGGTGCTCCGCTCACGCCACACGATACGTCCCGGCGACCCGGACGACTTCAACGTCTTCAACCAGGAGGAGCAGCGCAAGCAGTTCCGCGAGATCACGCGGATATTCGCCGTGGTCCTGTACAGCATCGCGGGGATCAGTCTGGTGGTCGGCGGAATCGGCATCATGAACATCATGCTCGTTTCGGTGACCGAGCGAACGCGGGAGATCGGCGTCCGGATGGCGGTCGGGGCGCAGCGCTGGGACATCCTGCGTCAGTTCCTGATTGAGGCGGGGACGATCAGCCTGCTCGGCGGGGCATTCGGCGTGCTGATCGGCTACGCGATGTCGGACCTTCTCGAAAAGATCACCCGCGTACTGGAGACGTACACGCCGCCGAGCGTGGTGGCCTGGGCGCTGGGGATGGCGGTGGCGACCGGCGTGCTCAGCGGGATTTATCCGGCCTACAAGGCGGCCCGCCTCGACCCGGTGGAGGCTCTCCGGTACGAGTAAGGACCGGGGTCCGGGTTCCGGGGTGCGATGTCCCGACGCGGAGTCATACGAGATTGCCTTTGGGTACTACCGGCACAGTTCGGCCCGCCGCTTTGGCATCGACCGGGCCCCGCGCCCCGGGGCGGTGGGTGCTTGCGGCGTTGATCGCGATCCTGCTCGTCGCGGCCGGCCTGCGCGGGCTGTACCTTTCCGAGCTCGTGCGCAATCCGATGTTCGGCGACCCGGCCGTCGATGCGCAGTACCATGACTACTGGGCGCGCGGTCTGGCAACGGGGGACTGGACGCCGCCGGAGGGTTGCGGCGACCCGCTGATCCGCATGAGGCCGTTCCTCCGGCCGCCCGGTTATCCGTTTTTTCTCGCGATCATTTATAAGGTAGTCGGCCCCAGCTATGTCGGCGCCGCCGTTGTCCAGATGGCGATGGGTGTCTTGAGCGCCTTGGTCGGCTTCCTTTTCGCGAGGCGCTGGTTCGACGACGCCACGGCCCTCGTTTTCGCGGTCCTTCTCGGCGTCTACTGGATCTTCATCTATTACGAAGGCGAGCTGCTGGAGCCCGTCCTGCTGGTGTTGCTGGGCCTGCTGCTCATCTACGCCCTGAGCACATGGGCGGTGGGCATGACATTCGCGAAGGGGCTGCTTGCCGGGGTGCTGATGGGCCTGTTTGCGGTGAGTCGCCCGAATGTCCTGCTGTTCCTCGGGCCGCTGCTGCTCTGGGCGTTCTGGCTCGCCCGGCGCCGGGAGCCAGGAAGCCGACGCGGCCTCGGGCGGGCCGTCGGCGGCTTCGTCCTGGGCACGGCACTGATCATCGCGCCGGTAACGATCCGCAACTACGTCGTGAGCCGCGATTTCGTCCTCATCTCGGCCAACAGCGGCGTAAACCTCTGGATCGGAAACAACGATCGTGCCAACGGGGCGTTTGTCGCCGCGCCGGGCCTCGAGGATTTTGACACGTGTTTCAGCTACCCGGCCATCGTCAGCAGTGTGGAGCGGAAGGTCGGGCGTCCGATGCGGTACTCGGAGGTCTCCGCGTTCTTCGCCCGTCAGGCGTGGGACTGGATCCGGGCGCACCCGATGCTGGAACTAATCCTGCTGGGTTTCAGGACGCTGTTGTTCTGGGGTCCTGTGGAGATGCATCACAACACGGTGGTGGCGTCCGAGCGCGCGAACTCCGCCGTGCTGCGCGGGACGCTCCTGACCTTCCCGATCGTATTCTCGCTCTTCCTGATCGGGACGGCCATGTTCGTGGCGAACCTCCGCCGGGCAGGCCCAGCGCCGCAGGGCCCCGGCCCCGATGTCGGGCGACAGACAGAGGTGGTTGTCCTCATCCTCCTCTTCCTGGCGAGTTACTTCGTCTCTTTTCTGCCGTTCTTTGTCGTTGCGCAGTACCGTGCCCCGGTCGTCCCGTTTCTCCTGCTGATGGCGGCGTATGCGGTCGTACAGTTTGCGCGGCTCGCACGGGTGGCGGCGTTTTCCGGGACTCGGTTGGCGTCTGGGGACCCTTCCCGCACCGGCCTGGCGAGGTGGGCCGCGTTTCGGCTGTTGCTCGTGTGGGCATCCGTCCTGGCGATCGTCGCGGCGCTTGCCTCGACGGACTTCTCGGGACACGAGGTGGACTTCGCCAAGTGGCACTATGACCGGGGCGGCTCCCTCCTGAAACGCGGCCGGATCGACGATGCCATTCGAGAGTTCGATCTCGCCGCCCGCGGATCGGACTACTACCCGGACGCGTACGCCGCACTGGGCACCGCGTTTACCCGGAAGGGCGAGTTTGCGAAGGCCGTCATGGCTTTTCAGACCGCTCTCCGCATGAAGCCCGACAGCGCAAGGATCCACGTGGCCCTGGGCGAGGCCTTCGAAGGGGAGCGTCGCCTCGCGGACGCCGTTCGGGCGTACCAGACGGCGATCCGCTGTGATCCGGGCTGCGTCGCCGCATACGTCAATCTCGGCGCTCTGCTTCAGGATTGTGGTCGGCTCGACGAGGCCATCCAGGCATATCAGCAGGCGATCCGCCTCGCTCCGGATGCCGCCCTGGCCTATCGAAACCTGGCCATTGTGCTTTACCACAAGGGACGCTACCCGGAAGCCTGGGAGGCCGTTCGGCAGGCGCGGCGATGCGGAGAAGACCTTCCCCCCAGCTTCCTCCAGGCGCTTGGCGCGAAGATGCCCCCACGGGACCGGTGACCCTCAGCGCTGCGTGCGGCAACAACGGCAGGCTTCGTCCGCGGGGACGAAGCCCTTTCTTCCTCGTGCGGGATCGCTATACTTGCCGAGGTGGGCGTCCGGTTGCCACAGCCCCGCGCCGGGCGGTTCCGGTGGTTCCGCTTGTACGTGCGGGCCGCGAGGATCGGTCGTTCAACCCGGAGGGAACACCGTGATGGCCACGAAAAAAGCAACAGGCTCCATCGCGGCTGACCGGATCCCCGAGCGGCGCATGACCGCGTCGGTGCCGGCGAAGGTCGTCGAGCTGTTCAAGCAGTGCGGTTATGTTCGCACGCCGCCGTCCGTTGGTCCCGGCGAGCCGGGCCGCGCAGGCAGTCATCGCGGCTACGAGGTCCGCTTCATGGCTCACAACCGGGACGAGTGTCAGAAGATCGTCCGGCTGCTGAAGACCTGTGGCATCAAGCCGGGCAAGCCCTTCAACAAGGGTCGGCAGTGGCGGGTACCCGTGTATGGGCGAACGCTGTTCTTCGCCCTGCAGGAAGCCAACTGAGCCACGAGCCGTCCCGTCGCTCCGAGTATGTGAATCCTTGTCCGCCCGGCAGAACTTCCGTCGGGGCCAGGGTGCGTCCCTGTCGAGAATCGCCGGCCGAGTCTGGCCGAGCCGCCCCCGCCCCGCTTACAATGTCCGGTTGATTGCGGCCCGGCCGGCCGTATTCGCCGCCGCGCCGGTATGGAGTTCGTCGTGAGAATCGGTTTCCTGAGCACGTTCAAGGAAGAACGAATCGCGTTCGCCCGGTGGCACGGGTTTAGCGCGGTCGAGCTTCTGGTCGACGCCGATACCGACTTCTGTCCGCCGCACGACGGCTGGCGGGATCGTGCGGCCGCGGTGAGAGCGGCATACGACCAGGCGGGAATCGCGATCAGTTGCATCGGCGGCTTTTATCAGAACCACATGGACGCCGACATGGCGAAGGCCGTACGGTGCCGCGACCTGGTGCGGAACGTCATCCTGCTCGCTGAGGCGATCCAGGTGCCCGTCGTGGCGGGCTTTGCGGGCCGGATCGTGAACGAGCCGCTTGAGGCGTCCCTGCCGCGCTTCCGGGAGATCTGGAGCGCCCATGCGAAATACGCCGAGGATCATGGCGTGCGAATCGCCTTCGAGACCTGCCCGATGGGTCGCTTTCACAGTCCGTTCGGCGGGATCAACTGCATCTGCACGGTCGCCATGTGGGAGCGGTGCTTCGAGGAAGTGCCCTCACCGGCGCTCGGGCTGGAGTGGGACGCTTCGCATCTGGTCTGCCAGTTCGTCGATCCCGTGCGAAACCTCCGCACGTGGGGCCGCAAGGTCTTCCACGTGCACGCCAAGGACGCGAAGGTGTATCGGGACATCGTCGATCAATACGGCATCTATTCGGACGGGGCGATCGAGCACTGCTTCCCCGGCCTGGGCGACTCGGACTGGGGCGCGATCATCAAGGAGCTGCGGCGCGGCGGCTACCACGGTGATCTGAACATCGAGGGTTGGCACGACGCCGTCTTCCGCGATCCGAGCGGGCCCGGCGGGCCGAACCTCGAGGATACAGGGTTGCTCATTGCGAAGCGGCACCTTTCGCAATACGTGGAATGATGGCCGAGTCACGAATCGTTCGCGTCGCCGCGCTGCAACCCGCGCTCGAGTGGCTCCGGCCGATGCCGAACATGCACCGGCTGCGCCAGACGGCCGAGGCGACGGTTCGCGCGCACGGCACGGAGCTGCTCGTGCTCCCGGAGACGTTTTCCGGCCTGCCGTGCGACTACGACGAGGGGGCCTCCGCGCGGCAGGCGCGCCAGTTCCTCGTGACGCTCGCGAAGGCGTGCCACGTGAACGTGGTCGGCGGCAGCATCGACTACCCGCACGACGACGGATCCCGGCGAAACACCTGCTTCGTCGTAGATCGCGACGGGCGCGAGGTGGGACGGTATGACAAACGCGTGCTCTTCGCACGCGAGATGGCTGCGCGGCAGGCGGGCCCCGGCGCGGGCGTCTTCGAGCTGGACGCCGGGCAGGCGCGGATACGCGTGGGCGTGCTGATCTGCGCGGATCTGTGGGATCCGACGCTCGCCCGCGAACTCATGGGCCGCTCCGATCTGCTCTGCGTACCGGCCAAGACCACGGTGCCGAGCGACCGGCACGTCGAGTACGCGCGGTCGCTGTGGTGGAACCTGGCGCTGACGCGGGCGATGGAGAACGGCCTGCCCGTCGTGGTCAGCGACTGGGCGGAGGGACGGCACGAATCGAAGCGCCTCGTCGAGGGCACGATGGTCCGCGACGTGCACTTCACGTGCGGCGGCGGGAGCGTGTGCGATCCGTCCGGGCGGCCGGAGATGGCGAAGATTCAGCAGACGATCGCCCGGGGCGCGCCCGGCGTGCTGACGGCCGCGATCGACCTCGACGCCGTCGCGCGGTTTCGTGAGTATCGGCAATCCGTGGGCCTGCTTCCACAGTGAGGCAACTGGAGGTTTCCATGAACAACATCGTTGCGTTGGTGCTGCTTCTTTTTACGAGCCTGCCGGCACTCGCCGCCGGGCCGTCGAAGGTGACGTTCGATCCGAGCGGGATCGCCCAGGTGGACGGCAAGCCGTTCTTCCCCGTGGGGATCTTCACGTACGAACTGAACACGACCGTGCTCGCGGAGATCCACGAGCAGTGGTTCAACACGATCCTCAACGGCTTCGCGATCAAGGACCTCGACCTCATCCACCAGCATGGGCTGATGGCCGTGTGTTTCACCGGCGACGACTGGATCAAGGCGGCACGGCCGCATCCCGCGCTGCTGGCGTGGTACCTCACCGACGAGCCCGAGGGCCACGGCCAGACGCCCGAGCACGAGCGGGAACGCTACCTGAAGCTGAAGCAGGCGGACCCGGACCACCCCATCGGGCTCTGCCACTTTCTCTTCGAGGCCATCGCCAGGTACAAAGACGCGGCCGATTTCACGATGAGCGACGTCTACCCGGTGACGGCGAACCGCGACGTGCCGCTGGCGAACGTGGGCGTGCACATCGACGAGGTCCACCGCGTGCACGGTGCGAACTGGCCGACGTGGGCCTACATCCAGGTCTTCGGCGGGCCGGACACGGACGGCGGCAAGTGGGCGCAGCCGCTGCCGCACGAGGTCCGCTGCATGACCTTCATCGCGCTCGTGCACAAAGCGACGGGCATCCTGTACTTCTCGTATTGGCCCAAGGCGCCGCGGACGTGGGACTCGATCGGGCCGCTGAACCGCGACATCCACCGGATCGTCCCGTGGCTGGTGGCGAAGGGGACGGAACTCGAGGCCCGGGCGTCGCGGCCGGCGGTCCACGTCCGCGCGAGGCGAGTCGGGCCGGGCGGCATCGTCCTGGCCGTGAACACAAGCCCCGCATTCGTGACGGCCGAGATCACGCTGCCGGGCCTGCCGGCGAACGAACTCGATATGCCGCTCGCCGGCCGGCGCGTTCCGGTGGCCGTCGGCAAGTTCCGCGACACGTTCGGGCCGTATGCGGAGAAGGTTTTCACGTGGGGACCGGAGCCGGTCGTGGACCTGGCGAGGCAGGAGTGATGCAAACCACGTGCGTGCGGTCACGTCGGCGGTGTTCCGATCAACCCGGCGCCCCCGGGTCTACTCGCCGTGTTTGATCTCCGCGCCGCATTTCGGGCACTTCGTGGGCGGCGCCAGGCCTTTGTATTCGTTGAGGACGGCCATCGTGCCGCACTGCTCGCATTTGTACGCCGGACGAAGCGTCGGCCGCTGACACTTCGGGCAGGTCTCCCTCGGCGTGCCCGGCTTGAGCTTCACGGTCTCGATGTAGCCGCACTCATAGCACATGTACGGCGACGAGATCTGCGGCTCGTCGCCGGCGGTTCGGACATAGTAATGCGCGGCGGCCGCCAGCGCGACGAGCGAAACCGCGAGACCGATCACCGCGAGTCGTTTCATCCCTGGCGCGCTGCGCGGTGTCGACGTGTCCGTCTGCGGGCTAAGTTGCGCGTCAGGCTGCTGTCCTTCGATCGGCTGCGGCTCCGGCGTCTTCTCGTTCAGACCGTCCTGGGACATGCCATGCGTCCTTTGTTTTCTGACTGACCCTGCGAATGCAAACCACCGCGCCGCACTGTGTGGGACCGTGTCGGCTTCGAAGGCGCCAGCGCCCCCGTCGGAGCCGGCAACCGGGGCCTACGGCAGCACGATGGGTTTCGGACTCGTCCGTGGAAGCTCGTCCTGGAGGAGCAGGTTCGTCTTGTCGACGATCTGGCTCCCAGTCGGGAAGTAGTACTTGGGATGAACCGCCGGACCCGTGGCGCGCTGATCGCTCTTGAACGTGGCCCGGAGCGTTTCCGCGTGACCGTCCAACATCAGGGCGTTGATCCCCTTCTTGTTCGCGTGCCGGTACGAGTACTTCCTGGCGAGATTGTACTCCCGTGCCAGCGTGCTGGTTCCCTTGATGTCGCACGGCGGTTGGGCGCACTGGTAGCCGTAGGTACCACGCAGGTCCACGTTGTACGTGATCTGAGACGAATTCTCGTTCAGGTAGCGGAGCCCGTCCGCGAGAAAGACCTTGATCGATGCCTGGCCGACCTTTTCGACGTGGGGAACGTAGCCGTCGGGAACGACGATCTGCCACTTGGAACTCTGTCCCATATCCGAAGGGCTCACGCTTCCCATGAGAGGCGGCGAACCGCGGGAATACTGCGTGTACACCGCGGGCCCGCCCCGGACGATGCCGCTCATCGTGAGGTAGCTCACCGCCTTCAAATCGTGCCAGTTTCCTGGGACGGCCCCGGCGCTATTGTATACACCCGCCACCTGCAGGTTGGATGGACACTCCATCGGCCCGGACGTCGCCAGTTCGTGGTATGACAGGGGGGCGTAAGGGGCAGCTGACATGGCGACCTTGGGCAGCGTAATGCTCATCTCGCGCAGCAGCGGGATCGAGTAGTCGAACATGTTCACCGGCAGGCCGGGCCTCCACAAGCCGGGCATCGCAGCCGGGTTGGGCTGGAAGTGCGCCAGGTGATAGCCCGTCGTCAGTGGAGAGCCGGCCAGGAAACCCCGGTTCTCGTTCTCGTAGGCCTTCTCCGCATTGCCGAGGTTCTTGAGGCGGCTCAGGCAGACGGCGGTCTTCGCTTGCTCCCGCGCGGTCGCCAGCGACGGAAGCAGGATGCTCACGAGCAGCGCGATGATCGCCACAACGACGAGCAGTTCGATCAGGGTGAACGCCGCCAATTTCTTCCGCCGGGTGTTAATCGCCATGCCGCACCTCCCCGCCGCACTTAGGACACTTCGTGGGCGGCACTCCGCCACGATACTCGTTCAGGACTACGAGCGTCTTGCACTTCTTGCATCGGAACGCAGGGGCGAGCGTTTGTTTGCCGCATTTCGGGCAGGTGGCGACCGTAGGCTCGCCCACCTTCGGGCGGCGCACTGACTCGTATCCGCACGTCCAGCACTTCACCGGCGAAGCAAGCTGGGGCTCGCCGCCGCCGAGGTCAGCGCCCTTCCAGAAGTAGTAGCCGAGTGCGCTGCAGGAGCCGACAAGCACCAGCACGACGGCGATCGCGCCGGCCGGCTTTGTGCGCCCGTCTTCCGTCAAAACCAGCTTCCTCAACGGACCGATCATCTTGCCCTGCTCCGGCGGACGTGCATGAATACACGCGCACGCAGTCCCCTTTCCAATACCTGCCGCCGCTATTTTACCCGTTTCCGAGGCGGCGCGAAGGGGGCTCACCAAACTTTAACGAAACTGCGCCTCCGCGCTGACGATCGGGCGCTGAGGGCGGACGGCTCGGCGCGGTTTGGCGACGCCTCCTCTTGGGGATCCCCGCAGGGGGGGCAGCCGGGCGAATCGCGCCCCGACGCTTGCGAGGCTTGCCGGAGGCTTGGCGACGCCGGCAAGTCCCCATCGTCATGATTCACTTTCAGTTGCATAACATGAGTGTCAGTTGATCCTGATGTGTGCCCGACCGATGTTCGGCCTGTGCGCGGTACGTGGGGATACTGACCGCCCCTGTGGACGGGCAACCCTCATTCCAAGCCGACGTCCAACCGAATGGGGCGGGGGAGCCACTACAGCCTTTCTTGATTCTGCAGATTAACGGCGGAGCAATTTTGTTCCCGAAAACAGGCCCCCGTCTCTGGAGGATGCGGGTTGGAATTGGTATTATCCCCGCAACTATGTTCCTCGCGCACCTGACACACGAAGCCGTCCAGAAGATCGGGGGCATCGGCGCCGTGCTGAATGGTCTTATCACCTCACGGCATTACAAGAGCATGGTGAAGCGCACCGTGCTGTGCGGCCCGTTTACCGAAGAGGACCGGCAACTCGTCGCGGCCGGGCGGCCCGACCTGACGCTTCTGCCCGCACGCCAGATCGAGGACAGGACCGCCGCCGTCGGCCTGGCGCAGATCGAACGGCGCTTCGGCGTGGAGATCTTTCATGGCAAGCGCCGGTATGTCGGCGGCCCGGCGGGCGTCGATAACGAGGTCGAGATCCTGCTGATCGACGTTACGCGGATGCCCAAGGACCATGTGGATGCCGTCAAGCAGGGTCTGCAACGCGAAACCGGCCTGCGGTTCGACAAGTTCAAGCTCTCTGCGGAAGACGACCGGTACGTCCGGCTCGCGGTACCGGCCTACGAGGCGTTGCTTACGCTGCGGCGCTCCAAGGACGGCCCGTGCGTGATGATCGCACACGAGTGGTTCGGGCTGCCGCTGGCCTTCTGGATCGTCGGGCGGCGCGCTCCGCGCTTTCGGACGCTCTTCCACGCCCACGAAGTCCAGGTGGTCCGGCCCATCGTCGAGAAACACCCCGCGCACGACATCATGTTCTACAACGTGTTGCGGACGGCCCCGGCGCAGGGCAAGTACCTGCCGGACATCTTCGGGACGCAGGAGTTCGCCTTCCGGCCGGCTATGGTGATGCGGGCGCACCGGCTCGACCGCATCTTCGCCGTGGGGGATCCGATCGTTGACGAACTTCGCTTTCTGGGGCCGGAGTTTCAGAACGCCAAGATCGATCTTGTGTACAACGGCGTCGGCGCGCCGAAGATCGCGCCGGAGGCGAAGATCGAATCGCACCAGCGCCTTCAGGAGTATGCCCGGCGGCTGCTGGGCTGGCGGCCGGACTTCGTCTTCACCCATGTGGCCCGCCCCGTCGTGAGCAAGGCCTTCTGGCGCGACCTGCAGGTAATGGCGGCGCTGGATCCGAAACTGGCGGCCGCCGGCCAGAAGGCGGTGCTGTTCATCCTTGCCTCGGCGACGTACCCGCGCTCCGCGGCGGACGTGGCGAAGATGGAAAAGGCATACGGCTGGCCGCTGGAACACCGCAAGGGCCTGCCGGACCTCGTCGGGTCGGAAGTCGCGATCGAGAAGGCGGTCCGCGGCTTCAATCGGCGGGCCAAGGCCGGTCGGGCGATCTATGTGAACCAGTTCGGCTGGGAACACGGCCTCTGCGGTACGAAGATGCCCAAGGCGATGGTCTTCAGCGACGTCCGTCGCGGCACGGACCTGGAGTTCGGCATGTCCGTGTACGAACCGTTCGGCATCGCGCAGATCGAGCCGCTTCCCTTCGGGGCGATCTGCGCGATTTCGCGGGCATGCGGCTGCTGCGGGTTCATCGAGCGGGTGGACAAGAACCACGAACTACCCACGGTGATCATCAAGGACTACGCCGTCGAGCCGAAGGCGGCAAACCCGTCCCGCCTTCTCAAGATGACGGCGGCGCAGGCGGCGGAGATCGAGAAACGGATCGCCGCAGAGATTGCCGAGGATGTTTACCGGTTGCTGCCGCGATCCGAGAAGGACCTGAAGCGCTATCTCGCCCTGGGCTACCGGTACGCGCGGCAGATGTCGTGGGAGATCGTGACGCGGGATTACTTCCTGAACGGCGTTCGGCAGACGCTGCCGCTGCCCACGCCTGGCTGACGGGTCGTCGGCGCGTTGGCGAGCCGGCCCATGGCCCGGGCTTCGCGTTCGGGTAGAATGTCGGCATCATGAGCACTCGCGCCGTCAGCATTGGCGATACGGGCATCCGGATCGGCGGGGGCTTCCCGTTCGCACTGATCGCCGGACCTTGCGTCATCGAATCGCTCGAACATTGTCTGATCGTGGGCGAGGTCGCGTGCCGGACGTGCGAAGCGCTCGGCATACCGTTCATCTTCAAGGCCAGTTTCGACAAGGCCAACCGCTCCAGCATCGAGAGCTTCCGCGGACCGGGTCTGGAGGAGGGGCTGAAGGTTCTCGCCGAGGTGCGATCACGCTTAGGCGTGCCGGTGCTTTCCGACATTCACGAACCGTCACAGGCGGCGGCGGCTGGTGCGGTACTGGATGTGATCCAGGTGCCGGCGTTCCTCTGCCGGCAGACGGACCTGCTCGTCGCGGCGGCCCGGACCGGCAAGCCCGTCAACATCAAGAAGGGCCAGTTCGTCGCGCCGGAGCAGATGCGCCTGGCCGTCGACAAGGTGCGCCATGCGGGAAACCCGCAGGTGATGGTGACCGAGCGGGGCACGTTCTTCGGGTACGGGCGGCTCGTCAACGACTTCGCGGGGCTGAGCGTCATGCGGCAGTTCGCGCCGGTCGTGTTCGACGCGACGCACAGTTGTCAGCTTCCCGGCGGCGGAAGCGTGACGGGCGGACAGCGCGAAATGGTCCCGGTACTGGCGCGGGCGGCGGCGGCCGTCGGCGTTGATGCGCTGTTCATGGAGGTGCACGACCGGCCCGAGAAGGCGAAACGCGACGCGGCGACGGTCTGGCCGGTGGACCGGCGCGGCGAGGTGCTCGAAGCCTGTCTCATGGCGGCGGAGGCCGCGCGGCTGTAGATTATAGACACACCGCCGACGCCCGCCCCCCGTTCCGCATTCGGCGCGGGTATAATTGAATGGAATGACCATCGATCCGACGGATGTGGCTTTTGACCGGCCTGTGCCCCTGTTCCCGCTGCCGAACGTGGTTCTGTTCCCGGGGACGACGCAGTCGCTCCAGGTGTTCGAGCCGCGGTACCGCGAGCTGGTCTCCGATACGCTGAGCCAGGCGGGGCTGATCGCCATGGCCCTGCTCGAGGATGACTACATCGAGCACTACCACACGAACCACGCGGCGATTCACCCGATCGTCTGTGTCGGGCACATCCGCGAACACGTGCAACTGCCCGACGGCCGCTACTTCCTCAACCTGGAGGGCATCTGCCGCGCGAGGATCCTGAGCGAGGACCGCGACGGCCCATACCGGCTGGCCCTGCTGGAGCAGTTGCCCGAGACCGGTGGCACGATAGACCCGGACGGCGCGATCGCACTGCGCTGCGCGCTGGAAGAGGTGTTGCAAGCTCCCTCGTTCGACCTGCTTGACGGCATGGATGCTCTGCGGTCGCTGCTGCGTCCGGATGTGCCGATCGGCCGCGCGGTCGACGTGCTTGCGTTCAAGCTCGTCCCTGCCGACGAAGTCGAGACGAAGCAGCGCATCCTCGAGGAGCTGGACGTCGTCCGCCGGGGCCGAATCCTGCTGGAGGAGATCCGTTCCGTCCGCCGGATCCTCGACGTCCGCGAAAACCGGCGCAAGCACTGGCCCTGGGAGGAGGGATCGAACTGAGCGCGAGCCGGCCCTCCGGGCAGGAGCGTCCCCGCCCATATCGTTCAACCGCCGTCCGCCCGTGTCATGCCTTGCCCGGTGCGTCCGGCCGTGACGGCTTGTGTGCCGCCGCCGCAGATGCGGCCGGCTTCTCGGACTTGTCCTTTCCGTCGCCCTCGGCGGGCTTCGGGGCGGTCTGCTCCGCGAGCACCTTGGCCAGAACGCTTTCGATCGTCGCCGCGTCGATCTCGTGGCCGGTGGCCTTGCGGAGCGCCCCGGCGAGGGCGCCGCTGATGCCGCCGGCCAGGCGGCCCAGCACGTCCCGCGCATCGTCCGGAAGCGAGGCCCGCAGGCCGTTGAACATCTGGCCATAGCCCACCGACGTCATGAAGCGGCTGGTCATGTTCGACAGCGTCGTCGGGTCGCCGAAGATCTGCATCTGGGCCTTGCTGAGCATCTGGCCCACCGCCTGAGCGAAGGCCTTCTGGACCTCAGCGCTGGCCTGGATCTCGAGCTTCTGGACCTCGAACTTCAGCGCCGCCTCGCTGAACGTCTGCTTGTTCTCCAGCTCCTGCCGCTCGACGTTGACGCGGGCCTGCTCGACGGCGACGCGTTCGCGATCGACGTTGACATCGACCATCTTGACGGCCTGCTCGCCCTCGGCCCGCATCCGGGCGGCCTTGGCGTCGGCCTCGGCGAGGACGAGTTTCGCCTGCTTCTGCTTGTCGGCGGCGGCGAGGGCGGCCTCCGCCTGCTTGACCTGTTCGTAGGCGCGGACGTCCGCCTCGGTCTGTTCGCGGTACTTGTTGACATCTACGACCTGGCGCTGCTCGATCATTTTCTTCTGGGCCTCGCGGTCGGCTTCGGCGGTGACGGCGATCGTCTGGACCTTTTGGGCCTCGGCCTCGCGCTGCGCCTCGGCGGCCTTGGCCTTGGCTTCGGCGGCGGCGCGAGCGGCCTCCTGCTCGGCGACGGCGATCTCCGCCTGCCGGCGCGCCACTTCGACGGCCTTCTCCTTGGCGATCTGGGCTTCCTGGATCGCCTTGTCGCGTTCCACGGCGGCCGTCTGCACGACCCGTTCGCGGGCCACGTCGGCGGCCTGGATCGCCTGGTTCTTCGCGATCTCGGCCTTCTTGACCATCTCGTCCTTGGCGACGGCGGCCAGCTCGACTTCCCTGCGCTGCTCGATCTCGTACTGCTCCTTCTCCCGTTGCTTGGCGGCGCGGACGTTGGCCACCTCAGTCGCCTGCTGGGCCTCGGCCTGGGCCTGGTCCCGCTCCAGCTCGAGGATCTCCTTGCGCGTCTTGACGTCCTTCTCCTTGATCGCCCGCTGCGCATCCCGCTCGATCCGGTTCCGCTCGATATTCTGGGCCTGTGTGATCTCGGTGATCTTGCGAAGGCCCTGGGCGTCGAACACGTTGCTCGGGTTGAGGTTCTCCGGCGGGGTCTGGTCAAGCTGGCTGATCGTGACCGTCTCGAGTGTCAGGCCGTTCTGCCGCAGATCGTTCGCCAGGTTCTCCTGCACGGCCGAGGCGAACTCGTCGCGCTTGATGTGCAGCTCGAGCAGTTCCTTGGTCGCCGCGACGCTCCGCAGCGCGCTGACGAGCTTCTCGTATACGAGTTCGCTGACGGCGGTAGCGCTGACGCTCTTGTCGCCCAGCGAGCGGGCCGCGGCGAGGATATCCTCCTCCGTCGGCGCCACGCGGATGTAGAACTCGCTGGCGATGTCCACGCGGAGATTGTCCTTCGGGATCAGCGCATCCGGCCCGGCGCGCTTCACGTCGAGGCGCATGGTTTCGAGGCTCACCTCGATCAGCCGGTGCATGATCGGAATGACGAACATGCCGCCGTCCAGGATCACCTTCGCCCGACCCGAGCCCGTCCGAACGAATGCCTGGTTGGCTGTCGGCTTGCGATACAGCCGCGAATAGGCCATGCCCAGCGAGACTACGACGACCATCATCCCGCCGATGCCGAGCATGGCCGCGGCTGCGCCGGCGGGAACCACCTGGCTCTGCGTGCCCAGCAGGCCGCCGGCGATCAGTGCCAGTCCGATGAGAATCCACAGGATTGCAGTAGTCACGGCGAGAAACCTCCTTCCGTCAGCGTGCTCGCCCGACGTAGTAGATGTCCCCCTCGGGGAGATACTGGGTCAGAATCACACGGGCACCCTTCGCGATGGGCTCCACGCCCGGCGGCACCTTGCCGTTGAGCTGGTGGAGCGTGCCGTAGCGGTCCTTTACGGCCACGCGTCCGAACTGCTCGGTGATTGGCAGGATCGCTTCGCCGACAAGCCCCACCAACTGGCGGCGGTTCATCGCGCTGGTAAGCACCGACGGCAGGTAGCGGGCCAGCAGGCCGCTGACCAGCCGCATGACGGTCAGGCCGACGACCAGCGCAATCGCGAGACTCGTGAAGAACATCGCCCGGTCGGATTCATAGCGCGGCCGCAGCAGGAGGTTGGCGATCCATCCGGTCAATCCGACGGTGTAGAACAGCGTCATGAGGATCGCCGAGACGGGGACTCGCCCGACGCCGACAAACTGGGCGACCGCCTGCGTCGCGCCGACGCTTTCGCCGGCGCCGACATGCGTTGACGCCTCCGCGCCGCCATCGGCATCGGGGTCGACGTCCACGTCCGCATCCGCGTCGATATCGGCGTTCGCATCGACATCGGCGTCCGCGTCGAGGTCCACGTCCGAGTGCCCGAGCCCGAGCACCTGCAGCGCGGTGAAGAACAACCCGACCGCGAAGCACGCGGCGAAGACGACGTTGTACCAGGCAAACAGGTCCGTTGTAACCGCGAGCGGTTCGGTCGACATGGCACACCCCTTGCGTCTGCGGGACGCAAAAGAGTACCGGATGATGCCACTCAAGCGCCGGTATTATCCGGCAATGCCTCGCCGGCCGCAACCGGCGGGTTGCCCGAAGAGGAGATGCGCCGCGCAGGCCTGGCGACAGCCGGCCGGCCCGCGCAAGTCGCCCGGTGTCCCGGAGATTACGTTGTCCTGGGATTGTTCCTGGATCAGCCTCACGCCACCGCGCCGGCGAGCACGGGGTCCGTTTCGAGCGCCCGGCGAAGCTTGGCGAGGGCGGAGTTCTGAATCTGGCGGACGCGTTCCTTGCTCAGCTCCATCTGCTCCCCGATGTCGGCCAGCGTCCGGCCCTGTTTGCCAAACCCCATGGGGAACCGCTGCGCGAGGATCTGCTTCTCCATCGCGGTCAGGTCGGCCTCCCCCGAGGCCAGGATCTTCGTCAGTCGCTCTGCGTAGAGCACCGTTTCCTCCGCGCGGTGCGTTTCCGTCCAGTGGCTCCGCTCCAGCTCGATGTCGAAGTTCACCGGCTCGCGCTGGCGGCGTTTGGATTCCTTCAGGCCGGACCGATAGAACGCCCGGATGATGGCATAGCACGCATACGTGCTGAACCGGAACCCCCGCCATGGGTCGAATGTGTCGATGGCCCGCGTTAACGCCATCATCCCCTCGCTGAGCAGTTCATCACCGTCTACGTTGGCGACACGCGTCTGCTTGAACAGCGAGTACACGAGGCCCAGGTTGTCCGAGGCGATCTCGTCGCGGTACTGCTGGTGCAGTGCCGCAAACCGCCTGTAGTCCTTGCGAAGCACGGCCCGCCCGCCATGACGCTCGATCAGCATTCTCATCCGGCGGGCACAGTAGTGCATCCGCTTGAACTGCCGCAGCGTGCGGTCCGAGTCCGATCCCCTGCCGACGTACTCCTCGACGGCGCCGAACAACCGCCTGTATGCCCACCGCCCGCGCAATTCGACATGATCCACAAACCGCGGCGAGCGAGAGCCCTTCTTCGACCGCCTCCCGGGTGCCAGTGTGCATGTACTCATCGGATCACCTGTCCTTTCGCCGTATCCGGATGCCGGCGGCTGAAGCCTCACGGGTCGTGCCCC
>CAZMVY010000009.1:0-15299 GCA_964569765.1 uncultured Planctomycetales bacterium
TATCGATGCCTTGGTGGAGGACTTCGTCGCCGCCGCAAAGACCGCAGCAAGAATCGGCTTCCACTTCGTGGATCTCAAGGCTTGCCACGGCTACCTCGGGCACGAGTTCCTCAGTGCTCACACTCGCCCGGGCAAGTACGGCGGCAGCCTGGAGAACCGTACACGATTCCTCCGGGACCTGATCGCACGGATTCGCAGCGAGGTACCCTCTCTGGGCCTCGGCGTCCGCGTAAGCATCTTTGATTCGGTGCCGTTCGAGGACAACCCTGCCACGCGGATCGGCAAGCGCAAGGGCATCGGCCGGCCGTGCGACTTCCGCCAGTGCCTGCCCTACCGGTACGGCTTCGGCGTGAACGCGGACGACCCGCGCGAGCTGGATCTCACGGAGCCATTCGCGTTTCTCGAGATGCTTCGCGCGACCGGCGTGCAGTTCATCAACGTGACGGCGGGCAGCCCGTATTATTGCCCGCATATCCAACGACCCGCGTACTACCCCCCTTCCGACGGGTACCGCCCGCCGGAAGACCCGCTGGTCGGCGTCGGCCGGCAGATCAACGTAACGCGCCGCATCAAGCAGCAATTCCCCGATATGATCACCGTGGGCACGGGGTATACGTACTTGCAGGAGTTTCTGCCGCTTGTGGCACAGGCCGTCGTCCGGGAAGCTTGGACGGACTTCGTCGGTATCGGCCGGATGGTGCTGGCGTACCCCGAGTTGCCCGCGGATTGCCTCAGCCGCGGCGAAATCGATACAAAGCGGCTGTGCCGGACATTCAGCGACTGCACGACCGGTCCGCGCCACGGGCTGGTAAGCGGATGCTATCCGCTGGACGAGCAGTACAAGCGTTCCGTGGCGGGCGAACGGCTCCGGCAGATCAAGTCGCAGGCAGACTGAGACGGCCGGATCCGGCAGACGGATGGCACGCCACGGCGTGCCTGCTCGCTGCGAACCCTCCATTGTCACGGACCAGAAGGAGCGAACGATGAGTTTCTTCGTCACTCGCGACGCACGCCCGGGGACTCACAGCCCGGCACACTGCCTCGCCGCAGCCCTGCTCTGCCTCGGACAAGCGTCTGCGCTCGCCACGCCGGCCGCCGAACCGAATGCCGACATCGCCGCCGGCTGGTGGCCCGACATGGAGAACACGTGGGTTCCCATCGGCTGGAAGGATCACCCGCTGCGATTCAACGTCCTCTACAACGGAACACTCATCGCGCAGCCCGTGCGCTACCCGGCCCGCGGCCAAGGCATGCAGTTGACGTTTCTGCCTTCGCGTGCCGGCGAGCCCCCGGTGAGCACGACCACGCAGCCGTATCAACTCCGCTCGCGCGACGAGGGCGTCGGGGAGCAGGGCTGGACGGACCAGCCCGCGCCGGTCCTCTGGACGCGCCTGTGGGGCGACGGCGGCATCCTGAGCCAGGAAGTGTTTGCCCACCTGCGGGGCGGCGGCCGGGTGCAGACCGGGGCCGAGCCGCTCTTCGCGTGGGTTCGCCTTTCCGTAGAAAACGCCCCGCCCGGCGGAGCGTTCGCGATGATCCGAATCAACGCGCCGCACATCCAAACCGAGATGGACCGGCACAAGAACCTCACCATTCTCCCGGCGAAGTCGGCCTACCCCCATCCCCTCCGTCTCGAAGCGACAACGGCCAGGCCCGCCCATCTGCTCCTCGACGATCGCGGACGGGTACGTGTTGCCGTCATCTCTGAACGCCCGGCAACCGTTGCCTTCATCGACCCACGCCCCGCCCGCCCCGACGCATACCTCGCCCTCGGCCCGCCTGTCGTCCGCGGGCACAATGCCCTGCTACACCCGCTGGTGCCCGCGCCTCGTGAGACCGCGGAGGCAGAGCTTGCCCTCGGCCGTGACGCCGCCCTCGGCGAGGCCGATCGCTTCTGGGCCGTGGTCCCGGAGACCGCCTCGCGCGTGGACACCCCGGAGCCGCTCGTCAACAACGCGATCCGCCACGCCCCCCGTTTCGCCGAGGTCATCGCCGAACGCCACCCCGAAACCGGCCGCTATGCCCTCCTCTCCGGCTCTTGGCACTACGAGAAGCTCTGGGCCACGCCCACGTCCATGACCATCACCATGATCCTCGACGGCCTGGGGCACCATCCGGCCGCCGAGAAGTACCTGGAGATCTTCCGCCAAGAGCAGGGCACCATCACGCCGCCGGGCAAGGCCTACCGCAAACACCCCGGCTACTTCGCCACGCCGCGGACGTTCACCTCGATCGACTGGCTCACCGACCACGGCGCGATCCTTTACGCGGCCACGCGCCATGCGCTCGTGACGGATGATCCGCGGTTCATCGAACGATGGACGGAGCCGATCCTCAGGGCCTGCGAGTTCATCCGCGACTTCCGCGCGAGCACCGGGCACGGGGGCGTGCCGGGGATTCTTCCGGCCGCCGTACCCACGGACACCGGCGTGCAGGAGCAGTCCGTCTGGACCGACGGATGGAACTACAAGGGCCTCGTCACGGCCGTGCGGCTCCTGAAACGCATCAACCATCCGCGCGCCGACGAGTTCGCCCGCGAAGCCGCCGACTATCGTACCAGCTTTCTGCGCGCCATTCGCGCCGCCATGCCTCAGATGCCCGAGTGGGCCGACGCAAACGGCCGCCGCGAGCGTTTCGTGCCGACGGCCCTGCCGCAGGGCGGTGATGTGAAGTTCCCCTGCTCCCTCGACACCGGACCGCTCTTCCTCGTCTATGGCGAGCTGATGCACGCCGACGACGAATTGATGCGGTCGGCCCTGCGTTACTTCCGCGAGGGCCCGAACACGCGGACCTACGACCTTCAGGGGGCGTGGCACCAGCCCGTCTGCCTCCACCACGAAATGTCCAGTTGCGAACCGTGCTACAGTTGGAACGTGTTTCACGCGTGGCAGACGGGCGATCGCACACGGTTCCTCGAGGGCATGTACAGCCTGTTTGCCGGCGCGTTGTCGCGCCGGACCTTCGTCGGGTGCGAGCACCGCGGCGGCGTCAGCGGCACACTCTTCTCTGTGCCACTGCCGATCGAATGTGCCCGCCTCGCCGTGATCGACGACCAGATCGAACCCGGCCGCCTCCATCTGCTCCGGCTCGTGCCCCTCGCCTGGCTGCGGGCCGATCGCCCCACCAAGTTCGAGCGCATCCCAACGGAGTTCGGCCCCGTAACGCTGCGCTTTCGCCTCGAAAACGACGGCCGCCGTCTCTGCGTCGACTTCCAGCCACAATTCCGAAACAAGCCGGTCGCTGTCGTCCTGCACGTTCCGCCAAGCGACGCCTTGCGGGAAGTCTCCGTCCATGGGAAGGTCTCCCCCGCCGATCCCGGTGGGGTGTTGACCATTGAGTAAGTACGGGCACGTCCGGCGGCGACCACCGCGCCTTCGGCTTGAAGCCGGCGGCGTACGCCGTACAATGCCGCGGGTTTTTCGAGGAAGGAAGGCACAATGCCCATTCATCCCACCGCGCAGATCGACAAACATGCCCAGATCGATTCCGCCGCCGACATCGGACCGAACGTCGTCATCGAGGGTCACGTGACGATCGGACCCGGTACGAAGGTCTATCCGAACGCCTACATCAGCGGGTGGACGAAGATCGGAGCAAACTGCCAGATCCATCCGGGCGCGATCGTCGGCCACCTGCCCCAGGACTTCCACTTCGGCGGGGAACGGACCTACTGCGAGATCGGCGACGGCACCATCGTTCGCGAGTTCGCCAGCGTCCATCGCGGCACGCAGCCCGAATCAAAGACGATCGTCGGGCGGAACTGCTTCCTGATGGCCTACTGCCACGTGGGACATAACTGCGATATTCGCGACGGCGCCAAGATCTACAATTGCGCCGCGCTGAGCGGCCACGTCGAGATCGGCGAGAACGCCATCGTCAGCGGCTACTCGCTGCTGCACCAGTTCATCCGCGTGGGCGAACTGGCGATGATCGGCGGCGGCAGCCGCATCGGCATGGACGTACTGCCGTTCATGACATGCATCGGCGAATCCGAATGCATCGGGGTCAATGCTATCGGTATGCGCCGGGCCGGCTACCCCGCAGAAGAGCGCACGGCCGTCAAAGAGGCATACCGGACGCTTTACCGCTCGCCGTTGCCTTTTGGTAAGGCGGTCGAGGCGCTGCGAAGTCAGAAGACCACTGCGTGTGTGAGCCGCATTCTGGAGTTCCTCGCCGGCCCGAGCAAGCGGGGCTTCTGCGGCCCGCCCGGACATCAGCGCGGGGGACGGCCCTCCACACGAACAACGGGCGACGCAGAACCCATAAACATCGCCGAGTGATCCCATCCGTAAAAACCTTAAATCATCGTATGTCACTTAACACTTGAGGCCGCACCGGCGTTGGCCTTGAAAACGGAAAAAACCGCGCGCTGGCGGGAATAGCGCTTGGAATAGGACCGATTGAGTGCTATATACGGGGTAGAGGCTTTCGTCGCCATGGAGACACGAGCCGGATGCTGGCCCTGACGAAAAAGACGGAGTACGCATTAATCGCGCTGACCTGTCTGGCCCGGGCGGACAGCCGCTGGGTCAGCGCGCGAGAGATATCCGTGCAATATGGCATCCCCCTGGCGTTGCTGATGAACAGCCTGAAGACGCTCGCGCAGAGGGGGTTGATCCGCTCGGTCCGTGGAGCCCGTGGCGGCTATGTCTTGGCACGTCCGGCCTCAGAGATCTCGGTAGAGACGATCATCTTGGCTGTCGAAGGGCCGGTCTGCCTGACGCAGTGTATCGCAGAGCGGGACGGGGTGCCTCGCGGCAAGTGCGAAGTCAGACCCGCCTGCCCGGTGCGGGGTCCGGTGCGCTCAATCAACGCGAAGCTGCGCTCGCTGCTGGGGCAGGTGAAGCTGGCGCAGCTCGTTGAAGATCCATCCGTCTGCCCGGTCACAACGGCCCTGGCCGCCGGAACGACGGGATGAAAGGTTCCCAAACGACGATGAAATCCATATACCTCGACAACAGCGCCACCACTCCCGTGGACCCGCGCGTACTGGAGGCGATGCTTCCGTATTTCACAGAGCGATTTGGCAATGCCGCAAGCCGCAACCACCGTTTCGGGTGGGAGGCCAAAGAGGCCGTCGAGACGGCGAGGGAACAGGTGGCCCGGCTGATCGGAGCCGAGCCCGCGGACATTGTGTTCACCAGCGGGGCGACGGAGAGCAACAACATCGCGATCAAAGGCATCGCGCAGATGTACCGGGAGAAGGGCAAACACCTCATCACGCAGGTGACGGAACATAAGGCGATCCTGGACCCGTGCCGGTACCTTGAGCAACAGGGCTTCCGGGTCACGTTTCTGCCTGTAGACCGGAAGGGGCGAATCGACCCGCAGCAGTTGAAGGACGCGCTCACGAGCGATACGATCCTCGTGTCCGTCATGGCCGCGAACAACGAGATCGGGACGATCCAGCCGATCGCCGAGATCGGGGCGATCTGCCGGGAAAAGCAGGTCCTCTTCCACACGGATGCGACGCAGGCATTCGGCAAAATACCCCTCGACGTCAACGCGATGGGGATCGACCTGCTTTCCTGCAGCGCGCACAAGATCAACGGTCCGAAAGGCGTGGGGGCATTGTACGTGCGGCGCAAGGCGCCGCGCGTCCGCGCGGAGCCTGTGCTGCACGGCGGAGGGCATGAGCGGGGCATGCGATCCGGGACGCTCAACGTGCCCGGGATCGTGGGTATGGGAAAGGCGTCGGAGATCTGCCGACTGGAGATGGCAGAGGAATCGAAGCGCGTGGCCTCGCTGCGTGACAGGCTCTGGGACGGGTTGCAGACGCGGCTGGAGGAGATCACCCGGAACGGGGATCCCGAGCACGCGGTGCCGGGCGTCCTGAACGTCAGTTTCGCATACGTTGAGGGTGAATCGCTGATGATGGCGATGGAGGATGTGGCGGTCAGCAGCGGCTCGGCCTGCACGAGCGCGTCGCTGGAGCCGAGCTACGTGCTCAAGGCCCTCGGGGTCCGCGACGACCTGGCTCACGGCTCGATCCGCTTTTCCGTCGGGCGTTTCAACACGCAGGACGAAATCGACTACGTGATCGGACGCGTCGCGGAAGCGGTCAACCGGCTGCGGGAGATGAGCCCGCTGTACGAAATGGCGAGAGAGGGAATCGATCTGTCGAAGGCGAAGTGGCAGGCCTGAGCGCCCGCCCACAGCGGATGCCGAGGCCGGGAAGCGTCCGGGCCGAGGCAAGGAGACAGAGGCTCACGGAGTTCGTCGATGACATACAGCGACAAGGTGATCGATCACTTCAACAACCCGCGGAACGTCGGGTCTCTTGACCGGCACAGCGACTCGGTGGGTACCGGCATCGTCGGAGCGCCCGAGTGCGGCGACGTGATGCGCCTCCAGATTCAGGTGGACGAAAACGACCGCATCGTGGACGCGAAGTTCAAGACGTTCGGCTGCGGCAGCGCAATCGCAAGCAGTTCGCTGGCGACGGAATGGATCAAGGGCCGCACCCTCGACGAGGCACTGGAAATCAAGAACACCCAGATCGTTCGGGAGCTTTCGCTTCCGCCGGTGAAAATCCATTGCAGTGTGCTCGCGGAGGACGCGGTCCGGGCGGCGATTGCCGACCTGAAACGAAAGCGGGAGCGCAAGGAGGCGGCGGGGACGCGATCGGAAGCCGCGTCGCCGCCGCGATAGTGCCGGCGGCGAATCGAGGGGCTTGCAGCCTTCCGCCCGAAGGGACAACCGAATGGCTCCGACGGGTGCGCCGCACGCGAACGTCCCGCACCGAAAACGGCACTATAATAGATATTATGGAATCGGGGGCGCCGGCCGGTATGCAATTGGGCTTCGGGTCGGGCCGACCGGCGCCCGTTTTTCGTCCGGCACGCAGACCGGGTTCCGACCACAAGGAGATGTCAGCCCATGCCGATCAGCCTGACCGAACGGGCCGCCAAGGAAGTATTCGCCATACTCAAGGACCGGAATCTCCCGGAAACGACGCGACTGCGCGTCGGGGTAAAGGGCGGCGGATGCAGCGGGTTCACGTATACGCTCGACCTGGTAGACAACAAGGGCGAGCACGATGAGGAATTCGAGTCGCACGGCGTGAAGGTCGTGTGCGACCTCAAGAGCTACCTGTACCTGAATGGAACGACCGTAGACTTCAAAGATGAAGTGATGGGGCGCGGGTTCGTCTTCGACAACCCGAACGCCACGTCCCGATGCGGCTGCGGAAGCAGTTTCTCCGCCTGACTGTCGATCCGGCGCCGCCGGCGCCGAACGGTCGAGAAGTGCGGCGGGCGTCCGACGCCGTCGGCGGCAGCCGTCCGTTTTGCTCTGCGAAATTCGTCGATCCGAAACCGTATGACCCCTATGCCGAAGACCCCGTCCAACCCGCGGCCGATCAAGTGCGACTCCTGCTCGCGTCCCATGGACTCGCCGGTCTGCTGTCAGGCGTGCCACACGCTGTACCCCGTGGGTACGTCGGAGGACCACTTTCGGCTCTTCGGGCTGCCCCGGGCGTACGCGATCGACCTGGCGGACCTTCATCGGCGGTTTCTGTCGATCAGCCGAAACATCCATCCCGACCTCTTCGGGGCACAGACGCCGGAGATGCGTGCCTTGGCGCTGCGCCTGAGCGCGCAGGTTAATGAAGCATACGAAATCCTGAAGGATCCGTTGCTGCGGGCCGAGTACCTCCTGGAGAGCGCCGGAGGCAAGAGCGCCGCGGCGGACAAGAGCGTGCCCGGGGACCTGCTGGCGGAGGTGATGACGCTGCGCGAAGACATCGAGACGGCCAAAGCCCGCGGTGATACGGAGGTGCTGGCGGCGATCCGTGCCCGGATCCAGTCGCGTCGCGAGGTCGCGCAGAAGACGATCGGCGCGCTGTGCGAGCGACTCGACGAACCGTCCGACGAAATGCGCGCCGAACTCCGGCGCCGGCTCAACGCGATGAAGTATCTCAACAACCTCCTCTCGGAGCTGGAGTGACCTGTCATGCCGTCGTCATCGGATACGATCGTCGGCATCGACCTCGGCACCACGCACTCCCTCGTCGCATACTGTGACGCGGCCGGCCCCCGGGTCATCCGTGACGAAAGGGGAGAAGGCCGCGTGCCCTCCGTGCTCGCGTTCCGCGGCGACACGGTGACGATCGGCTGGGAGGCGCGGGCGCACGCCGTCGAGAACCCACGTGCCACCGTGTTTTCCATCAAGCGGCTCATGGGGCGCGGCTATGCCGACGTCGCCGAGAAGGAACTCCGCTTCCTGCCCTACCCCGTCGTGCGCCGGCAGGCCGCTCAGGAGGAACGCGACGTGGCCGCCGTCGAGGTGGACGGACGGCTGCTGACGCCGCCCGAACTCAGCGCGATCATCTTGCGCGAGCTCCGCCAACGCGCGGAGCGGCACCTCGGGCAGGAGGTGCGCCGCGCAGTGATCACCGTTCCGGCCTACTTCGACGACGCCCAGCGCCAGGCCACCCGCGACGCCGGCCGTATTGCCGGGCTGGAGGTTCTGCGGATCATCAACGAGCCGACGGCCGCGGCCCTTGCCTACGGCCTGGGGCTGCGCGGCCGGGCGAAGGACGAAGCGAACCGATCGACCGTCGCCGTGTACGACCTCGGCGGCGGGACCTTCGACATCTCGGTGCTGCGGATCGAGGATGGCGTCTTCGAGGTGCTCAGCACGCATGGAGATACGCACCTGGGCGGCGATGATCTGGACCGCGAGATCATCCAGCTCGTGCAGCGCGAAGTGCACGAGCAGTTCGGGCTGACGATCGACAGCCCGGAAATCAAGCAGGCGCTCCGCACCTTTGCCGAGGACGTCAAAATCCGGCTGAGCGAACGGGAGCAGGCCGCGCTGGCCATCGATCTCGGGAAGGGGCGGACGTACGAGCGGGTGATCGAACGCGCGGAGTTCGAACGGCTGATCGGACCCTGGGTCGAGAAGACCATCGCCTCCTGCCGGCAGGCCCTCCGGGACGCGGGCGTGGGCGCCGAACTGATCCGGCAGGTGATCCTCGTCGGCGGCTCGACGCGAATTCCGCTCGTCCGACGGAGAGTGGCCGAGGTGTTCGGGCGCACACCGTACACGGCGCTCAATCCGGATGAGGTGGTCGCAATGGGCGCCGCCGTGCAGGCGAGCATCCTCGGCGGCATGAAGCACGATCTGCTGCTTCTTGACGTGACCCCCCTGTCGCTGGGCATCGAGACGATGGGCGGCGCGGCCGGCAAGCTCATCCTCCGCAACACGCGGGTGCCCTGCCGCGCGCGCGAAATGTTCACGACCTTCGTGGACGGGCAGACGAATATCCGGATCAACGTCCTTCAGGGCGAGCGCGAGCTGGCGCGCGACTGCCGGTCGCTCGGGGAGTTCGAGCTGCGTGACATTGCGCCGATGCCCGCCGGGCTCCCGAAAATCGAGGTGACGTTCCTGATCGATCAGAACGGCATTCTCAACGTGTCGGCGAAGGAGCTTCGCAGCGGCAAGGAGGCCGGCATCCAGGTGGTGCCGGCCCACGGACTGACGAAGGACGAAGTGGATCGGATGGAGATTGAATCGTATACGCATGCCCGCGAGGACATGACGGCGCACCGACTGATCGATCTGCGAAACCAGGTCGCCTTCGACACCCACAAGGCCGAGCAGGCCCTGGCCCGGGCCGGAGCGGCGCTGCCCGCCGAGGAAAGGCACCGCATCGAAGCGGCGATGGCATCGCTCCGTCAGCTCGCCGAAACGTGCACCGACGCCGACGAACTGCACAAAGCGCTCGACGCCTTCGGGAAGATGACGATCCATCTGGCCGAGGTGAACATCACGGCGGTCCTGAAGACCATCGAGCCGACGAAGGAAGCCGACGCGGCGAGTGCGCGGCCGGCGGCACCGGAGCCCCGGGCGCGATCGGCAGGACGCTCACCATGAGCCGGCATCCGACACGGTGTTCTCAAGCAGGCGCCGGGACGGTCGGAACCGTTGCCCGCCTGCCGGATCCGAAGCCGGCAGCCCGGAGCGAGACGAGTATGAGTATTCCGCTTCCCGGTCGAAGCTTCCGCGTGACCTATCTGCCCGCAGGCCGGACGGTGGAGGTGACCCCGCAGGCTCTTCCGTATGGCCACGGCGGCCAGCCGGGCAGGCTGCTCGACATCGCCCTGGGGCACGGAATCGAGATCGAGCACGCCTGCGGAGGCGTATGCGCCTGCTCGACCTGTCATGTGCTCGTCCGGCAAGGGATCGAAAGCTGCTGTGCGCCGACGGAAAAGGAGCAGGATCAGCTTGACCTGGTCCCCGGGCTGCGGCCCACGTCGAGACTCGCCTGCCAGTGTGTGCCGGACGGGACCAGCGACATCGTGGCCGAACTGCCGGCCTGGAACCGGAACACTGCGCGGGAGCGCGAGAAATGAAGCGTCAGGAATGGGAAATGACGATGGCCGGACCGACCGGCAACGAACCCGGGCCGAACCCGACCGGTGTGCCGTACGCATCGTCTCCCATTCGGCCTCTTCGAGGTGTCTTATGAGCCGGCCCCTGAAATGGACGGACTCGGAGGAGATCGGCATGGCGCTGCATGCGAAGATGCCGGACGTCGATCCCCTGGAAGTACGGTTCACCGACCTGCGGCGATGGGTAATGGAACTCCCGGACTTCGACGACAATCCGGAGACATCCAGCGAGAAGTGCCTGGAGGCGATCCAGATGGCCTGGCTCGACCACTACCAGAACGCAAGTTGAATGCCGGGGCCGACCGCACCGCACCGTCGGAAGCGACGGCTTGCACGGCGAAAGGCCGACACCGTATACTGTGGTTCCGGTGCAGGTGACCGGGCGGCAGACCGCAGCGCGGATTCTCATGGGAGCGCCTTACGACGGCAAGACGATTCTGATCGTGGACGACGATGCGGACATGGTGACGGCGATCGAGGCCGCGTTGAAGGACAGCGGGGCGGAAATCAAGAAGGCCGGAGACGGGAATGCGGCTGTGACGATCGCACAGAACGAAAACCCGGACCTCATCGTGCTCGACCTGATGCTGCCTAAGCGCAGCGGGTTGCTCGTCCTGGAAAAACTCAAGGCCAAGAAACCCAAGGGCAGCAAGCCCTACGTCATCATGATCACGGGGAATCCCGGGACGCGACATCGGCAGTACGCCGAGACACTCGGCGTCGATGGGTACCTGATCAAGCCCTTCCGCATGGACAGGCTGACCGACATGATCAAGGAGTTGCTCGCCAAATAGGTGGGAAGCCGCAAGCCGGCGGCTGTTGCCCGTTCCAAGGTGACCCGCCCGCCCCGCCGGGGCGCTCTTCTAGTCGCTGGGCCGGGGCTTGCAAAGTGAACCAGTCTGCGTTATTGTGGCGGCAGTGGAATAGAACAGGGAAACGTAAGAGGTCTCAAAAAGACCGTTTGGGCAAAACCGGCTGAGGACCGGTCACAGGCGGTGGACACCATGGCGATGACGTCGGAACGGAAACGTGAGGTCGTGTCGGCCCATCGAAGGCATGAGACGGATACGGGCTCGACCGAGGTACAAGTCGCGTTGCTGACCGAGCGCATCACGCAGTTAACGGACCACCTGAAGTCTCACAAGAAAGACCATGCCTCTCGCCGGGGGTTGCTCAAGATGGTCGGCAAACGGTCGCGGCTCCTGAAGTACCTGACGGAAACCGACCGGGAACGGTATCAGAAGATCATTGCAAGCCTCGGATTGCGAAAATAGGACCCGCTGCTTACACCTCCCCGGGCGGGCGTTTTCCAGAAGCATAGCTGCGGTGCGGCGAGCCGGCGGCGCGCGC
Organism: uncultured Planctomycetales bacterium; assembly: GCA_964569765.1. Lineage (GTDB taxonomy): Bacteria > Planctomycetota > Phycisphaerae > UBA1845 > PWPN01 > CAZMVY01. Next base: position 11,748 of record CAZMVY010000009.1, read on the forward strand.
ACGGAACGGGCCTTCGGCGGTACCGGTGGGAGTTCTGCGCATGCTTCGCGGAGGCTTTCGGCAGGACCGTGTCGTACTCCGCGCGATCATGAGGAATACGGCTCTGGCGATCCTGCGGGGCTCCCGGAGATGGTTTCCGCCGCAACGCCGGCCCTCAACGCCACGGGCTGCTTTCTGTCGCGCGTCCCGGGCGGAGGGCAGACGGAATCCGCGAACTGAGAGCGGCGATCGCGCGATCTCCCAGAGACCGGCGCGGCCGAGGTGGGCTGTGGCGACAGGCAGGCGGAAGGATTGGCGAGGTCAGCAGACAGGACGCAGGTAGTGTCGGCAAAGACGGTTGAGGCAGGCGAAATCATGACGGTGTACAAAGTCGAACGAGAGATCGGCGGTCGGATCCTTTCCATCGAAACGGGCAAACTGGCCAAACAGGCAGACGGGGCCGCACTGGTTCGGTACGGCGACACGGTGGTGCTCGTCACCGTAGTGCGGGCGGAGCCTCGGGAGGGCATCGACTTCTTCCCGCTGACGGTGGACTACCGCGAGAAGACCTATGCGGCGGGCAAGTTTCCAGGCGGCTTCTACAAGCGGGAAGGCCGGCCTACGACGAAAGAAATCCTGACGATGCGGCTGATCGACCGGCCCATCCGGCCGCTGTTCCCCACGGGCTTCATGGACGAGATTCTGATCCAGGCGATGGTTCTTTCGGCGGATCAGCAGAACGACCCGGACATCCTGGCGATGATCGGAGCGTCGGCGGCACTGATGATCAGCTCGATCCCCTTCGAGGGACCGACCTTCGCGGTACGCATCGGCCGGACGGATGGCGAGCTCGTCGTGAACCCGACGCACGAGCAATTGGAGCGAGGCGACCTCGACGTGGTGGCGGCCGGGCACGCGGAGGCCATCAACATGATCGAGGTCGGCGCCAACGAGGTGGCCGAGCAGGTCATCGTGGATGCGCTGGCGAAGGCGTTCGATGTAATCAAGGTCGGCTGCGACATGATCGGCGAACTCGCCCGCCAGTGCGCCAAGCCGAAGGTATGGCAACCCAGGAAGATCGATGAGGAGCTGATCCGGAAGGTCCGCGAACGGGCCGGAAAGGAACTGCGCGAGCGCCGCCAGATCCCGGGCAAGCTTGATCGCAAGAAGGCCGTCGAGGAACTGTATGAACAGGTCATGGACGAGCTCTGCCCCGCCGACGCGGAGAACCCGCCCCACCTGCGCGGCGACGTGTTCAACGCGATGCAGGCGATGGAGGAGGAGATCGTCCACGAGACGATCCTGAACACGGGTATCCGGTCCGACGGACGCGGCCCGGATGACATCCGGCCAATCCGATGCGAGGTGGGCGTCCTGCCGCGAACGCATGGATCCGCCATCTTCACGCGCGGCGAGACGCAGGCCCTCGTCGTTACCACGCTCGGAACGGTCCAGGACGAGCAGATCGTGGACGGGCTGCTCGATGAGTACAGCAAGAAGTTCATGCTCCATTACAACTTCCCGCCCTTCTGTACGGGCGAGGTGCGGCGTATCGGCTCGCCCAGCCGTCGTGAGATCGGGCACGGGGCCCTCGCCGAACGAGCCCTGGAAAGCATCCTTCCGTCGCCGGAGAAGTTCCCATATACGATCCGCTTGGTCTCCGATATCCTGGAATCCAACGGCAGCAGTTCGATGGCGACCGTCTGCGGCGGGACGCTCGCCCTGATGGACGCCGGGGTGCCGCTCCGGCCGCCGGTGGCGGGGATCTCGATTGGGATGGTCCATGATGACCATCGTGAGGTGCTGCTGGTGGACATCCTCGGGGAGGAGGATCACTTCGGTGACATGGATTTCAAGGTTGCAGGGACGCAGCGGGGCGTGACGGGCGTGCAACTGGACCTCAAAGCTCGCGGGCTGAAGCAGGAACTGATCCCTCAGATCCTGGAAAAGGCGAAGCAGGCACGGATGAAGATTCTGAAAGAGATGCTCAGTTGCCTGCCGCGGCCACGACCAAACATCAGCGAATACGCCCCGAGAATCTTGACGATCAAGATCAACCCGGAGAAAATCGGAAAGGTGATCGGCCCGGGCGGCAAAGGCATCAAGCAGATCGAAGCCGACACGGGCGCGACCGTCGAGATCGAGGACGACGGCACGGTCGTCATTTCGTGCCTCAGCATGGCCGGCGCCGAGGCCGCCCGCGAGATGGTGGAACGGGTTGCCGAGGACGTGAAGGTCGGCAAGATTTACACGGGCCGGGTCACGAGTATCAAGGACTTCGGCGCGTTCATTGAGGTCGTGCCGGGGCAGGACGGGCTGTGCCACATCAGCGAGTTGTCGAACGAGTATATCCGTTCGGTGAGCGACGTGTGCAAGATCGGCGACACGCTGAAGGTGAAGGTCATCTCCATCGACGAGCAGGGACGCGTCAAGCTCTCGCGCAAGGCGGCGATTCAGGAAGAGGGCGACGAAGGAGACGGTCGGCCGGCCCAACCGGCGAAACGCCGACCGAGCCGAGGCGAGGATTGACGCGACGGCGCAAGGCAGGCCTTACCGTGCGCGGCTGCGCGCCGTCGAATGCCCGAATACGTGCGTACGACCCCGGTCGATGCATTTCCGACGGGTGCTCCCGCGTGCGGTGGCGGGGACGAACCGGCCGGGCCGGGGCCGGACTGAGGCAGTTGTCAGCGGTCGCAGGCCGGGCGTGATGTCGGCCCGGCTCGCGATCCGGGGCGGGCCGCGGCTGCCGCAGACGTTGTACCTCGGCCGACAGCACCTTCCCAAGGCCGTCCGCAACGGACGGCATCTCACCGCAAACGGCGTATCCTGTGTGGAGGAAGCCATATGCACACGGGAAAGGTCAAATGGTTCGACGTGAAAAAGGGGTTCGGGTTCATCGTGGGCCCACAGTCGGATCGGGATATCATCGTCCACTACAGCAGCATTCAGGGAGATCGGTTCCGGAGCCTCAAGGATGGTCAACCGGTGGAGTTCGATCTGGTGGAGTCTGAGAAGGGTCTCCAGGCCCATAACGTCCGGCCCGTCAAGGGGCCGCCGTCGAATTGACAGCGGGCGGATCCGATCCGCCCTGGCAACCGCCAGGGCTTGTGGCGTCGCCGCGCCGATCGCCCCGTTGACAGACGCTCCGAGCGCGCGACGCAAACTGCCGCGATGGTGGTGGTGCGCCGTTGCAGCCCGCACGCCCGGCAACTGCCGTTTCTGCGCGGACGCGCCCGCGGACGAGCGCCTGCGCCGGATCGGAGGCGTCGGTGCGATGTGCGGCTCGGAAGCTGCCTTCGTCGGCAGCCGCAAGGCTGCGATCTTCGTTGCGCAGGCCCCCTTCGCCTTCGGCCCCGCATGGGCCCGGCAGAGCGGCCCAAGGCGTAAGCCCGGGGTTTGGGCAGTGCCTGTGCGGGAAGCGACGGAGGACCGATCGAGTCATGCCGCCCGCGGACGTCGCACACGAAATCGGCCTGCCAGGGGCGATTCCGGGGGTCTCCGATGACCGCCGGATGGGTCGCAATCGCGGGAATGAGCGGGCTGGCCGGCCTTGCCGTCGGCTGGCGGTTCGCC
>CAZMVY010000009.1:15309-19646 GCA_964569765.1 uncultured Planctomycetales bacterium
GACGTGCAGCAGACGAAGGTATACTATTATCAGGTCATCGAGATCTACACACTGGCGGCCGGGCTGGCGCACGAGATCCGCAACCCGCTCAGCACGCTTAAGGTCAATCTCCAACTGCTGGGCGAGGACTGGAACGACGAGAGTATCCCCCCCGCCGAGCTGCGCCGTCGCAGCCTCAGCCGGCTGGCCACTCTGCAGGCGGAGGCCACACGGTTGCATCACATTGTCGATGAGTTCCTCCGGCTTGTCGGGCGACAGGAACTTCGTCTGGTCACCACCGACGTCAACGAGGTGATCCAGCGGTTCGTGGAGTTCTATGAACCCCAGGCAGTGGCGAACAAGGTGGTCATCCGGACGGCCCTCTCCGCCCGGCCGCTGCCCTGCCGGATCGACGTGGACCTCTGCAAACAGGTGCTGCTGAACGTGTGCATCAATGCCCAGGAGGCGATGCCGAAGGGCGGAGAGCTGACGATCCGGACGCGAGTGGACGCCGGGCGACGGGCGTGCATCGAAATCGCGGATACCGGCACCGGCCTCGATCCCCAGGCGGCGGAGCGGATCTTCGAGCCCTATTACTCCACCAAGCCGGGCGGTACGGGCCTCGGCCTTGCGCTGACGCGCCGGATCGTGCGGGCCCACGGCGGCACGATCCAGGCCGCCGGCCGCCCCGGAGAAGGAACCACTTTCACGATCACGCTGCCGTTGGCCGGCAGGTAGGCCGGACCGACCGATCCGTCCGCGGCCCGTGGATGATGAACTGTACCCCCGGTCAGTGTATCTCCGCACTGACCCCGTAACGCGTGGCCGCGTTCGGCGGCGTCAGGAGAAACACGCCGACGGCCTGAGGTTCCAGCGTGCCGCAGATGATGATGCTGTCGCCGTCGCGACGGGTCTCGGCCGGCCGGTCGTTCCATAGATCGCGGACCTGTCCGCCCGGCGGGATCGGGACGCGGATCAGATCGCCGGAGATATCGCTATGGCGGGCGTTGTAGAGCGTGATGATCGTCCGGGCGGGCGTCGAGAAACAGTTTGCGAAGAGGTCTGTGCGGAGCGTCGGGACGAGCGGCTCGCAGTCGGGCGAGCGAAAGACGTCGGCGTGCTCATGCAGGATGCGGTATGCGCGGCATGCCGTTTCGCGGAAGCCCGGCGAGTACCACGAGTCGCTGCGGCCCTTGAGCCAGAGCGCGACTCCGTGAAAGACGCAGCGATGCAGGTCGTCTTCCGTCACGGGCATGGGGCGGATGCCGTGGCCGACCATCTCGACTGGCACTACCTCCGGGAAAAGGAAGCGGGCGAGGGGCAGTTTCGTCGCGTGCTGCCGCGGGATGCTCGGCATCGTCATGCCGTAGTCGAAGGCGGCATCCACGAGGCCCATCTGGGCATCGACGGGCATGCACTCGATGTAGACGGCCGTCTTCGGCGAACGGGCGCTAAGGGCACTGCGGACCGCCGTCAGCATCCCCTGCTCTTCGGCGAGCGGATTCGACGGGACGCCATGGCCGTGGTCCGGACTCCAGCAGGCCTTGTCCGCGCCGGCGAAACCGAATTCGTCGAGATAGACGGCGTCGGCGCCGGTCTCGGCGGCGACGTCGGCGACGACCTGCGAAAGCTCCTTGCGCCACTGTGAGACGCCCGGGCAGACGAAGAACTCCTTGTCGCTGCCGCCCCACCAGCGCGGCTTACCGCCCTTGGCCATAAGCTGCCAAGCGGGCATCGCATCTTTCGCGAGGACCGAACGCCGATCGATCAGGTAGCCCTCGAAGTACAGGCCGAGCTTCACGCCCTGCCGGTGGGCGGCATCCACGGCGCGACGCAGTTCGGGCAGGCCGCCGAGGTCATTCGTGCGATACTGACCGACGCGGCCGAGGGCCTCGTTGTAGGCCCAGCCGGAGATGTCGATCATGTCGATGCCGCCGAAGCCGCGCGAGGACTCGGCGATCAGTTCCTCGGGCGTGTAACACTTGCGCCGGAGATCAAAGAGGTAGCCGGTGCCGCCGAGCGGATAATCGCGCCGGCAGTAGAACAGGTCGGCGAGAGGCGCGCGGGCCGACGGCCTGCTCGCGGTGCGCAGCAACTCAGCCGGAATCGATGGTCCGGTCGCGGTGCGGAGCCGTTGGCGGTATCGGGCGTACACATGGTGCCAGTCGCCGAGGTGCGGCTGCAGGATCACGGCGGGCAGTTCCGGCCGGCTGTCGGGCGTGACCTCGACGTCCGGGAAGCGCACGGCCATATCGGCGCCGTCAGCACCCTGTTTGAACTGGAAGAACTTGCGCGTGAGCGTGGTGTCCGTGACGTACAGGCCAAGCCCGCCGCCCTGCGTCGAGAAGATATCCATCAGTTGCAGCGGGAACGCGCCGCCGTAGGCCTCATCGACAGTGACGGGGCCGTTCGCCAGCAGCGTGCTCCGTGTGCCGAGCAGGTAGTGTGCGTCGGTCATGGACTCGCTCACGCGGCATCCACGAAGTTGCGGATAGCGAAGTGTGAGGCGCCAGACAACGCCAGATTCGTTTACCAGTTTGGGCGTGACGCTGACGCGGCCGTCGTCATGAATCTGCATACGGAAGAGGATCGTGTGGGCCTGGGCCGGGTCGCCGGCAGTCAGCACGAAGGTCAGGATGAACATATCGGCCGTCGTCAGGGTCTGGAAATCGCGCAGCGTCAGATCGGACCGTCGGCCGCGTTCGTCGAGGCATTCCAGGAGCGGGACCGCCGGCGTCGCGTTGATGATCGTTCGATTCGACGGGACGAGCCGCAGCAACCGGAGATCGAGTCCCGCGTTGAGCAGGAGCTTCAGTTCGACCCACGCGTTCTCGACGGTGAGCACGTCGCCGGAGCGGTTCCAGCGAGTCGGCCCCGGCGTCGGGCCCGCGGGCGCGGGCCGCGCCGGCGGCAGGACTTCTGCCGCCAGCGACGGGACAAGCGGCCTATCGGAGATGTTGACGCTCGCGGCAAGAAGGAATGCCTGGCCGTACGTCATCTTGTCCTGCAGCGTAATGCGGGCGAGGCGCTTCTGCCGATCGAGCGGGACGACGTACGCATCGGGCAGTCGCTCCACCGTCCAATCCTTACGTGCGACGGACCACGGGAAGTGCGTGCGGCGGGTGCCGTCCTGGTACTCCAGGCGAACGCTCAGCTCGTGAGGCGACGCAATCGGGCCGCGCGACGGGGGCGCCTGGCCTCCGTACCACGCGCGATCGCTGCCGAAGACGCGTGTGGCGAGCAGCAGCGCGAGTTCGCAGCCGCGCCAGTCGCCGGTCAGCGCGACGGTGTCCGTTTCCGTGACGCCCGTGGCAAGCGCCGCTCGATCGGCTGTGCCCAGGCGGAACGGGATCCCAGCGTGCTCGTAGCTCGCATCGCCGGGCCACGAGGCGTGTGACGCGAAGGCGCGAGCGAGCCATACGACAGGGATCGCGCCGGCCGAGGGCAGCGGGACAGGCCTCCAGGCGGTCGGCGAACTTGACGGAGAGGCCTCGGCAGGGAAGAGGGCCGGCCCGGATGTCGGGCGGGTTGCAGTGGCCGCCGGGGATTGCCGCGGATCGCTTGCCCAGAACGCGAGCCGGCGGATCGTCAGCGTCGCGGGCGTGGCACCGCTGCGCACGGTCAGGGTGAGTTCGGCGATGCGATCGGAGCGAAAGAGCGGCCGCAGGTCTACAACCAGGTGATGGCGGCCGGGCGTCCCGGGGCCGAGCGTTGCCTGGGCGCCGCTGGCGAGCGGGTTCTCCGGGTTGAGTGCCCCGGGCGTGACGGGGCCGGTCGAGCCGTCGCTGAGGCGCAGGACGCGGTCGTCGACGTCGTCGCGCGCGCCGGCGACCTCGTAGTCGGCCTCCAGGAACGGGAACGCGGCCACCCAGATCGGATTCGTGGTCCGCGTCCAGGCCATCGCGCGACCGGGCGCAGTCACCTCGAATGCGCCCCCGGCGGGGCCGAAGCGGGCGGCGGCGTTGTCGTCGGGCTCGTTGACCCGCCAGGGTTCACGACGCCAGCCGGCGTCGGTGGCGAACACGTCCTGCCAGCCGATTTCGACGCGCTCGCGAGCATATGTGTCACGGTCGGGAGCCGCGGCGGCGGACGCGAAGAAAGTTGTCAGGCAAAGGATGATCGGCACGGCGACACCTATACAGACAGACAGTCCGACAACATACGACGCGGACGATTGCAGGGCAATCCGTTCACAAGGGCATTACGCTGTAACGTGGAAAACAGGTAAGTCAACCGGCCCGTCGGCTTCCCTCGGGGCAGAATGACTCGCCCTGTACTGCCGTCGCCTGAAGTCGTCGTGGCCTTCGCGGATTCCAGACAGACGGCTTTGTCGAGTGCGGTCCCTCCGAGAGCGCTGC
>CAZMVY010000009.1:19656-41374 GCA_964569765.1 uncultured Planctomycetales bacterium
GCTCCCACCCCGCCGGCTTGGCCGCGGGCGCCCCCCCCGAGACGGCGGCGGCCTCGGAGAGGCCGCACTCCACATTCGGTACCGGCCGTGGGCCGCGCCAGGTCAGAGGCTGTGATACGCCTCGCGGAGGATCCGGATGTTCTTCGCGTTCCATGCGAGAGAATCGTCAGGGAGCGTGGTCTTCTCGTCGGCCCTGGCGAAGCCGTAGAGGCCGTACGTCTTCGTGTCGATCTTCTTCCAGGCGCTCGCGTCGTGGCCCTCCCAGCCGCAGAGGTTCTGGATGATCAGCGTCTTCGGGCCGACCTGTCTGCGGAGCCAGTCGAGGTGTTCCAGGTCGGGCGCCTCGTTGAGAATCCAGTCAACCTCCTTGAGGAGCCGGTGGCCGGCCCAGAGCGGGTACTCGTTCTTGAGGATCGGGTGGTTCGTCCAGATGATCGCCGGGCGCGTCGCGCGGACGGCCCAGCCGATGTGACGCCAGGCGCGGTCGATGGCCCGCCTGTCGAACTCGAGCACGGCCTCCGGCGAGGGTGTGCCGGAGGCGGGAAATGTCTCGCCGAGCAACTGGCGGTACATTTCCTTTTCGCAGGCGAGCCAGTTCTTGTGCTGCGGGGGGCGAATCCAGTCGATCATGAAGCCGTCCACGCCGGTCTTCTCGAGTGCATCCTCGACGCTGCGGCAGAAGTAGTCGAGGTACTCGAGCGTGAACGGGATCTTGATGTAGTCAGAGTCGGCGGAGTGGACGAGGTCCGGGTGACGCGATTCCCAGTACGGGTTCGCGCCGAGCGTGAAGTAGCCCATCACGCGCATGCCGGCCTTGTGGCCAAGTCGGACCATCTCGCCGAGGAAGTCGGGACACTTCAGGCCTGGCGTGACGGGTGCAACATCGCTGGGATACCAGGCGTAGCCGTTGTAGGAAACGCAGAACGTCTGGATCGTGTTCGCGCCGAGGTCCTGGTACCAACGGACATGCTCGGCCGGATCGGCCTGGGCGAACATGCCGGGCGGGGCGACGCCCTTGGAACCCCAGTTAAAGTCGATGCAGAAGGCCTTGACGGGGCCGACGGTCGGACGGGTGCTCACGGACGCGGCGATCCGTGTCCGCGCGCCCACGGCGAGGGCGACGCCGGCGAACATGACCTCGCGGCGGGTACGGAGTACGACTGCAATGTGGCGTACGTCTCCGGTCATTGACCTCCCCCATCCCACTGCTCACAGAGCAGTGGCACACGGCGAGGAACCTGGTCCGCACAGCGGACCTTGGTTGAGAACTGGTCCGCACAGCGGACCCTACTGGTTGAGTTCCTTCGTAGTCCTGTTGAAGAACGCGATGCACTCCGCGATGTCCTTCATGTTGTCCTTCGGGTTGTGCTCGTACTCGATCGAGATCACGCCGGCGAACTTCTGGCGGTGCAGTTCGGCCAGGACGGCCTTGCAGTTGCCGATGCCGGTGCCCCACGGCACATCGCGGGAGTCCACCGTCGGCTTCTCGATGTCCTTGAGGTGCAGGCAGAGCGTGCGGCCCTGGTACTTCCTGAGGGCCTCGACGGGGTCGATGCCGCTGCGGACCCAGTGGCCGGTGTCGGCGCAGGCGCCGATCCGCTGGCTGCACGCCTGGAGCTGCTTCATGACCTCGTCCGGATTCCAGTTCACGTAGGCGGGGTGTTTGGCGTCCTTCGGATGGTTGTGGATCGCGACCTTGACGCCGTACTCCGCCGTGATCCTGTCGAGCAGCGGAAGCGCGGCCGGCTCGGGCTCGGAGACGATCATCTCGACGCCCATCGTCCGGCAATAGGCGAAGACCTTGCGGGTCTCCGCCTCGTCCTTGCCGAGGCCGTTGAAGTAGTAGCCGACGAGCCTGACGCCGGCGTCGTTGAGCCTGCGCCTGGCCGCCGCGAGGGCCTCGGGCGGGGCCTTGTAGTTGTTCTCGACGTTCGGGAAGTCGGCAGCGAGTTTCTGCCATGAGTGGGCCTCGATGTACTTCAGGCCGAGGGCCTTCGTCTTGTCGACGGCCTCGAAGAACGTGCCCTCGCGGAAGGCGTAGGTCGAGCCGGCCAGGCGCCAGGCCGACGCCTTCTGCTCGCTCGGGCCAGGCCAGCCGCCGGCCGAGGAACAGCCGAAGAGCCCGGAGAGAACGGTCCCCATTCCGATGGACAGAACCGTGAGAGTCGATTGCTGCATGAGGTCATCCTCGCATGAAAGACAGTGTCAGCACCCGGCCGTGAGCGAAGAGGGTGCGCGCCGCGTGCACGGTTCCGGCCCGGCGCCTCTTTCGCCCCTTCGGGGCTTCGCGTTCACCTGCGTCCAGGACCAGGGCTCGCGCCCTGGGCTACCCTCCGCCGCCCCAACCGGGCGAATGGCGCCCGCCCCCCCATCGCCCCCAACCGGAATACCGAGCACGATTCTGTCATGGGTCGCAATTGACGGAAGCCCTCTGGGCCGCGTTCGTGGCGCCATGGCCATGACAGATTCACGCAAGGTGGTCTAGTCGGACGTCACGCCCAGTTCCTTGGCGGTCGCGTGGAACCACTTCACGCACTTCTCGATCTCGGGGTTGGCCTTGTCCCAGTTGTACTCGTACTCGATCGAGAAGACGCCGGCGAAGCCTTGCTTCTTGAGTTCCTCGAGCATCGCCTTGGCGTCGCACTTGCCGGTACCCCAGGGGACGTCATGAAGGTCCTCGTCACCTCTCTTCTTCAACTCATTGAGGTCCTTGAAGTGCAGCGAGACGATGCGGCCGCTGAGCTTCTTCAGGGCCTCGAGCGGATTGACGCCGGAGCGCGGCCAGTGGCCGGTATCCGCGCACGACCCGATCATCCGCCTGTGGCCCTTGAGGGCGTCGAGTTCGACCTGCGGATCCCAGTACTTCGACGGCTTCGGGTGGTTGTGGATCGCGACGCGAATCCGGTATTCCCTGGTCAGCTTATCGAGCGCGTCAAAGAGACCCTTGTCGGGCTCGGCAACAATCGTCCGGATGCCCATCTTCTTGGCGAACTCGAAGACCTTGCGGGCCGAGGCCTCATCCTTGCCGAGATCGACGACGCCGTAGTTCACGAGTCTGATGCCCGAATCGTCGAGCTTCTTCTTGACCTCGTCCATGACCTCCTGCGAAGCGTTGTGGTCGAACCTGACGTCCGGCTTTTCTCTGCTGAGCTTCTGGCCGGGGAAGGCCTCGAGGTACTTGATGCCAAGGGCCTTCGTGTTGTCGATCGCGTCGAAGAGGGTCTGCTTGTGGTACGTGTACGCCTGCATCGCCAGGTGCCACTGGGGGCCCTCGCCCGCGTTCTTTCCGGTCCTCTCGGCCCTCCTCGCCCGGGCGGGCTTCTCCGCCTTCTCTTGCCCCGGAGCAAGCTGCACCGGCAACCAGGCTACCGCCGCCATAACCGCGAGCATCAACATCGACAGCCTCCACATGGATACTTCCTCCGTCAAGAACTCTCCTGCGTTATTCTCCTATCCATATCGTGTCGAATTGTATCGGCGCCGTCGGAGGCGATCAAACCAACCGCAGACCGCATGCCCCACTTGCTCTTGTTCCCGTCCGGGGCCAGAATCCCCGGGACCGGGCCGGGCGGCCGGCGGGTTTGTCGCGCGTCGCCCTGCGGTTTCTCAGGCAACGACCTCGAGACGGAAGCGACGGACGGCGAATGACCGATCACCGCACCGCACACAACGACCTGCATGATTCCGAAATGGCGCCGCGCGCGCCGGCGTCGCCGAAGCGACGAATGGTTGGCGCTGCGCTCGTATGGTCGCTCGCCGCAGTGCTGATAGCGGCCGGGTTCCTCGGCCTCGACCGGTGGTTTTATGAGCACGTTGCGCTGCGGTTCAGCACGCCCAACCCGGTCGATCGCGATCCGTACGCGGCCACGGCGCTGCTGTGGGACAGCGCCCGCTACTTCGGCTCCCTGACGGGGGCGCTCATTGCATACTTCGTCGTGCTTGCGATCCACCCGAAGGGCGGGCGGGCGGCCAACACGGCAATCGTCGCGATTCTCGTCGCCGATGCGCTGGGCCTGCTCGTCAAGGACTCCGTCTGCCGCGTGCGGCCCAACCAGGCGCCGTCGCACCTGGCGTTTATGAAGCCCTTTGAGGCGCTGCGCCTCGACGCAAGGCACATTGCGGCCCGGGCCGGAGCCGTCCTGACAGGAGCGACATCGCCGAAAGACCTGAACCCTGCGGCCGTGTGCTTCCCCTCCGGGGAGGCCACGGCGGCGTTCGCTCTGGCAACGGCTCTTTCGCTCCTCTACCCGCGAGCCCGTCCTTTTGCGTACGCAGCGGCGGTTCTGACCGCCCTCGCTCGCATCCTGGCCGGCGCCCACTACGTCAGCGACGTCACCGCCGGCGCGGTGATCGGAACGCTCACTGCCACATGGGTCTTCACGTTTCTGAAGCGACGCCGCTGGCGCGCGTTCCTGTAGCACGCCCGACAACCGGGTCGGGCCGGCCAGTTTGGCCCGCCCGGCCCAAGTCGCCCCCGAGAGACATCCGGCCCCGTCGTCAATCGCAGCGCCTGGGTTCCCGCCCACATCCTGCCGTGCAGGATCGTCAGATTCGTCTCCCAGCGCATCCGGTACCCGTCGTACGGGCTGGTCAATACGCCGTTGATGATGAGCCCGGGCGCCCGACGCGCAAGCAACAACGCGGGTGGGTCGCGCCGCGGAGATCCTCAAGGTTGCTGTGCAACACCTCGACGTAGTGCCGCGGGATCGTCTCCCCGTAAGCCGGATTGTTGTCGTTGACGTCCGGCGGGCTTACTTCGTCTTCTGCAGCGTCCGCAGGTCGACGCCTGGATCGCGTGCGTAAACCGGTTTCCGCACGACCAGCGCGTCAAAGCCCAGGTAGTACCCCTTAGACGGCGGCGACTTGCCGACGCACTCGAACCGCAGCGTATGGGTCCCGGCCGTCAGCTTGTGCATGCCCCACTTGTGCTGGGCAGGACCGGCGCTGGCCGCATAGAAGTCATGCCTGCCGATCTCCCGGCCGTCGAGGAGCACACGATAGGTCCCGTAATCCCACGAGTGCAGTACCTTGCCGATGAGTTCGACGGTCTGGTCCTTGTCCACGTCGAAAGGCACCTCGACCCAGCCCTGTTCGTCCGTGGGACGGAAGAAGAGCTGCTTGCCGTCGGTCGTTCCGCCGAAGGGCTGCGCCTCGATCGGAGCCTGCGAGTGCTTCGCGCGGGCAACAGCCTCGTGCCCCTTGATGAGCACCTGGTCGTGGAATGGCAGCCGATCCGCGCCGGCCGGTATCGGGGGCCACGGCTTGTGCGGCTCGGTCTGATACCAGAACGCGACGCTCGACATCAGATCGTCGCGCTCGATGAACCCGTCCACCTTGCCGTCCGGGAACGTCTGCGAACCCTTGTGTTCGATCTCGGCCCGAAGCGACTTCCGGAACACGATCGGATCGGGCAGGTGGAACCGGTACGCCGTGCCACGATTGCCCGTTTCGTAGCCTTCCCAGAGCGGCGTGCCGTAAAACACCCCGGCCTGCTCCCGAAAGCCCCAGCCGTCGCAGAAGTAATCCTCCGTGCCGGTACCGCGGAGGCTCGGCTCCGTCTCGCCGTCGATGAAGAAGAAATCGTCGCCCTCGCCGTACCACCCCGGCGAAACCATGTAGACGCTCTGAACCGTGCCCACGTAATGACCGCGCCCCTCGATGTCCGCGAGCAGGTAGTTGCGGCCCATTACGCAGGGGAACTCCTGGCGGTACATCGCATGGAAGTACGCAACATCGTCCGGAAGCCGCCTGTGCTTCTGCCAGTCGACGTAGTAATAGAACGCATGGCACTTTCTGTCGCTGTCGTTCGTGACGGTGATACGGGCCGATTTCCGGAACGGCATCGGCCAGTAGCAGTTGCGCCCGCGCCCGTCGGATGTGACACGGATCGGCATCGAATCATAGGCCCGATCGACGCCGTGGCCGATCCCGAAGAAATCTCCGATCGGGCACTCGACGCTCGGATTCAACTCGCCATCCCAATACATCCGGAGCGTAAGCATGCGCGAGTAGTACGGATCCTCATGCGCGATCGTACACCAGATGTGCACGATTCTGCCGGGCCCCTCGAGTTCGGCCACCGTGAGCGTCGCGCCCGGAGCGATCGGCCGGGCGTCGGCGTTGCCATTCCGCCAGTTCGCATTGGACGACGAGGCCCGCCGCGTCTCAAAGTCCTTCAGCCGATCCAGGCCGTCCAGCGGGTTGCCGGAGGGTTGCGCACATCCCGTCGCCAGCCAGGATGCCGCTATCGCAATCCCAGTCCACCACGGTCGATTCAGGAAACGCATGGGCGATACTCCTTGACACGAGGCCACACCGGCACACTGCGACCGCTGCCGCCCGGAAGCTTGATCGATGTGCCGGGTCCTACTGTTATCGCAAACGCCGGGCAGGTCAAGGCCGCTGGCCGCAAACTCCGACACCCGTTGTTGTGCATCGGCCGGCTTTGGGATACCGTAATCGCGTCGGGACGGATGAACCTCGACGGCATCGACCCGACGACGAGTACCAGGGCTTTCACGAGGATGGTTTCATGAAGCGACGCGATTTTCTCCGGAAAGCGGCGGCAACGGCGGCAGCAGGCCTTTCAACCCGGTATCTTGTTTCCTCGCGGGCACAAGCGGCGCCCGGCCGGCTTGGTGCAAACGACCGGATCCGGGTGGCATTCATCGGCACCGGCGGACGGGCGCGCCAACTGATGACCACGGAGAAGCTCTCGGACCACGCCGACATCGTCGCCGTCTGCGACTGCTGGCTGCCCCGTATGGAGGAGGCGGCCAAGGTCGTCCCCGGCAGCGAGAAGTGGAAGCGCTACCAGGACTACCGCGAGATGGTCGCCAAGGAGAAGCTGGACGCCGTCTTCGTGGAAACGACCACGCACGCCCGGGCGCTCATCTGTATCCATGCGATGCAGGCCGGCCTCGACGTGTACGGCGAAAAGCCGCTCACCCTGACCATCGCCGAGGGCCGCGCGATCGTGAAGGCGGCGGAGAAGTACAAGCGGGTATTCCTGACCGGCACGCAGCAGCGATCCATGCCGGCCAACATCCATGCCAGCAAACTCGTCCGTGATGGCGCGATCGGCAAGGTCCACACCGTGATCGCCTTCAACTTCCTGGGACCGGCGAAGTGGGAGCCCAGGCCTGCGGAACCCATGCCGGACGGAATGGACTGGGACAAGTGGTGCAACCAGACGGAACTGCGGCCGTATCACACACAGATTCATCGCCACTGGGCCCTCTGGCGCGACTACGACGGCGGCGGCCAGTCGTGGGGCGTTACCGGCTGGGGTACGCATGCGCTGGATCAGGTCCAGTGCGCCCTCGGCACCGATGACACCGGGCCCGTCGAGATCTGGCCGGAGGCGCCCGGGCCGCAGTGCAGCGTCACCATGGGATACGCCAACGGCACGCTGCTCAAGTGCCACGGCAAGCAGCGGGGGCTTGAGGATCTCGGCGCGATCTTCATCGGCGACAAGGGTCGAATCGAGATCCTGCGCGGCTCGTACACCTCGGATCGGCCGGAACTGCTGAAGGACTGCCCCACGACGATGCCGGCAAACGTCCCCGGCGAGTGCGTCGAGCACCTGAAGAACTTCTTCGACTGCATGCGGACGCGCAAGCGAACAGTCGCGGATGCCGAGGTCGGCCACCGCTCCACGACGGTGTGCCATCTGATGAACATCTGCCGGGAACTCCAGCGGAAGATTAAGTGGGACCCCAAGGCGGAGCGGTTTGTGGACGACGACGAAGCGAACAGGCTTCTCTCTCGCCCCCGCCGCAAAGGCTACGAGCTCCCTGAGGAATTCGCGTAGGCCGGCGCTTGTTTCCGCGGCACGACCGGGTGCCGGGCGGCACGAGTCGGTGTGCCGCGCCGCAGCGCATCCGGCAAACGCAGGTTCCCGTCGAATAACAGGAGGATGTGTCCATGCATCGGGCGGGCGGCTTTGCTCTTCGCATCATCGTTCTCTGGGCCGGTGCGACGACCGTTGCCGGACTCGCGTGCGGATGTCGGCCGCCGGCCGCCGCCCGGGTTCAGACGCTCGACGACTTGCAGCGTGTGGATCCGGCCACGGCCACGAAAGACCCGAAAACCTCGACGCTCTGGTACGACGCCCGGCTTCTCACGCTCGAGGGCAGGGGCTGGACACAGACGGAGCACTACTACGATCGCCTCCCGGCCAAGGCCAAGGGCGTGGTAACGGACGCCGTCTGGCGGCTGAGCAAGGATACTGCCGGGATGTGCGCGCGGTTCGTCACCGACGCGGACCGAATCTCAGCGCGGTGGACCGTGACCTCGGAAACCCTGGCGATGCCCCATATGCCCGCAACGGGCGTCAGCGGCCTCGATCTCTACGTCAACGACCAGGGAACATGGCGATGGACCGGTGCCGGCCGGCCCACCCGATCCCCGACGAATGAGTGCACCCTGGCCGAGGGCATCCCGCCCGGCCGGCACGAGTACGCGCTGTATCTGCCGCTCTACAACGGGGTGAAATCGCTGGAGATCGGCCTGCCCGCGCGCGCCGCACTGGCCCATCCGGCCCCGCGTCCGGCCGCCCACGCCAAGCCGATCTGCTACTACGGCACATCGATCGCCCAGGGCGGATGCGCCTCGCGTCCCGGCATGGCGCACGTGGCAATACTGGGCCGCATGCTCGATCGTCCCACAATCAACCTCGGCTTCTCCGGCGCCGGCAAGATGGAGCCGGCGATGGCGAACCTCCTGGCCGAGCTGGATGTCGCGGCTTATGTCCTTGACTGTCTGCCGAACATGACCGCCGACATGGTGAAGGAACGCGTTGAACCCTTCGTCGAGACCCTGCGGCAAGCCCGCCCCGACACACCGATCGTCCTCGTCGAGAACACGATGTACGAAAACGGCCGCTTTCTTCCGAAGGTGCGCCAGACCATCACCGAAAAGAACCTCGCGCTGCGCGCGGCCTGGAAGCGTCTCGCCGCTCGGGGCGTAGCCGGACTCGCATACGTGCCGTCCGATTCACTCGTGGGTACCGACGGCGAGGGCACCGTTGACGGCGCCCACCTCACGGATCTGGGCTTCCTCCGCTTCGCGCAGTCGCTCGCGCCGGTGCTCCGCAAGACCCTCGGCCCGTAGCCCCCGTCCATCACTCGGCCACGAGAACCGCGCTGATCTCGAAGTCCGGCAGCGCGATCGTAACCGCGCCGTCCTCCGCCCTGCCCAATGTCAGCGGTCGCCCGCTCCGCAGTTCGCGCACCTGCTTGCCTCTGATCAACGACTCCGCCACACGCAGCGCCGCGCCGCGGATCGTAGGCATGCCGTCGATCATCGGCTCGCGGTTGATGAAGTCTCCTTCGCCATTCTTCTCCCGGAACGAACTGGCTGTGCGCCGGCTCTGCGGGCAGTGCACCAGATGGATGATGACGCGGCCGCCCTGCCGGTTCAACGAGACTTCGAGCGATGCCGGCGACTCGACCTGCACCAGCCGCTCGGCGGGCGGGATCATACTCTGCAAGACGTCCGAGAGGATCTGCCGCATCGGCGTGTAGCCCCACGCCGCGTAGATGTCGAACAGCGGCGCGGCGACGTAGGCAGCCTGACCACGATCCACCTTCCGCAACGTGACCGCGGCATGCCCGGAGACGACATCGAACGGCGGGCTCTGGCGGCGCGACTCGTGCGCCGCACCGTGGTTGAGCGGCCAGACCAGCGGGGCGAGGACCCGGGTCCCCTCCAACGCATCCGCCACGACGACCTTCTCATACGTATAGATATCGGTCGCAATCGGCGTCGGAAGCGTATCGTGTTCGACCCGTATGTAACTTGGTTCGGCGTCACCGACGATCCGAACGCCGAGCAGAGCCGCCAGCTCCGCAATCGGCTTGCCGGTTACGAGGATCCGCCCCCCCTGCCGCACGTACCTGTCGAGCCTGCCGACGTAGGCAGCGTCGATCTTCGAACCATCCGGCACTACGACCGCGGCATACGGCGTGAGATCCTGCGTCGCGTCGATCACGTCGAAGTGAATGCCGGCGTCGATCATGGCCGTGCATGTCGTCTCGTTCTGCTTGAGCAGCGCAACGTAGGGAATGCTCTCGGAATCAGTGACGTACGGCTCGATCTTTTTCGCCTCGCGAAAGACGCGGCCGATCCGCTCGTAGATCGCCGGATCAAGGCGGCCGAACGGATGGAGGTGATCGCCGATCGTCAGGCAGCAGCCGTTGGCCAGACCGGTAGCGACCTCGTATCGCAGCATGGCCTCGTCCGCGATGCCGCCGAAGTCGCCCCAGCCCTTCCAGAACCGGATCGTCATCGCCGTCATTGGCACGGCGCCGCGGGCGTAGCGGACGACATACTGCCAGTGGTACAAGGTCTGCTTGTGGCGCCAGCTTTCGATTTCGAGCACGTCGAGCTTGCGAAGCTCGTCGCGGGTCTTGTCCCACTGGTGGTTGTACGCGACGACGACGCCCGGCTTGATGCCCTTGATGAGCTTGATCGTCTCCTGAACGAAGGCCTCGTCGCCCGGGAAGTCGAAGAAGACGCCGTCGATGTCATAATCGCGGACGGACTCCGCAATCATCGGCCAGAGGTAGTCCTTCACATAGTGCGTATCCGTTGCCACCCGAATCCTGCCGATATTCGTGTTCGGCCGGCCGTCGGGCTCCTGCTGCGTGCTGGAGTAGAGTTCGTCGATGCCGATGGAATAGTAGATCCAGACGGCGATGTTGCGCTTGTGGCAGGCCTTGATCTGCTCGCCCATCAGGTCGAAATCGAGGCCCGGGTGCCGCGTGCCGACCTTCGTGTTGAAGTACGCGTAGCCGTGGTGGCCCTTGGCAAAAACGCATATCGCATTGACGCCCGCGCGCTCCAGCGTTCCGGCGTACTCATCGCCGTTGAAGTCCTTGCCCACGCCGCGGATGAAACCCGCCGTGTGGAAGTCGCCGTGAATCTTACGGCTGATCGTCTTGTACCAGTCCTTCGGCAGCTCGGCCCGGTAGCCGACAACCTTCGGCTCAGGCGGTGCCGGCGGAACCTCGCCGCCGAGAAAGTGAAGCCGCAGTGCGTGAATCCGCGGAAACGGCGTGTCGACGTATTGCGATGTAAACCGGATGCGATGGCTGCCCGCGCGTACGCCCGTCCGACCGAGCGTGACCCACTCGGCCTTGTGGTCCGCCGGCTTCTCGAAAACCCTGCCGAGCGACTCGCCGTCAACCGCGAGATATGCCGGGCTTGCCCTGTCCGCCGCGTACTTCGCCTGGACCTCGTATTGCCCGCCGACGGGCAGGTCGATGCAGTATTCCACGAGCGTCGGCTGGTGCGGGAACCGCTTCTGATTGTCCGTGAGGCCGTCCGGACCAGCGAGAACGTTGCCGCGCCAGTACCGATCGAGCGGGATGTCGATCGACTGACCCGCTTGAATCGCGGCCGGGCCGACGACCTTCGCGGCACGGATCTCCGCCGCATACGCGGCCGGATTCGTCGCCACCGAGGCCAATACGAGGGCCACCATCATACCCAGAAACCTTTTCATCCCGTTGCCTCCAAGGCAAACCGTCCGCCGTCCTGGTCTGCTCTGCGGACCCCAGACACTGATGGGCAAGCTCCGCTCCGCGGGCTGGACATGCTCACGGGCAGCCTCCCCACCGCGGACCGCAACACGATGACCGGACGGCAGTCCGCGCCGCCGCCCATGCCGAGCCTACGCCATCAGATTCAGGTGCGAATCAGCCGCCTGTGGCCGGCAACCCTGCCCCGACCCGCCAGCGCCTGATCGAGATCCGCGCACAGGTCTTCCGGATCCTCCAGCCCCACGGACAGCCGGAACACGCCTTCGCCGGCGTACTCGCGATAACGCCGCAGGTGCTCGGCGTCGAACCGGAACGAGTTCTGCTGCATATCCGCCGTGGAGAGGTAGAAGATCAGGCTGCGATGATGGCCGAGCGAGACGGCATAATGGATGATCCGGAGCCGCCGGGCTACCTGCCGGGCGACATTCAGGCCGTTCTTCGTCTGAAAGATCACCATACCGGCGAAGTTCGCCATCTGCCGGCGAGCCAGCTCATGCTGCGGGTGCGACGGCAGGCCCGGATACAGCACCCGCGTGACCTTCGGATGCGACTCAAGGAACCGCGCCACCTTCATCGCCCCGTCGGCGTGCGCCGCCATCCGCAGCGGCAGCGTCGCCATGCCCCGCATGATCAGCCACGCGTTGCACGGGCTCAGCGCCCCGCCCAGGTGAATCGCCGTGTCATTCCGCAGCTTCGCCAGCCGTGCGGCCCGCCCCACGATCGCGCCGCCGAGGGCATCGCCGTGTCCGCCGATGTACTTCGTCAGCGAGTGGACCACGTAATCCGCGCCGAGCTCGATCGGCCGCGTGGCGATCGGCGTGGCGAATGTCGAATCGACGGCCAGCTCCGCGCCCGCCTTGTGCGCGATCTCGGCGACAGCCTGAATGTCCGTCAAACGCAGAATCGGGTTCGCCGGCGTCTCGGCCCAGACGAGCTTCGTGTTCGGGCGGACCGCCCGCCGGAGATCGGACAGGTCGGACAGGTCGGCCGTGGTCACCTCGATGGCAAGCCTGCGCAGCGTCTCGCGCACCAGTTCGCAGACGCCGGCGTAGGCCACATCGCTCATGACCATGTGGTCGCCGGCCTTCAACAGATGCATGAACAGCGCCGCCGCGGCCGCCATGCCGGTCGAGAACGCCACGCACATTTCGCCGCCTTCCAGGTCCGCAAGCTTTCGCTCAAGTTGATCGACGGTCGGGTTGCCCCAGCGGGTATAGATGAACGGCGCATCCTCACCGAGGCACAGAGCGGAGAATGATCCTCCCACCTCGTCCATCACGAATGTCGTGGACATCACCAGGTTGGGCGCCGATGCCCCCGTCACCGGGTCCGGCCCCTCGCCGGCGTGGATCGCCCGCGTACGTATCCCGCGCTGTCTGTTACTTCCTTTCATCGTGTCTCCACCGGACTGTCTGCACGACATGATTATGCCGGGACCGCCGCTCGCCGACAAGCGGGGGCATACACAGGCGCTCTCCGTGGATGCGTGACACTTCCCGCGGAGTCGCAGCACCCCTGCCGGGCGAAGGGATGCAGCCAAAGGCGTCCGTATATGGCCAGGGGCGCTCATCCCCGGCGGCAAACCCGTGGCTCTTCGAACAGAATCCGCTTTCGCGATCCGTGCCGATGCTACCGCGCGCCGGACTCGCCCGTCTTCATGAGTCGTAAGGATCGGTTCCGGTCCCGGTCGTTGTAGTTCTGCGAGCGCGTCTCGCCCTCCGCCGTGACGTAGATGGCGCGGCGGTCGCCGACGACCGGGCATTCCTTCTCGCAGATCCCGCAGCCGATGCACAGCTCCGTGTCGATCTTCGGCAGCTTGAGTTGCACGTTGATCGCCGCCACGCTGCCCTTCTGCGGCAGCTTGGCAAACCTCGCGCCGCTGCGAAGCTCGCCCTCCTTGTCCGTCTCCCCGATCAGCAGCGTATCCGCGTCGTTCGCCAGGATGCGGTGGTTCTCGCTCGTGCCGTCGCGATGGATGATCTCGACGTGGTAGCTCGTTGTCGCATCCCCGCGGAACTGGTCGCGGCGGAACAGGCAGGGGCGCGGTACCAACTCGCCCGCGGCCGGATAATCGGCCAGCGTCACCGCCGTGTCCGTCGCCGAAAGCACCTGCTTCTTGCCGTCGCGGATGAGCAGTTGCCTGTACTCACAGTGGATCGCCTTGGGCGAAATCGGGCAGACCTCCTCGCAGACGACGCACGGGATGTTCTTCGACCAGGGCAGGCAGCGGCCCATATCGTAGTGGGCCGTGCCGAGCTTGACCGGCCCGCGCCCGCCGAGGGCCTCGGGCAACGGCTCGAAACCGAGCTTCTGGGCCACCGTCAGCCGCTGGATCGCGCCGGTCGGGCAGACCTGTCCGCAGGCGGTGCAGTTGAGCTGGCAGTAGCCCATGCGGAAGTTCATCACCGGCGTCCAGACGCCCTCGACGCCCGACTCGAACCAGCCCGGCTGCAAGACGTTCGTCGGGCAGACGCGCACGCACTGCTCGCACTTCACGCAGCGTTTCAGAAACTCCTGTTCCTCCACGGAGCCGGGCGGGCGGACGACGCTCGACGAGAAGTCGCGCGTGCTCCTGCCGCTGGTCCTGGTGAACGGATAGAAGAGCAATCCCGCAAACGCCGCGATGGCCGCGCGGCGGGCCGGCACATCGGGGTTCGTCACCTCGTGTGATCGATCCGGCAGCATCGCGAACGTCAGAGCCCCGCTGCCGCAGTCCTCGATGCAGTTAAAGCAGACGAAGCACTCGCTCTTGCGGAGATTCGCGTGCGGGTCGCAGGCGCCCTCGCAGCTCTTCAGGCAGCCGTCGCAGTCCACGCACGTCGCCGGGTTACGCTCGATCCGCCAGAGCGAAAAGCGGCTCAGCACGCCGAACAACGCGCCGAGCGGGCAAAGCACCCGGCAGAAAAAGCGCGGGATCACGAGGTTCATCCCGACGAAGAAGAACAGCAGAAAGCCGATCACCCAGCCCAGTTGGTGGTACTTCGGCTCGCCGAAACCGGGCCACATGCCGAGGCCCTTCTGGATCGGCGCGGGCAGGTTCATCGCCGGCAGCACCGACGCTGTCACCGAGCGGTGGAACAGGCAGATCGGATCGAGCAGGCCGATCTGCAGCGTGCCGAAAACCCCCGCGACGAGCACGAACACGAGCACGTAGTACTTGATCGCGTAGATCCCGCGATAGCGGTTCGACTCGATCCGCTCCTTGACCTTCCGCCGGTTGAACACCCATCCGACGAAGTGATGCAGCGCGCCGTACGGGCAGATCCACCCGCAAAAGAAGCGGCCCAGAAAGAGCGTCGGAATCAGGATGACCAGCGACCACGCAAGGCCCTTGTACACAGTATGTGTCGTGATGGCCGTCGAGATCGCGATGAGCGGGTCGATCTCGAGGAACGTGCTCACCCAGCCGACGAGCGCGGGGTAGTCGTTCAGGTTCGCGAACGTAGTCATCAGGCAGAACGCCGCAAACAGCGCGAACATCAGAAGCTGGACGATGATTCGTACGGTCGTTATACGCATATCGTTGCGTTATTCCGCCAAGCAGCCCATTGTGGATTTTAGATTTTGGATTTTGGATTCTCGATTTCGGATCCCGGTTCCGCCATCGCAGTCCGCGCAGCGCGCTGCGACGACCAATCCAAAATCGAAAATCCAAAATCGCTACACTTCCCCCGCGTCCACCAGCTTGCCCTGATCCCGATACGTCTGCCAGTTCCGCTCGACGAGCCGCCCGGCAAGCCGCCCGAATTTCTCGTACGCCAGATCGAGATAGCGCAGCGCGCTCGCCTTCGCCCCCAGCAGGTTGTCGCAGCACCAGCCGTCGCAGGCCACCTGATCCACGCTCGCCACGATCGTCGGCCGGCCGAGCCTGCCGCCCAACGCAATGTCGCTCAGCCGCCCGCCCGTGGGGCCGTTGCTCAGCATCACGCGCGTTCCGTCCGCAATGATCAGCGTCGGACTCATCATCAGGCCCAGGTCGCTGATGATGTCGTGGATCGCCTGATGAAACTGGTTGCGTCGTCCGCCGAGCAGGCCGTACCAGTTCTTCATCGCCATCGACGCCGAGCACAGATTATGATTCTTGATCACGGGGATGCCGATCACCTTCGTCGCCTCGCGCAGCGGCTTCCAGAAGATGGGCCAGCGGCCGAGGGCCTCGCCTTTCGATGCATCCGGCGATCCGTCGCGGACAACCACCTCCGTATCCTGGGCGGCGGAGTGAATCATCACCTCAGCGCCTTCGGCCCGCGCGGCATCCCGGATGCCCGAACGGGCGAAACAGACCTCCGGCTCCTCGATCGGGTTGTCGGCCACGATGACCCGCGATGCCCCCGCCTCGCGGCAGAGCCGAATGACCGCCCGCACTACGTCCGGGTTCGTCGTCGCGCCGAGTTTCGGCCCGCGGTCAAACCCGACGTTCGGCTTCAGCATCACCACATCGCCGCGATGAATGAACCGCTTCATGCCGTCGGCGCTCAGGCCCCCTACCGCCGCCCGGACCATTCGCTCGACCGCGGCGGGGTCGGTCTCGAACGTCTCCGGCGAGCAGCGCGCATGGGCAAGCCGCGGCGCCACCGGATCGTATCCGACCCGGGCAAAGTAATCCGGCAGCCTGACCGGCGGCGGCAGTTGCAGCCCGGCGTCACCCCGACGGTCGTGCAGTGCCGCGAAGATCCCCGCCGCCGCGCCGGCCGCTACGATCGTCGAGCCGCCGCGAACAAGCAGATCGCGCCGCGAGATCGCCCGCTCCCTCGACCCCGGTAGGTCGTGCACCGGGGCGGCCGTAGATTCGCGTGGACCCGTGTCTTCGTGCGCCGGGCATTCCGGACGCAAGTCCTCGGCCGCGTCGGTGCGCGACTTATTGGTTGGCTGGTTGCTCGCCACCGTTACCCCCCGGCTCCTGCGAGCCGGATGATTCCTGCGCGGCCGCCGGCGGCGTGGGCGCCACCGACGAGATCGCCGCCATCGCCGCGTCGTCCAGTCCCTCGCAAAACGCCGTCGCTTCCTTCTCAGCCAGGGCCGCATCCGGGCATTCCGTCACGCCCGCAAAGAACGGCCCCTTGTAGAATGCGGCCTCGAACACACCGAGCGACTCGGACACGAGCATCTCACCGCCCCCGATGGGCTTGCGGCTCAAGACCTTGTTGTACTTCCGGACCGCCTCTGCATACTGCTCGAACGTCACCCTGGCCGCCGCCGCGTCCGCCGTCCGCATGATGAAAAGCTGGTACGTCTTCTCGCCGGCGGAATACTCCGCAACGAACATCCCACGCAGGAAGCTGTATCCCAGCGCATCCGTCGCCTTGTAGCTCAAGGAGCCCTTCTTCTGGTTGTTCGCGGGAAAGGCCTTCTCGGCCCAGAACGGCCTGCCGTCGTCACGAATCGTTTTCTCCACGGCGGCGGCCACTTCCTCGGCGGCTGCGGCCGCGGCAGGCTGATCGGGTGGACCGAGCACGTTCACGTAGTACTTGCCCTTCCAGAAGAACACGCTCGCCCCGGACGTGTACCCCTCTCGGCCCAGCGCGCGGACGGAAGCGTCCGGGCTGCGCTCCAGGCGATAGACGCCGAACGCGTTGACCGGTTCTCCCATGTCGTACACATAGACGTCGAAGGGCCAGCCCTTGTCCGTTTTCTGATACGTGCCGAACTCCAACTCCACAAACAGAAACCCCAGGAACATCCCCGCCTTGCCGTCGATCTTCTCGTAGAGCGTGTCCTTGTCGAAGCGCTTGATCTCGTCGGGCGATGTCCAGCCCGCCCCGGCGAGCAACGGGAAATGCTCCGGATGTCTCCCGGCGCCGCCCTCGGCAGGCTTCGTGCCGGCAGCCGCAACGGGCGCGGGAGCCGCAGCCCCATAAGAAAGCTGAACCGCCGCCGCGCTCTTCGCCACATCGGCCGCAGCCCTGACGGCGTCGAGCCCGGCCGCCTCGATCTCCGTGTAGTAGCGCCCGCTCCAGAAGCCGATTCGCGCCCCGGCCGCCCAACCGCCGCGACCGAACGCGCAAGGTCCGGCCCCTGACGGACGGCGCAGGCCCGTGACGGCGGCGGCATTCTGCGGAGAGCCCATGTCGTACACCGTAATGGTGGCCCGCGAATCGTCCGCGCCGATCGTCTGGAAACACCCGCGGTACGCCCGCACCAGCCCGTTGGAGCGAAGCACGTCGGCTCCGTCGCCCGCCCATGCCGACACGGCGTCGGGCTCTCCGGCTTCTACGGCCCCTACCGGTTTCCAGGGAGGAGGCAGGACCGGCATGATCTGTGCGCTACGGCGAGCCTCGCGCGGCTCGCCGGTCGTCTTCAGATACTTCGCATCGAGTTGAAAAAGCTTCCTGTCAGTCGGGCGAACCGTGTGCAGCAGCGCCACGACGAGGCCCGCCACCAGCAGGAGGATCACGACACCAATCACCGTTTCCGCAACGGGCACGCTCTTGCGCGCGTAATGACGGGCAAAGAAGGTAGGCATGGGTACCTGATCTCTCCCGCAGCTCGATGGCCCGCCGGCCGCCGGGCAGATCCCCCGCTGTCGCTCCCGGAAAGCAACGCGCCCGCCGGAACGACGAGCGCCACCCCCGGGAGATTATCCGAAGGCCACCACCCGGAGTCAACCGCACGGAAGAAAGTCAGTCCGCCGGTAACACGGATCGGACAACGCAATCACACCGCGACTGCGCAGGAACAGCGCTCCGCAAACCCCACCGCGGCGCGCCCGCCGCGCAGCACCTTCACGAGACCCAGGCGGGATAACCGTACCCCGCGATTGCAGGCAATGCAGCCTCAGGACTTTGCCGGTCTTGTCGTCGTCCCGGAGGTGGGGGCCGTCTCTCGAATCACCTCGATGCGGGTGGCAATCAGTTGGGGCGCGCCGCCCTCCTTAACACGCCGCCCGGTCGCTGTCACCTTCTCGCCCACACGAATGTCCTCCAGACGGGCGACCCGGCCGTTGATCAGAATCTCCGTCTGATCGGTGACAGTGCCGGTAATCGGCACTTCGGCCTGCTTTTCTGGATTGTACCACCGCATGGAAACCTGGTTGGCGCCCGGATCGATGGACTCGGCTACCCCTACGATCGTCTTATGTTCCGGCGTCGGGGTCTTCGGGCTGCACGCGCCACAGGCCAGCAACCCGGCCGCCACAACGATCCTCATGCCGACGCGAAGCGTTCGCCTCATGCTTGTGCCTCCCGTGACTGTTCTGTCCGCCCGCTCGCAACGATGCCACCAGTGAAGCTCATACTCTACTCCTCCCGACGAACGAACGCAATGCCGCGTTCGCCCGGCTTGACGCCGCGTCATACGGGCAATACTGTTTCGGACATGAGAAAGGATACGCAAACGCGTGTCGTGATCGCGGTTGTCGCGATCGCGGTCGTCATTGTGGTCGGATCGTTATACCGCAAGCGGCACCAAACGAACGTGTACCAGACACAGGGCACGATCACGGGCATCGACGTCGCGCGCCGACAGGCCTCCCTCGAATTCACCCACCCCAAGAGCGGGCAGCATTTCCAGCTCGCCGGCGAGGTGCCGGAGGATTGCCGGATCTCGATTGACGACAAACCGGCGACGCTGGCCGACCTGAAAGTCGGCGACACGGTGCGGGTGGAAGGGACCATCGACTCCAGCAAACGTGTGACGGCCAAGGCGATCTGGGCGATGCGCACGAGGCCGACGGCCACCGCCCCGACTACCGCCGGCCAGCCCGCGGGAGCCCCGTAGGTGCGCGCAAAGGCCCCGCTCTGTTTGCCGCGTCCGAAGGGGCGCAACGCTTGGGCGCTTGCGTGCGGGGTCCTGTTGATCGCCGGCGGCATTGCCAACTTTCTTTCCCTCCTCGATCCGCACGCGTTGAACCTCTCCGGTGACGAGGCCTTCTACTGGGAATGGGCGCGGCGGCCGGCGCTCAGCTATTACGAGAAAGGACCGCTGATCGCCTGCATCATCGCCGCTTCGCGCGCAGGGCTCGCCGCATGGTCGGAGCGACTCGTGGGCAACGAGATGCTGGCCGTCCGCCTGCCGGCAATCGTGCTGTCAACCCTGACGGGCCTGGGGATCTACGTTCTGGCGTGCGACACCCTGCGAAGGCCGCAACTCGCCCTGGCGGCCGTGGCCCTGACCTTCACCATTCCGATCCTCGCCGCCGGTTCGATCCTCATGACCATAGACACGCCCTTCGCCTGCGCTTGGATATGGGCGCTGGTCCTCTTGAATCGCGGCGCCCGGGGCGACGGCATTGCCGCCTGGCTCGGTGCGGGCGTGCTCATCGCGGCAGGCATCCTCGCCAAGTACACGATGGTACTGATCTTCCCCGCGTTCGGCCTGTTTCTGCTCAGCGAGCCCCGGCTGCGCGCGCGGCTGAAGCGCCCTGGGCCGTACCTCGCGATGGTCGTGGGGCTCGTCGGGCTTGCGCCCGTTCTGGTGTGGAGCGCACGGCACGACTGGGTCAACTTCCGCCATGTCGCCGGGCAGGCCGGCGTGGCACACGGACCCTCGTTCCAGCCGATGAACGTGGTTGCCTACATCGCGGGACAGGCCGCCGTGCTGGGCGGCGTGTGGTTCGTCGGAATGGTCTGGGCGCTGACCGACGTGTGGCGCCGCCCCTGCGACGAACCCGCGGAGGAACACGACGCGGCATCGGCTCGGCTCCTCGTCCTTGCAACGGCAGTCCCCTGGCTCGTGTTCCTCGCTTTCAGCCCGATCACGAAGATCCAGCCGAACTGGCCGGTCGTGGCTCTGCTGTCGGGCACGATCCTCCTGGCGTTGTGGCTGGGCCGGCGGCTGCGGCTGCCCACGCCAGCCGGGCGGGCCGGCGCCCGGGCGTTCATTGCAGCGGGCATCCTGCTGGGCGGCGGTCTCGTCGTCGTGATGCACCGCACGGACTGGCTCATGCCCGTATTCGCCCGGATGGCCCGCAACGCCCCGCCGTGGGATTTGACGCCCGCGGCAAAGTACGACCCCACCGCAAGACTGCGCGGCTGGGCCGACCTCGGTCGTGCGGTCGGCGAGGTCCTCGCCCAGGAACACGCAGCCGGACGCCGGCCGTTCCTGCTGGCGGAGGATTACCAGCTTGCCGCCGAGATCGCGTTCTATACGCCCGGCGAACCAAGGGTTTACTCGGCGCAATCCGCGCTCGGCGGACGGATGAGCCAGTACGACATCTGGCCGAACCCGATTCGGAATCGGGGAGAATTCGTCGGCCGGCCGTGCATCTACGTCGGTTCGCTGCATCCGGTCCTGACGGGCGAGCAAGGGGGGGCGCCCGTGTTGACGGACCTTCGGCTCGCCCACCAGGTGCGCGGCTATCCCGTACGGATCTGGTCGATCTACACGAGCACGGCGTTTGCCGGCTTCCCGATCACGGCGTCGTCCGCACGGAAGTATTGACGCCCGCCGGCCGCAAGCGGCCCCATGCACGACGCAACCCGCCCGCGAGCCGGCGGAATCCCCTCGCATGCGAAATGCGC
This sequence comes from uncultured Planctomycetales bacterium, assembly GCA_964569765.1. Classification (GTDB taxonomy): domain Bacteria; phylum Planctomycetota; class Phycisphaerae; order UBA1845; family PWPN01; genus CAZMVY01. The sequence continues at coordinate 40,661 of CAZMVY010000009.1, forward strand.
GCGGCCCTCAGATCCCCAGCCCGTCCGCAACCTCGGGGGCGAAGACCTCGCGGCTCGTCACCGGGGCGCCGGCGAAGACGCCTGCGAGCGTGGCGCAATCCATGAGGTGAGCGGCGAAGTTGCGGATCTCCAGCAGCACGCGCCGGAAGCGGCACACAGGCTCCTGGCTGCACCGGACGTAGTTCGGCACGGCGACGCAGGCGATCGGGGCCATGATCCCCTCGAAATGGCGGACCACCTGTCCCATCGTGATCTTCTCGGGACGCCGACTCAGCCGGTATCCCCCCTTCTTGCCCGAGACGCTCGTTACCCAGCCCTGCGCCTTGAGCTCCAGCATGATATGTTCGAGAAAACGCTTGGGAACGTCGTTGCGACGCGCCAGTTCACGGATCGGAATCGGCTGCCGGCCATAGTGCTCCACAAGCGTGAAGAGCGCCCGCAGCGCGTAGTCGGTCTTTTTCGACAGTCTCATGACTCTGCGGCCCCTTTCGGTCCCCGCCCGGCTGCGAATCGCAACCGGCGGCTCGCCCGGGCCTTTCACCGCGAGGAACCCGCCCCGCCGCCCCCTTCCCCCGCAAGCGCCCTGGCGAGGTCCGCGATCAGATCGTCCGGGTGCTCAATGCCGATCGACAGCCGCAACGTCGCCGGCGTGATGCCTGCCGCCCGACGCGCCTCCTCGCTGATCGACGCGTGGCTCATCGTCCACGGCTGCTC
>CAZMVY010000010.1:0-41265 GCA_964569765.1 uncultured Planctomycetales bacterium
GCGACAACCACTACGGCGATTTCGCCTGGCCGCCGTCCGACGGGCCGATCCCGGTCGAGGTGCGGGCGTTCAAGTACCGGGAGGAACGCGAAGGCGAAGACCCGTTGACATGGAAGACGGCGGAGTTCAACGATGAGAAGTGGGAGACGGTGTCGGCATCGTACGGCCCGCGGGCGGCGTGGGTCGGCCCGCTGAAACGGGAAAAGGACCAGACATTCGAGACGATGCCGCTGCCGGCGGACGGCGGCGGCAAGGTCAACGTCGTCGAGTACTCGCTGCGGCTCGGAATCAACGAGGACCCGATCTACCCGACGGCACTGGGCGGCAAGGGCCGCGTGCCGGAGGAGTTCATCGATATCGGCCCCGTCAAGGCGGGCGACGTGTATCTCGTTGGCACGCGCGTGACCGTGCCCGGTCCCGCAGATGCGAAAGACGGCATCCCGGCCACGTTACGGGTCGGCGGCGAGGCGAAGAAGCGGGTGTTCCTCAACGACGAGGAGGTCAAGTTTGAGGCGGACCCGGCGGCCCGCGTGCTCCGGGCGACGGTGACGCTCCGGCCGGACGGGAACGAACTCGACGTGCTGGCCGCGCGGGCGACGGACGGACGGCTGCGGCTGTTCTACCAGTTCCTGCCGGCCGAGGGCGTGCCGCCCGATGCGCAGTGGATCTGGAGCGCCAAGGCGAGCCCGACGGGGCGGACGCGGTTCGTCAAGACGATCAACGTACCCGGCGAGGTGAAGTCCGCGGCGATGGTCGTGGCCCTCGCCGACGTTCATCGCATCCGGATCAATGGGAAGCTCGTGGCCGACCAGGGCAACTTCGAGCCGTATTTCATGGGGCGATCCGAGCGGTACGACATCGCGAAGTTCCTGCGGACCGGCGAGAACCGGCTGGAGATCGACGCCCGCGACACGGGCGCCCCTACCGGGCTGCTGCTGGACGGGCTGATCACGCTGAAGGACGGCGGCGAGGTCCCGTTCGCGTCGGACGCCTCGTTCACCACGACACCCGCGGGCGACGACTCGGCACGGAGCGTACCTGCGCAGATCCTGGCCGGGCCCGCGGCGGGCTACCTCGGCGAGACGGCGACGCTGTTGCTGCGTCCGCGGCCGCACCCGCTGCCCGAGGGCGGCTGGCTGCTGAATCAACCGCCGCCGTCGGGCGTGTTCGCCAGGCTGGTCTTTGCCGCGAATGCGCTCGTGCCACCGCCTGCCTGGTATCGGTTCGTGATCCCGCCGGGGGCACGGGCAATGCACCTGCGCACGGTTGGCGACGTCGAGCTTTACGTGAATGGGATGAGCGTCGGCCTGAGCAACGACAAGACGGACGTCTACTTCGCCCCGCTGCCGGAGCCGCAGTTGCCCAGGCGCGTTGCCGCAATGCGGATCAAGTCGAAGATGGGCTTCGCGAGGGGCGCGGCGATCCTGGCGCCGATCACGTTCGAGATGGGGCCGGGCCGGATGCCACTCGGGTCGTGGGATGAGCTGGGCCTGCCGCATTACGCCGGCGCGGTCGTGTACTCCACGCAGGTGACGCTGCCGGAGAAGGCGTCGTCACGATTCATCCTCGACCTCGGCCACGTCCGCGGGACGGCCGAGGTGATTGTGAACGGCGTCGCGTGCGGCAAGCGGCTCTGGCACCCGTACCGGTTCGACATCACCGAGGCGGCGAAGGCCGGCGAGAACGCGGTGGAGATTCGCGTCTTCAACACGCTCGGCCCGCACTTCGGCGTGGGGCATCCGAGCTGGCATGTATTCGAGGGGCAGGTGAAGTCGGGGCTGTTCGGACCGATCTCGGTGAATGTCATCAAGCCGGTGGAGATTCGGCTGGAGAAGAAATCATGATATCGCGTGAGCGCGTGTTAAAGGCCATCAACCACGAGATCCCGGATCGCGTGCCGATCGACCTCGGCGGATTCCAGACCGGGATCCACAAGGCCGCCTATGTGGAGCTGCTCAAGCACCTCGGCATCACGGACACGATTACGATCATGGACCCCGTGCAGGGACTCGCGAAGCCGTGCGAGGCCGTGCTGCAGCGGCTCCGCGTGGACACGCGCTACGTCTGCGCCCACGGGCCGGAGGGCTTCAAGGGCGGAATCGAACGAAATGTGCGTAACGGCCGGGCGTGGCTCGACCTGAAGGACGAGTTCGGCGTCGTCTGGTCCACGCCGGAGGACCAGCAGGTCTACATGGACATCTCACACCACCCGCTCGCCAACGCGACGATCCAGGACATCGCCGCATACCCGTTCCCGAACGGCGGCGACCCGACGCGCTTCACCGGCGTCCGCGAGGAAGCGATACGGATGCGCAAAGAGACCCCGTACGCGCTGTGCACGGGCATCGGCGGCGTCGTCTACGAGATCTGCTGGTACATGCGGGGGCTCGAACAGTGGTTCATCGACATGATCGAGAACCCGGCGTTCTGTGAGGCACTCCTCGATCAGACGCTGAAGTACTGGATGGCGTTCTACACGGGCTTTCTGAAGGAGGTCGGCGACCTCGTCGACGTCGTCATGATCGGCGACGACCTGACCGGCCAGTCCGGCCCGCTGTTCTCGCCCGAGTTCTACCGGGCGATTGTCAAGCCGCGGCAGAAGCGGCTCGTGCAGCACATCAAGTCGCTGACGAAGGCAAAGATCTGGTACCACACGTGCGGCGATTGCTCCGCCTACATCCCCGACCTGATCGACAACGGCGTGGACATCCTCAACCCGGTCCAGATCGGCCTGGCGGGCATGGATCCGGCCGAGTTGAAACGCCGCTTTGGCGGGCAGATCGTCTTCTGGGGCGGCGGCTGCGACGCGCAGCACGTCCTGCCGACGGCCACGCCCGCCGAGGTCCGCGAGCACGTGCGAAAGAACCTGGAGGCCTTCAAGCCCGGCGGCGGTTACGTCTTCAACAACGTCCACAACATCCAGGTCGGCGTTCCGCCGCAGAACGTCGTCGCCCTGTTCGACGCCGCGTATGAGTTCGGGGCGTACGTGTGACGGCGGCGTGGGGCGCCATGTGGAGTGCGGCGGCCCTGACGCCGCTTTGGCTCCGGGCGAAGCCCGTTCGCAGTGCGTCCGCCATCGGCGGCGCTTTGGTTTGCGGCGAAGCCGCGTCAGTCGCCGCGATGCCGCCTCGCCGACGACGTTTGGTCCGTAGAAAGCCCGGACGCTTCGCGTGCAGCCAAAGCGATGTCGCTGCCACCGCACTCCAAAAGGCTCCGGCCTCCGCCCGAATCGCGCAGCGCGCTCCCCCCTCAGCTCGCGCCGGTATGACGCGTCTCACATGCGACTCAGCGTCTCGACCAGCTCTTGTTCTGCACGAACGATGACTCGCCTTGCGGACCGCAACGGGTCGCTTTGCGCTGACGTGTACACCCCACTGCGGCCTCGGGAGAGGCTGCACTCCCTATCTCTCACGCCGCCTTCAGGTACCCGCTGTAGCCCGCAACGACGGACGACAGGATCAGCAGCACCAGCCCCGCGGCCAGGCGCGTGCGGGTGCGGGCGCTCGTGCCCTTCCACTCGCCGAGGAGGATCCCCAGCAGCGTGCTGAACAGGATCATGCTGGCCATCAGCACCGCCCAGCCGATGTACGACCTGTCACCCATCCGCGGTTCGCCGGTCTTGAAGCAGATAAACTGCGAGCACCAGATCGCACCGGCCAGAGCGGCGAAAACCAGGTTGCCCAGGAGCGGCGCATCCTTCCTGCCGTAATCGCCCAGCGTCCTGTTCATGACGTTCAGATACAGGCAGTACAGGAAGTTCACCGCGAAGCCGCCGGCCAGGACCACCACCAGAACGGGCATCCCCTTCCACGTGGTCGCCGTAACGGGCGCTGTGGCGAGGGCAAGCTCCTCGATCCTCGCGCCGCCCTGAAGGCCGAAGCTCATCCCTGAACTCATCACACCGGAAAAGATGGCGATCAGGAGCCCCTTCCGGAAGTTGTACTCGGCGACCGCCTTCTTCTTCTCCTCTTCCGGCAACTCATGCTCCTTGGACATTCCGGCCATGCCCACCAGGACGATCCCAACCAGCGACACCGCCACGCCCACGAGAGAGACCAGGGCCGACGTGGAGTGGTAGAGCTTCTGCGGATCGCCCTGGAGGATCGGCGGAATCAGTGTACCGGAGGCGGAGCACAGGCCCGCGCCGATGGCCAGCCCGAGACCCACGCCGAGATAGCGGATCATCAGCCCCCACGTGAACCCGCCGACGCCCCACATCGCCCCGCAGGCAAAGCAGTAGGCGAGTGTCCGCGGCGGCGACTGGCGCAACACCGCCAGCACGTTGGGCGAAGTGGAAAACGCCAGTACCCACGGCACCACGACCAGGCCGGCGATCGCGTAGATCATCCAGTAACTTTCCCAGGCCCAGTTCTTCACCTTCTTGAACGGCAGATAGAAAACGGCCCCGGCGAGTCCGCCGAGGGCGAAGATCATCACGCCTAACGCGGGGTTGGGTTCCATGTGATTCTCCTTGAGCCCTTTGGAATGCGGCGGCCAGGGCGCTTGGGTCTGACGCGGAGCGTCTTTGCCTTGAGGCGGCTTCGCCGCGAGTGAAAGCGGCGTCACCGCCGCCGCACTCCAGGACCGGCGAGGCTCGTCATCGCTTGCTCAGCACCCTGGCCTCGTAGTCCTTGACCTTCGCCAGCCACTCTGCCCCGACCGGCACGCCCGCCTGCTGGCAGTAATAGTCCCAGACCGCCGCGAACGGCATGGTCTTGAGTTCCTCCATCATGGCCAGGCGCGAGGTGAAATCCCCGCTGCGCTCGTACTTGCGCAACCGGTCCGTCGGCTCCAGCAGCGCCGCCAGCAGGGCCTTGAGCATGTTTCGCGCGCCGATCACCCAGGCCGCCACGCGGTTGATGCTCGCGTCGAAATAGTCCAGACCGATGTGAATCCGCTCCGTGTATCCGTTCCGGACAATCTCCTGCGCGATGGCGTACAGCTCGTCGTCCAGAATGACCACATGGTCGCTGTCCCACCGCACCGGCCGGCTCACGTGCAAGAGCATCTCCTTCGCGAAGCACAGTACGGCCGAAAGCTTGGCCGAGATCACTTCCGTCGGATGGAAGTGCCCGGCATCCAGCGTAAGGAGCACGCCCCGGGAGACGGCGTAGCCCAGATAGAACTCGTGCGAACCGACGACATAACTCTCCGAGCCGATCCCGAAAAGCTTGCCCTCGACCGCGTCAAGGTGGTACTTCGGGTCGATCTTCTCGGCAAAGATTTCATCGAGCGACCGGCACAGCCGCTCCCGCGGGGCCTTGCGGTCCACGGGGATGTCCTTGTAGCCGTCGGGGATCCACACGTTGGTGACGCACGGCGTGCCGAGCTGTCGGCCGAACGATTCGCCGATCTTGCGGCACGCGATGCCGTGCTCGACCCAGAACTTGCGGATGCCCTCATCCGGGTGAGAGAGCGTGAACCCGTCGGCCGCCTTCGGGTGGGAGAAGTATGTCGGGTTGAAGTCGATCCCGTGCAGCCGACCCTTCGCCCAGCCCACCCAGTTGGCGAAATGCTCCGGCCCGATCGCGTTACGCTCGATCCGCCCGGGCGCCTCAAGGTAGATCGCGTGCAGGTTCAGACGGTGTTTGCCCGGGATCATGCCGTAGGCGACCTCGAGGTCCGCGCGGAGCTCGTCCGCCGTGCGCGCGCGGCCCGGGTAGTTGCCGGTAGCCTGGATGCCGCCGCCGGTAAGCCCGGCCGTGGACTCGAAGCCGCCGACGTCGTCGCCCTGCCAGCAGTGCAGCGAGATCGGGATCTTCTTGAGCGCGGCCATCGCCTGATCGGTGTTCACGCCGATCTCGGCGTAGCGATCCCGGGCAAGCTCGTAGGCTTTTTCGACGGATGATGCGTTGCTCATGACGTGGCCTTCTCCTTGGCGATGGGTGTCCGCAAACCAGGCAACTCGTCTGCCGCGAATCTCCCGCCGGCAGGGTTCTGCCCCGGTCGTCAGCCGTCGCGCGACCGCACCGCACAGGCACAACGACGGACAGCGGCAGCACCAGACCGCACCTTGGCGTGGAGAATAACGTCGGCGGAAACGCCGGTCAATTCGGACACACGGCCTTCCGCTCATCCGGCACCGGCCTGTGCAAAAGGACACCCACCAGGAGCCCCGCCGCGAGCGAAACGAGGCGGAGCAACCACGGCGGTGGTGCAGCCCTGCCCCCGCCAGGAGCGTCGGGGCAAAGCCTTGGCGGGATCCGCGGAAACCCGTGACGTAAAGCCGCAAGAGAGGCGTGCCGACCGCGGCATCGGCCTCAGCGAATGCCACAAGGCGCTTTCTGCTCCGAGCCGGTGCTTCGTGAGCCCGGCATGGGCCCGCAGCATAACTGCACGGGGCGCGGATGTCGCCATCGCGGGGGCGCCCTATAATCGCAGCGGCGTGACAGTCCCTTGCGCGGATGGCCGGGCATGATGAGTTCGTTATCACCCGATGGCACGAACGCACCATCGCATGTGTTGCGTCTGGTGTTCTGGGAAACCACCGTCGCCTGCAACCTGGAGTGCGTCCACTGCCGGCGTCTGGAGGTGGCCAAGGAACTCGCCAAGAGCGACCTGACGCACGAAGAGGGGCGGCGGCTCATTGAACAGATCGCCGAGGCGGGCTCGCCCATTCTCGTGTTCTCGGGCGGCGAACCCCTGATGCGGCCGGACCTCTTCGATCTGGCCGCTCACGCCCGCAACAAGGGCCTGCGGATCGCGCTCGCAAGCAACGGCACGATGGTCAACCCCGCGCTGGCCGCGAGGGTCGCCTCCGCCGGTTTCGAGCGGGTGAGCGTCTCGCTGGACGGGGCCTGCGCGCAGACACATGACGAATTCCGCAGGCAGATCGGATCGTTCGACCTGGCCAATAACGCCCTGCGGATGCTCAAGGCCGCGGGCGTCTCCACGCAGCTCAACTGCACAATCGCCCGACACAATCAGCACGAGCTGACGGCCGTGCTTCGTCTCGGCGAGGCACTGGGGGCCGATGCCGTTCATTACTTCCTGCTCGTGCCGGTCGGCTGCGGTGAGCAGATCGCCGACGACCAGATGCTCTCCGCCCGCGAGATCGAGGCCCGGCTGGACGAGCTTCACGAGCTGGCACAGCGGACGTCGCTGGAGATCAAGGCGACGTGTGCCCCTCATTACTACCGGATCGTGCGGCAGAAGGCGGCACAGGCTCGCCGCGAAGGCGGCCCGCCCCCGCCCGTCCGGCACGGCCGCCACCCCATGACGAAGGGCTGCCTGGCCGGCACCGCCGTCTGTTTCGTCTCGCACCAGGGCAACGTTTTTCCCTGCGGCTATCTGCCGGTCTCCGCGGGAAACGTCCGGACGGAGTCGTTCGCCGACATCTGGAACAACAGCGATGTCTTTCGAAAGCTTCGGGATGTATCGCTGCTGACCGGCAAGTGTGGTGCGTGCGAGTACCGGAATGTCTGCGGCGGTTGCCGTGCGAGGGCCTTCTATCAGTACGGCGACTTCCTCGACGAAGAACCTTTCTGCGCCTACGAGCCGGCACGCAACCGGGCCTCCCGACCCGCGCCATAGTGCCGTTTCCGGTGAAACCCTCTTTGTGTGCGACGCCACGCGGCCTGCGTTGGCGGCTGTCGGAGACGCTTTCGCCGCCGCCCGCCGACGACGAAGCGCCCCCGCGCGGAACAGCACCATGCCTCGGGCCGCGCGAGGGTTCCCGGCCGCGTTTATCGGGCGAAGCTCGAATGTCGTGAGCGGAGACCGCAGGGACGGAACCCGCCGACCGGAGCAGATCGGCCCGGTCTGCCGGCACGGCCGCGCGGGCCGGCGGCCGGCCGAATACGTCAAGCGCAGGCGACTTGGAGCCGATTAGAAAGAACGTGCCGGTCGTACGCGCGACCGAGGCGGGAGCCGCATGGCGCGATTCGTTATCATCATCTGCCCCAACCTGAGGTGTCGGTCGGTACTACAGGTTCCCGAGGCCGTGCGCGGTAAGAAGGTCCGCTGCGGCCACTGCGGAACGCCGTTCGTCGTCCCGGCACGGCAGGCCGTGACGGCTGCTTCACCGCAAGAACCCGAAGAGGCCGAAGACTGACCCCGCCATCCGCCGATGGCCCCAGGCCGACTCCCGCCGTCGCTTCGCGAGCAACCCGCCGGACTCGTCTCATCGAAAAATCGCCACCGCGTCCGCGCGGCGCCGCTCGCACTACCCAGATCTTCTTGCCGTGCGGCTCGCGATACGCCGCGCCCCTGCCGCGGCGGTTCACCAAGCGAAACGGCGAACGAAACTTGCGAAGTCAGTGGGATTCATGTAAGAGACGAGTATGATCTCGCTGAAGACGGCGCACGAACTGCTGGAACGGTCGCGCCATCGGCCCGTCTGGTCGTCGCCGTACACGGCGGTCCTTCTGCTGCTCGGGATGGCCCTGGGCGCGATGCTGGCGAACCCCAAGAGCCTGACCGAGAACCGCCTCCTCGAGTTGCTCCTGCCCCAAGCGCTGCTCGCCGTAATCGCCGGCGCACTCTGGACCCGCGCGAAACGCCAGCGGCAGATCGCCGCCGCGCTGACTTCCGCGTGGGAGGCGATCCAGCTCAAGGACTGGGACCGCGCCGAGCAGGAACTCGTGGCCCTGCTTCGGCGGCCGATCCGGCCCGCTTCGGCACGGATTCACTCGCTCATGATGCTGGCCGCGGTCGCGGACAACCGAAAGGAATACGGCGTCTCTCAGGAAATCCTTGCCTCCGTCCTTGGCGAGCCCGGTCTGGAGGCCGGCACGCGGTACGCCGCCCGCATCGCCCTGGCGGGAACGGCGCTCCTGTCGCAGCAACTGACCGACGCCGTTCGAATGATCGACAACCTCAGCCGGGAGGAAGTGCCCGAGCCGATCCGCGCGCAGGTGGAGCTGCTTGATCTGTTCCGGCACGTCGTGATGGGCCAGGTACAAGACGCCGTCGAGAATGTCGAGGAACGGCGAGCCCTGTTCCGGCGCCGGCTCGGAACCCGCGCGGGATACGGCTATGCCCTGCTCGCGGCAGCCCTCGACCGGGCCGGACAAGCGGAGCGCGCCGCGGAGCTGTGGCGCGACGCAACCCTGCTGATACGGCCGACGGAGCTGCTGGATCGATTCGGCGAACTCGCGAGCGTCGCCAGGAAGTACCCCGCGACGGAGTGGCCCGTATGAGCACTCTGGACGTAGACGAACTGCTGCGATGTTTTCAGCGACGCATGGCATATTGCGCCGCCACGCGCTGGCTCGTCGTGCTCAGCATCGCGGCTGCCTTCGTCATCCCCGGACCGCCCGACGGGAGTGGCGCATCCGCGTTCGCCGCGATCTGGCTGGTCGCCGTGCTGCTCGGATGGCTGTTGCTCGTGATTGTATCGGTACGGACGGCGCGAACGGCCCACCTGGCCAGTGCGCTGCTCTCGCTGGGCCGGCTGGACGAGGCCGAGGAAGCGCTTGCGCACGTCCTCAGGAGCTTCTCGATCTTCCGGAGTACGCTGCTGAGAGCGAGCCAGCAGCTCGGCACTCTGCTTCATGCCCGCCAGGAGCACGGCCAGGCCGTGAAGGTCTTTCAGGCGATCCTGCGATCGGTTCGAAGCGGCCTCCACCGGCAGCGATCGCTCGAAGCGGCGATCCGCCTGATGTGGGCGGATTGCGAGCTGGCCGTCGGCAATCTTATGGGTGCGTACGAGGCGTTCCGGCCCGTCTATACGATGCAACTCGGTCTGTCCGAGCGGCTGTTGCTGCTGCCCGTCGAGCTACGATACGACCTGGCCGCCGGGCACGCACGGCACGCGGTGCGCAATCTGGCGGAGAAGATACGCCTCGCCGAGCTTCTGGAAGCGCCGCAGGCGGCGTCCGTACACGCGATGCTGGCCGAGGCATGCCGAGGCGCGGGCATGCCGGTGCAGGCGGAGTTTCTCGAACGGCGGGCGTCCCTCTACCGCACGCCGGAGAGCCCCGCGGCGACGACGTAGGCAGGAAGAAACACGGCGCACCGATCGAAGGAGCGACCCCGTGAGCGCGCAGCCGAGCGACGGAGCGATGATCCAACGACACACCCGCAGCCGACGACCGGCGCCCGATGCCTCGGGCCTGGTCTTGCGCCGTAGTGCCCGATCGCTTCTGGCCGTGCTCCTGTTCGCAGCAAGTGCCGGCGGGCAGACCGCCAGCGGCCCCGCCGCGAGTGCACCCGCCGGCGTGGCGCCGGCCCGGACGATCGGCAAATGGCTGGTGGATCTCGGACGGGACTACCCGCTCACGCCGCAGGCCGCGCTCCGCAGCGCGGACGCGGAACTCACGCTCGCCTTCATGCAGGCCGCCGCACGAATCGAACCCGGGCTTGCCGAGGCCTACCTCTGGCAGCACGACCTGCTCTGGGCCCTCCACCGCGAAGACGAGGCGACCGAGGCCCTGGGCCGGTATGTCCGGCTCGAACCGGATGACTGGTCCGCCCGCGTGCTCTGGATCGCCGCCCGGACGAACGGCCTCCAGACCCTCGAAGAACGCGTGCGATTCTGGCAGGAGCAGCTTCGTGATCCGAATCTCCCCGGCGAGGTCGCGAGCGACCTGTATCGGCGGATGGCCGAGTATCATTACAACCGCGGCGAGAATGAGACGGCCGCCCGGCAGATTGCCCTGGCCCTCAAGGCCTTCCCGCAGAACCTCGCAGCGCAGAGACTCCGCCTGGAGATGTCGGCCGATCCGCGGAATCCGGCGGCGCGGCTGGAGCTGGCCTTGAATCTGGTCCGCCTGAGCCCGGCACAGCCCCTGTTCGCCTGGGATGTGGCCAGGCTCCTCGACGAAATCTCGCTGCACCGCGAGGCGCAGCCCTGGTACCAGCATGCCCAGCTCATGTTTCAACTGGCCGACCCCGGGCACGCCGCGCCGGGCGAGTTCCTGCTGGAAATGGCCGCCTCGCAGATCGACGCCGGGATGCTGGATTCCGCCGAAAAACTCGTCAAACAGATAATTCAGACGGTGGGAGACGGTGCGGTCCCTCGAATCCTGCTCGGCCGGATCGCCAGGCTGCGGAACAAACCAGACGAGGCGAAGACCCAATTCGCGATCGCCCGCTCCGCCTATGAATCGGCATGGTCGAAAGTGAAAGATGCACCCGATCCGGACCTTGCCGCGGAAATAGCCTGGTACTATTGCATCGACGACCCCGATATCGAACGGGCGTACCCGCTGGCGACGATTGCGATGCAGGCCGCTTCCCCCAGCGACCTGGCGCGGCGGGCGTTCGGCTACGCGGCCGCGCAGAAGGGCGTATTGGCCGACGCCCAGAAGGCGCTCGCGCCGATCGTGGACGCCGACCCGTGGGCGGCGTGCGCGATGGCCATCGTCAAGGAAAAGAGCGGCGACGCAAACGCGGCCGCGGACCTGCTGACGCGTGTGGCAGAGCGTCACTCATCGGGACAACTCTTCCGGGAGGCCGCCGCGAGGCTGACGGCCCTGGGCAAGCCGATTCCGCCGACGCCGCGCTACGAGGATGTCCGGACCGTTCTTGCCGCTTTTGACGACTCCCTGCTCCTCTTCCCCACCGCTCCGAAGAATTTCCTCGATCTGACGATTACGCCGCTGCGGCCGGCATCCGGCGCGCTGCGGCCGGGCGACGCCATCTGGTGCCGGTTCGTCCTCACGAACCGCAGCCCCTTCCCTGTGAGCCTCGGCGACGACCTCATGGTCGGTCCCACACTGCTCGTTCTCGCGAGAACCATCGGGGACCGCGAGCGGGACTATGGCGCTCTGGTGCGTGTGCCCGTAAATCGCCGACAGATTCTCGGAGCGGGCCAATCCATGGCGGTCACGCAGACCCTCGACGTCGGCCCGCTGCGCAGTACGCTGATCGCCACGCCGCAGGCGGCGCAGACGATCGAAATCACCGCGATCGTCAACCCCGTTTACAGCGGCGAACAACGGGCCTGGGTGCCGCGGCCCGGCGGTTTCACGGCCGGCCCGGTCCGCATCGAGTGCCAGGCCCTGCCGCCCGACGATCCCGGACCTGACGGCCTCCAGAGAACCCTCGCCGCCGCCCGCAGTGGTGACGTGTCGGCGCGGGAGCAGGCCCTGACCCGCATGATGATGTGGCTCGCCGAACAGGAGCATCTGCGGGCGGGGCGGCTGCGCTACCCCACGCAGGCGGTGAATCTCGATGGACTGCGTTCCGGCATTCAGGAGCGATTCGCGGACCCGGCGTGGCCGGTCCGGGCCCGCTTGGCTGAGGCCCTCCGCTGGGTCACGCTCGACAAGGAGTGGGCACGGCTGGCCTCCGGTATGCTCAGCGACCCGGAGTGGCTCGTGCGGATGCTCGCCGTGCGGCTCTTCGCAGACCATCAGAAGGTGGCGTTCGACAAGGTCGCTGCCTTCTACGCCCAAAATGACCCGGACGCATGCGTCCGGACGATGGCCGCTGCCGTACGCGAACGCTGGGCGCCGCAGACGCCGCCGGCATCGCAACCCACGACCGCACCCTCCGAACGGTGAATCCCATCCGTCGCCGACCGGCCCGGAGCGCATCACCCGGCGTCCGCTTCACACATCGCAGATCTGTATCGCCTTCGCCAGCGACGTCATCGGGTCCTTCTTCGGCCCGTACTCATGCGCGACGTAGCCCTGGAAGCCCGTCTCGACGATCGCCCGCATGATCGCGGGGTAGTAGAGTTCCTGCGTCTCGTCGATCTCGTTGCGGCCGGGGACGCCGGCGGTGTTGGAGTGGCCGATGCAGTCCTTGGACTGGCGGAGCGTCGCGATGATGTCGCCCTCCTGTACCTGCATGTGGTAGATGTCGTACAGGAGCTTGAAGCGATCGGACCCCACGGCCTTAACCAGCTCGGCGCCCCACGCCGTGTGGTCGCACATGTAGTCCCGGTGGTTCAGCTTGCTGTTGAGCAGCTCCATGCAAATCGTGACCTTCCTGGCCTCCGCCAGGCCCACGATCTGCTTGAGTGCGATTACGCAGTTCTTCAGGCCCTCGTCATCGGCCATCCCCTGGCGGTTGCCGGGAAACGTGATCACGTTCGGAAAGCCCGCCTCGGCCGTCGCCTCGATCGCCTTGCGCAGGATTTCCAGGCACTCGGCATGGTTCTCCTTGCGGTTCAGCCCCTTCGTGAGCGAGTGCGTTCGCGTCATCGTGCAGATCAGGCCGGTGCCCTTGAGCATCCCGAACTGATCGGGGCTCAGCAGGTCAATGCCCCGGATCCCCATCTTCGCCAGCCGCGGCAGCGCCGCCTCAAGCCCGCCCCGGCCGACCACGCCCGGACAGATCGCCTGATGGATCCGCCCGTTGCGAACGAACGGCTTGTCGCCCTTTTCCTCCTTCCCGTTCGCCGCGAAGGACGAGGCCCCGCGGCCGAGCACCGCCGCCACTGCCGCCGTGCCGGCCGCGGTCATGACAGATCGTCGGCTCACCCTGGAATCGTTACGCTGTGCAGACATTGCGATGACTCCTGTAGCGGGTCTTTTCCGGTCGTTATGTCGTTTCGTCATACCCGTGCGCCTTCGCCCGCCACGTGGCGGCGAAGCAGAGCGTTCCAACTGCGGCGACGACGATCAGCCCCTTGAAGACGGCATCCCACCCGCAGTGCTGCGCGAGCCAGCCCAGGCCCCAGCCCGAAAGGACGGTACTGGCATAACCGAAAAGCCCGGTCAGGCCGACCGCCGTGGCCGCCGCCCGCTTCGTCGCAAGATTCGCCGCCGCGATCCCGATCAGCGCCTGCGGGCCGTAGACGAAGAAGCCCGCCGTCATCAGTAACGCCGTGTTCCGTGCGACGTGCTGCGGCGGCGCCTTCCAGAACGCGCATAGCGAGACGCCGCACAGCAGCATGAACACCAGACACATTCGCGACGGCCGCCCGCCGAAGAAACGATCCGTCAGCCAACCCGTCAGCAGAATCCCCGCCAGCCCGGCCGTCTCGAACCCCGCCACCATCCAGCTTCCATGCGTCAGCGCGATCCCCTTGGCCTCTTTCAGCAGCGTCGGCCCCCAGTCCAGCACGCCGTAACGGATCGTGTACCCGAATCCATTGGCCACCGCAAAGAGCCAGATATACGGGTTGCGGAAGACCTTCCGGGCCAGAACCGCCCTGAATTCCCCGGCTTCACCCGCGCCGCTTCCGCCCTCGGCGGCTGCCGACGAGCGCTCGGCCGTGCCCTCGATTTCCGGCAGACCCACCGACTCCGGCGTATCCCGCAGCCGGATCAACAGCATACACGCCGTCAGCGCGGCCAGAACGCCCGGCACGAGGAAACAAAGTCGCCAGTCGAAGCGGACGAGGTAGCCGCACAGCACGAGTACGGCGGCCGCACCAATGGTGTGTGAGGTGTTCCACAGCGACATCTTCGTCGCCAGTTCCTTCGGCGAGAACCAGTGCGTCATGAGCCGGGCGCACGGCGGAAAGCCCATGCCCTGAAACCAGCCGTTGGCCACCCAGAACAGGCCCAGAACCGTCGCGGCAGTACTGAGCCCGAAGCAGAAGTTCATCGCCGCGGACATCAGCAGCCCCATCGCCATGAACACGGGGGCATTCGCGCGGTCGCCGAGGAGACCGTTGGCGAACTTCGACACGCCGTACAACAGGCCATGCAGTGTCAGGAACAGACCGAGGTTTGCCTTGGAAATGCCCAGCTCGTGTTCCATCACCGGCATCGCGACGGAGAGGTTCTTGCGTACGAAGTAGAAGACCGCGTAGCCGAGGGTCGTCCAGGTCAGAATACGCAGGCGGTACTGCGCGTAGACGCGGCGGAGCTCCGCGGGTTCCGCGATCCTCCGCTCGGCCGCCGGCGCCGGACGAAGGAACCGCGGCAGCCGACTCCCCTGCCTGAGCCTGCCGGCCGCCGCCGTAGAAGACACGGATGGAGTCTTTGCCGTCGTCATACGCCGCCCATACAACCGGTCTGATACCTTGCTCCGACAACCGCGGGGCGATTCAACGGGCGACGGGCCGACTCGTGTCCGGCTCCGCGTAGTACCGTCTGACCGCATCAAGCACGATGTCGGGACGATCCGTGGCGAACGACATCACGCCGAGGTCCAGGAGTGCCCGGTACATCTCAGGATCGGTGACGCCCCACGGGAGTACCTGGTACACGACGCCGCGGGATCGCGCCTCGCGTCCCACGTCCGCGAGAAACGCACTGGAGGGCGTGAACGGGTCCGGCCCCGCGAGATCGGCGCCCCGCTTCAAGTGCACGTGAATCTGAAGCTGGCTGACGCCGGCGAAGTCGGCCTTCCGCAAGTCGTCGATCCGCCTTTGCAAGAGCTCCGGCGTACCACCCATCCACAACTGTGTCTGCCCCTTCGGTACGAGGCGGTTCCACTCCCGGATCACCGCGTAATCGGTCGACGCCAGCACGACCTGCTGCCCCACCTCGTAGCGCAGCACGTCTTTCGCCAGTCGCGCCAGATCAACATTCTTGATGTCGAGATAGAGGTGCCGCTCCGGCCTCCCCTGCATGAGTGCGAAAACATCGCGGATCCTGCAGACATGACGGCCGACGAATCCCTCGCCCTTCCAGGCACCGACATCGAGCCGCGAAAGCTCTTCGAACGTCACATCCTTCACGCCCTTCTTCGCCAGCTCCGGCGAAACCCCCCGGACGACACGCTCGAACGTGGCATCGTGAAACGCGACGATCACGCCGTCCTTCGTGGTCCGCACGTCGGCTTCGGGCCAGGTTCCGAGCTTCCATCCGAGCTCAAACGCATCGAGCGTATTCTCCGGCGCCAGATCGCCCGCGCCCCGGTGGCTCTGCACGATGAACTGCGCAAGCGGAAGGTGGCCGCGCACGGTCCAGTCGCCCCGGTGCGGCCGCGTCTGCGCAGGGCCCGGCCCGGAACCCGTGGCCGGCAGCGGCGCCGCAAGACCCATAGCGGCAAGTACCGCAAAAACGCCTCGCATCGTCCGGGTTCCCTTTCCATCAAGCTGCACGCCACGCCTCACGGAACTGCTCCTGCCGCTCTCGCCATCCGGTCAAGCAACGAATCCCTGCGGAATGCCTCATGTTTCGGCCGCGCGGCGATCCGGGATTGTCGCCCATACAGGCGACCTTCGCAACACGGTCGGTACCCGATGCATCCGTCAGTCGCGACGACTGCCGGAAACGTCGTTCCGAACGAAGCGAAGCCCAAGCAAGGATCTTGTCTTTGCTTTGCCGGATCCCGGCCGATCAAGATCACCGGCCAACCGCTCTCGCCCGATTCCCGTCCTTGCGCATTATCAGGGGCTCCTCCCCCCGGCGAGGTATCTGTATAATACCGTGATGAACATGACCGCATGGAACTGCGGCGCCGACGGCCTGCCCCACGGCGTTATCTTTGACATGGATGGCGTCCTGCTCGATTCCGAGCCGTTCATCTGCAAGGCCGCCTGCATGATGTTCGCGGAGAAGGGCTTGCACGTGAAACCCGAGGACTTCCTCCCGTTCGTCGGGGCGGGCGAGAACCGCTACGTCGGCGGCGTCGCGGAGAAGTACGGCTTCCCGATCGACATCGCCGCCGCAAAGCGCCGCACCTACGAGATCTACCTGGAGATTATCCAAGGACAGCTCCAGCCGCTGCCGGGCGTACACGAGTTTCTCGCCGCATGCCGCCGCGCGGGCAAGAAGACGGCCCTGGCCACCAGCGCCGACATGGTCAAGGCCGAGGGCAACCTCCGGGAGATCCGCCTGCCCTTCTCCACGTTCGACGCGGTCGTCACCGGCCTCGACGTGGTCCACAGGAAGCCGCACCCCGAAATCTTCCTGAGGGCCGCAGAGAAGCTCGGTCTCGATCCGCGCCACTGTCTGGTTGTCGAGGATGCGGTCAACGGCGTCGCCGCCGCCAAGGCCGCCGGCTCGCGCTGCCTCGCCCTGACCACCAGCTTCACAAGAGAGCAACTCGCCGGCGCCGACTGGTTCGCTCCGACCCTCGCCCACGCCCCGCCCGACACGCTCGACTGGAACGGCACAACATCGTAGGAAACGCGCACGACGACCCGCACCGCCGCAGCGGCCACCGGGAAGCAGGTACGCGCGACCCGCCACGCCGTCTTACCGTGCGGAATCGCCCTGTCTCGCGACCATTTCGAGGCGGGCGGGATGCCGCCGGGGAGCGGGCGGCCCGCCTGCCGAAGAAGGCGCGGAGCATGCACGCCTTCCCCCTCCGACACCGACCCGCGCCCGGTGGTTCCCTTCGTCGCTTCACCGCTTACTCACTCTCCTCCGCGAACACGAACGGTTCGTGCGCGATGAGCAGCGGTCGGCGCTGCGCGATATTGATGAGCAGGCCGATCATCACGAAGCTTGCAATCATGCTGCTGCCCCCGTAGCTGACGAACGGCAATGTCAGCCCGGTGATCGGGCCGAGGCCGATCGTCATGGCCACGTTCGTCACCACCTGCGTCGCCAGCAGGACCGTGATGCCCACGGCCAGCAGCTTGCCGAACGGATCGTTCGTCAGCGTGGCGATATCGAAGCCGGTCACGACGATCGCCGCGTAGCAGAGCAGCACGAGGATGCAGCCGACCAGACCGAACTGGTGGCCGATGATGGCGAAGATGAAGTCGTTGTGCTTGTCGGGCAGGAAGTCGTATTCGATGAAGGTGCCCTTGCCCCACCCGTTGCCGAGGACGCCACCGCTTCCGAGCGCGACCTTCGACCGCACGAGCTGATATCCGCGGCGGACGTCCCACTCGGCCGCCTCGAGCCGCCACCGCCGGGCCTCTTCCGGGCTGCGGCGGACCTCCGGCGGCCCGAGGCGCAGCCACGTCTGCGGATGCCCGGCGATCCACTCGCGGATCGCCGGGCTCTGAAGAACGACTGCGGTCACACGAAGCCGCTGGTACATCTCCATCTTCATCCAGAACAGCGGCAAAGCCGCCAGCGCCGCCAGCGCGATCACCGCCAGATGCCGTCCACGCGCCCCGGCCACAAAGAGCATGACGAAGAGCACCGGCAGCATGATCAGCATCATGCCGAGATCGGGCTGCATCTTGATCAGCACCATCGGCGCAAGCGTCAGAAGAAACGGTCCCACAAGCCCGCCGACCGTGCGGTAGTTCCGGCGGAACCTCAGATACCATGCGAGCGCCAGCAGGTAGCCGATCTTCATCAGCTCGGAGGGCTGGATCTGAAAGCCGGCCACCCGGATCCACCGCCGCGACCCGCGGACGCACGGAACAAACGGCACATCAACCCAGCGATCCGCCACAACCGCGGCCAGGAGCAGGAAGCAGACTGCGTAGATCAGATAGGAGTGCCGGCCGATCCGCTGGTAGCTCGTCGTGATCGCGAGGATCATCAACAGGATTCCGATTCCCAGGAACACGAGTTGATGCCGGAACGGCTGCTCCGCCGCCGTGCCCAGGTCGCCCTTTTCGATGCCGTAGATGCTCGCCAGCCCGACCGCGCAGAGCACCGCCACGGGCACCAGCACCCACAACGCATGGTGTGTCGGTCGCAGAAAACGCGCGGCCTGCATCATCCTTCAGGTCCCTCTGGCCGATCTCACGCGTGCCATCGCCTCCCCGCCACGACATGCCCCCATACAACAGTCTCGCGCGGCCTGCGAGAGGACACGGCACCCGCACCGATCCGCGTCATTCCTTTTCCGGCCAGTAGTTGAGAATCATCTGTGCAATCTCGCCGGCGACCGGACCGGCCACGATTCCGCCGTGCCCCGCATATTCGAGAATCACGGCGAACGCCGCCGCGTGCCGCGGTTCGCGGCCCGGATGCGCAAGATCATCGCGGCCGATCAGATACCCGGCGAACCAGCCGTGCGTCTCCGGTTCCTGACCCTCCGGCGGCCAGCGGCGGTTCGCACGCCGGCCGATGATCGTGAACGGCCCGCGATCGGCCAACTGCCGCCGAAGCTGGGCCGCATCCGTCGCGATGAACTCCTCGCGCCGGCCGTCCGGCCATTCGCACGTGTACACGCGATCCAGCTCCCGCGGCCAGCCTTCGGCGCTGCCCGTCTTGCCGAGCAGCACCCACGGCTCCGGCGGCGGGGCCACGTGCCCGTAGGCCGTCCCGCCCGGCTCATTCACCACGGCATACAGCCCCCCGCGGACCACCGCCCAATCTGCCTCCGCCACACCCAACGGCAACGTCGGCCGCGCTCGCGAGTCGTCCCGCAGAAGCGTCACCGGCCGGAAACGGCCGCTCGCGATGGTCGCCATCAGATTCGCCGCCTGCAACGGCGTAACCGCCAGTTCCCCCTGACCGATGGCCGCGTTGCGGGCGTCGCCCCTGTTGGCCCCTTGCGGCAGGCGCCCGGCCACCTCCTCGCGCAAACCGGTACCCGACGGGCGCCCGAAGCCCGCCAGGTCAAACCAGTATCGCAGCCGCGGCACACCGACCATCTCCCCCACCGTGAAGAAGTACACGTTGCAACTGTGGGCAATCGCCGCCCGCGCCGCCATCGGGCCGTGAGCGGCCGTGCATCGGAACGCATTCATCACCTCGGCAAAGAGGCGACCCCGGCATTCGATCGGAGTCTCCGGCGCGATCGTACGGTCCGTCAACGCCCCGGCGAGCACCAGCGGCTTGACGATCGAGCCGGGCGGATACGCCTCCCCGAACGCGCGGGACCGCAACGGCAGCATTCGGCGGTCCGCGAGCAGCTCGCGACGCGTTGCCCAGCCCGCGTTGGGGTCGTATCCCGGGAAGCTTACCGCCGCGAGGACCTCGCGGGACGCCACGTCGATCACGACGGCCGATGCCCCCGTGCACTGCGGGTACTCGGTGATCGCGCTTCCGAGCCGCTGGTAGATGCACTTCTGTAGCGGCGTGATGATCGTCAGCCGCACATCCTCGCCGTCGGCGGGCTCCACCGCCGGCGCGGTCTCACGCCCCTCGATGTCCTCGCTGACACTGCCGCGGCGGCCGTGCAGCCGGTCCTCCGCGAGACGTTCCACGCCCGAGACCCCCCGCAGTTCATCCGTAAGCCCCCGCGACGTTACGTCGTCCGGGTCAACGTCCTCCAGCCGCCCGAGTACGTGCGCCAGGCAAACCTCCGGCGCGTATCGGCGCTTCATGCCGGCGGCGATCTCCACCCACGGAAACGACGACAGGCCGATTCGCGCCTCAACCATCGAGCTGTGCGACAGGCCGCGGACCATCGGATAACTGAATCGCTCCTCGGCAATCCGGCGGTCGATCCCCTGCTTCTGCCGCACGACCGCCTTGATCCGGCGCACCCGCTGAACGATCTGCTCGCGACGCTCGGCGAGTTCATCCAGCCCGACCCCGGTGGTCTGCGCGATCGCCGGCCACATCGCGGAAATGCGGCTGCGGAGATGTTCGAGGTCGGCCGGGGTGACGCGCCCGGGTCTGCCCGGCTCGGACGCCTTGAGCTGTTCGGCCAGCACCGCCAGGTAATCCGGCGCGCCCGCGAGGATCCCGTAGGGCACGCACACGTCCCAGCACGGCAGATCCTCGGCCAGCACGTTGCCCGCACGATCCAGAATCCGCCCCCGTACGCACGGCAACGAGCGGATCGGCCGCAGCAGCACCTTGCGCGCCTCCTCGCGATAAACGTCCGCGCGAAGGACCTGAAGCTGCACGAGCCGGACGATCAGGCCGACCGCCAGCACCGCCATGACCCACAACAGGATTTTCAGTCGTCGCTCGAACACAACCGGGCAAGCTCCCGACCAGAAGGATACCCGATCGATGCCTCGCTGGGTACAAGCCGGCGCGCGAGACGCCCGGCCGTTTCCGGCCGAAACGCGATCACGAGAGGACCGGTGGGCAGACCAGCCGGGGGGCAGGCGTCTCGCCCGCTAACCCGACAGCAAGGGCGTCTCGTCGCCGACATGTACCGCCGTCGCCCCGATGCCCGCCTGCTGACAGGCCTCACCGGGTTCCCAAGAGCCCTCCGCCCGGGGTGACCGGCCGTCCTGCGCTCTCGGATCCGCCCTGGGCGCGGTATGATGGCCACACGATATGACCTCCGCCGATTCCATCCCGCCCAATAGCGTGCGGCTGAACGTCGCCGGCTTCGAGGTAGCCGTCGCACCGACGGACGCCGAACTGTGCGGCCCCATCCGGGAACTCTTCCACCTGTTCGCCGAGGCCCGCGACGCCACGCCGGTGACCCATCGCGCGATAGTCGGTCTGGCGGGAGTGCCGGGTAGCGGAAAGTCGACGCTCGCGGCGCTGCTGGCGTACCTGAGCACACGGCGAGAACCCACGGTTCCGGCAGCCGCGGTCTCGATCGACGGCTGGCACTGGCCGAACGAGACGCTCGATACGATGACGGCGACGGACGCGAACGGCCGGAGCGTTCCGATGCGTGCGCGGAAGGGCTCGCCGGGGTCGTACGACGTGGCGGGGATCGCGCAGGCGATCGCGGCACTGCGCGAGGCACACATGCCCGCGCGGCTGCCCGTCTACGACCGGCGAATCCACGCCCCGGTACCCGGCGCTCAGGTCATCCCCCCGGGCGTGCGGGTGATCCTGCTCGAGGGAAACTACGTCCTCTCTCGCGACGAACTCTGGCGGCCGGTGGCCGAGCAGTTGGACATGACGTTCTACCTCGACGCGGATGCCGAGCGCTGCCGGGAAGCGGTGATCCGCCGACACGTCCTCGGCGGCCTCTCTCGAGCCGAGGCCGAGCAGAAGTACGAGACCAACGATCGCCTCAACGCGGAGTTTATCCTCGCGTCGAGGCGCTTCGCCGACGTCGTGATCCATACCGACGCGGAGCGACGGCTGACCGATATCGAGGTGCTGCGCCGCCGATCCAGGGGCCGGGGCATTCGCCCGTCACTCCGGTAGTCCGCTGTTCCGGACGACACAACCGCGGCTCCGTGCGGTCATGCAGGTCGCGCACGGATTCACATGCAAGCCAAAGCATCCGGCAGACATGCTTACGCAGAGTCGTGCACACGCAACCCGGCGTAATGAGTCAGCGGGCCGGGGAATCGGAGCCGACCGCCTCGTCCGCGCCGCCGGCAGAAGCCGCGTCCGCCATTGCAATCCGCTTCGAAAGGGCCGGGTGGTCGTGAAACAGGATCTCGATCCAGCGGGCCGGGTCGGGGTCCGCGAGGTTCATTTCCCCGAGCTTGACGAACGCGGAACGATAGGCAGCCGGATCCTTCGTTCGCGCGAGGGCCTCCGCGTCGCACTGCCGCTCGAAACGCCGCATGATCGCGTTGCCGATCGGCAGGAACAGATATGAGATCACCGTCACGAGGATCACGATCGCAGGAAGACTGCAAACCGCCGGCGGCCACACCGCCGCGTCGTTCGATGCGTACGGCGCCAGCACGGCCGCCACCGCCGCAACGACCAGCGTACTCATCAGCGCGGTCAGAACAATCCCCTTCGTGATGTGGCCGTGGATGTGGTGGCCCAATTCGTGGGCGAACACCACGCCGATCTCCTCCTCGGTGAACGCATCCAGCAGCGTGTCGGACAGGTACACCCGGCGCGTCGAGCCGAGCCCGCTGAGCATCGCGTTGGCCTTGCGGGTGTCCTTCGAAAGCCCCAGCCGGTACACGCCGCGGATGGTCAGCGGCGTGCCTTCGGCCAGGCGGGCGAAACGCTCCTGAAGCGCGGCTCGGTCAAGCGGCTCGGACTTGTAAAACAGCGGGAGAATGACCACGGGAAACAGCTTCGCCAGACCCACCGACAGCACGAGCCATCCGGCCCACACCCACAGCCACCAGAACCGCCCCCCGTACCAGAGGGCGGCATAGAGACCGCCGATGAGAATCGCACCGAACACGAACATGACCAGCCATTCCTTCAGCGCGTGGATGATCCACCCGCCGACGGTCTGATTGCTCAGATGAAACGCATGCTCGACGCGGAACTCCGAGTAGTAGTTGAGCGGCAGCGAAATCAGCTCGAATCCGAAGAAGAACACCGCCCCGAAGAGGGCCAGACCGAGCCATCGCGAGGAAGTCGCCATCGCGAGGGTGGCAGCCGCGTGTGCCGCCCCCGCTGCCCATACGGCCGCATATGCAAGCAGCAGAACAGACGAGAGGATGCGGATGGTGATCTTGAGACGCTCGTACCGTTTGGCGGCAGCAATGTCCATCATGCCGCGTATGGTAGTGTGAACGGTGGTGCCGGCCAACCGTGCGATCGATCCTCCGCCTGGAACGCCGCCGCGTCCGGCCGTGGGCAACCCGCAAGACGCCCGCCGCCGGGCGAAGGCGCCGCTCCGGGCGAACCTCGAAGAAGCCGCCGTTCGTTCGCGCGCCGATTGCGCCGATTGAAGCTGCGCGCATGGCAGGAGACGGCATAGACAATGCGCCGCACAAAAAAGGGGCCGCCACGTCTCCCCGATCGTGGCGACCCCGGACTACGGGAAGTTCGGCAGCAGCCCGCTGGGGAAACCCAACCAGCCCTTCGACTCATCTCCCCTGGAGTCGACGGCCCATTGGGCTCCCCCACCAGGTTACGCGCCTCTTGGCAGTTGAGTGACCAATCAGCCGAACACCATATCACCTTGCAATGGGTATGCCGTTTGGACGTTATTTCGATCACAAGAACAAAAAACTTTAACCTCAATTTTCCTCAAGGGTTACGGTTAAGGGCGAGAGGATTGTCCGCCCGCGCCATACAACGAACTGGGCAAGGCTGCCCAGAATGGGTCTCTCCCACAGGCGCAAAGCTACCCACATTTCGGACGGTGTGGCCGTTTTCGATCAAGGGTTTCGTCCGTACACGGCACGCAGGGATGACCGCACTCCGGCACTACCCTGCACCGGGCATGCAGCAGCCCAACCGAAAAAAACCTCGAAGGCACCGATTACGTCCGGCCCGCCGGCCGGGTTCGCGCCCCCAGTGCCCGGCTGTCGCCGGGCGCCGCCGGGACCTCGCGCCGCGGCGTCACGAACGTCCGAGCTGCACGCGCTCCGCACCGTAGATCAGGCCGTACGGCGCGAGTTGGTAGTCGTCCGTCCAATGCCGTTCGTCGGTGAACGCACCCGGCCCGATCCACCAGTTGTTCCCGTGCATCTCGTACAACGTGTTATGCAGCGGGCCGAAGTTGTTTCGCAGGCTCCCGTAAACGACGATCTCCACGTCGTTCATGCCCTCATGCACCAGGTCCGTCACGGGGATTTCGTAAGGCGGCCACGCAATGGTACCGGCGCTGCGCCCGTTCATGCGCACTTCGAACAGCGTACCGAGCGGCTCGATCAGTCGCAGCACGACCCGCCGCTTCGCGGGGTCGCCGCCGAGGCGGGCAATGGGGAAACGCTTTCGATACACCATGTTGCCGGCGTAGAAGGGATAGCCCTGGGGCACCCAGTCGCCCGTTGCGAGCGTCTGCGGTTCCGGTGTAATCGCGTACCGCGACGGGCTGATCTCGCGAAGGGCGAAGTCGCCGACGATGAAGACGTCCTCGATCTCCGTGCCCGGTGCATACGGCGTTGTCAGGATGAGTTCGTTCATGCCCTTGCGGATGAACCGGCCCACGTTCATCTTCGTAAACTGCCTGTCCCAATGCCATTCCTTCGTGTCCGTCGCCACCGGCTGGCCGTTGAGGCGGATGGCGAAGCAGGCAGCCTTCTCGACGACAAGAAACGCGTTGGGCCTGCCGATGTCCGATTCGAACTCGAATCGCATACGCACGTTGACGGGCCGGACGGGCCGGATGCCCCGCTGCGCCAGTACCCACGGCTGGATGCCGGCATATGGACGGAGGCCGGCGGCATCAAACGCGGCCCGGCGGACCTTCCATACGGGCGTCGGCGGACTGAGCGGCGCGCCGTCCAGAGCGTAATGGCAGACGTCGAGCACAAGCGTGTTCGGGTGGGTCCGGGCGAAGAGCCAATCGCCCCGCAAGAGCTCGCGCGCCTGCTCGGTCCACGTCGCCGGTGCGGCGGCGGCGTTCTTGCGCGGGTCCACCACGATCGCAAGGCTCCCGACCGGTTCGAAACGGTGCCGGAGCACGATCCCGCCGGCAGTCGCCTTGGCGGCCATCGGCGAGATCCTGCCCGTCGCCGGGTCGCACTGGAGAGGCACGCCGGTCGCCGGAAGCACAATCCGCGCGTCGCAACCGGCCCGCGGATCGGTATTGCAGAAGAAGTAGATGTCCTGCGTTCCGGCCTTGCGATGATGGTAGAGCACCGACTCGATCTCGTGGCCCGCGGCGTCCGCAATACTCACGTCGCGTCCGACGGCGGCGTCGAGGGCGCGGACCAGATCCGCCGGATCGTTCTCGCATCGTACGACGCCCGGAAGCCCAAGAACCTTCTCCCACCGCTCGGGCTCGATGCGGCCGTCGACCGCCCGCGGCGCGGCGCCCACGATGAGTACCCGGCCGCCGGCCTTTGCGAACGCCTCGAGCAGTGAAACTGTCTTGTCCGCCCACGTGAACGAGGGCGGCACCACGACGACGTCGTAGCGCCCGTCCGATGCAACGCGGAATTCCCGCTCCGTAATGCGCCCGTGGCGGGCGAGAATGATCTCGTCTCCGTAGTCGAAGTCGCGATGTTGCGCCAGCAGAGTGCTCTGCACGCGGACGAGTTCTTCGTGGAAGCGATCCACCTCGGGGCACGGATCCGCAGAGGAGAAGTAGGACCATGCGCTGGCGATCGGGTGCAGGACGAGGATACGGGTCTGGAACCGCCCGAGGCGCGTCAGGTAGCCCGTCCGCGCGAAGTAGTCGTTCACAATGCTCATGCGGCCCCAGTAGGGCTGGTGGTCGCTGAACGTCGGCGGGTAGTCGCGCTTCCGGTCGCCCGTGAAGCTGTACAGCGAAAGGTGCGGGCAAAAGTAGTTCACGCCGAGCGCCGTATGGAAGTCGCCGATCCACTTGGCATCCTCGAACCGCAGATCCTGCCCGGACACGCCGAAGATCTCGCAGAGAACCGCGTCGCGCCCGAACTGGTGCGCGACGCTGGCGCACTGCTTGAGCGTCAGCGGATTGTCGATGTTGCGGCAGAGGTGGTCGATGCCCGGCATCTGCTCGTATTCGTAGTGCGGCATCGCCGCGCCGATCTGTGCAACCTGGGAACGGAGGGTGTCTTCGCCCAGCCAATGTCCGGTCAGGCGCAACCCGAGCTTCGCGCAAAGCTCGCCATACTGCCGGCCGAAGGCCTCGGCGAACTGCTCCGTCGCCAGCCGCCAGAAGTCGTGCCGCACCTTCTCAAAGCCGGGCGTCCTCGATACCAGGGCCGGCAGCCTGTCGATCAGATCGTAGCCGTAGCGGTTACGGAACAGCTCCGACATCCGCGGCGTCCAGGGAAATGTGCGGCCCGGGAGGTTCGAGCGGAAGTTCGGCTCATCCGTGAAGATGCCCGGTATCGTTCGGCCGTAGTCGCCGCGGAATCGCTGGTTGTAGCCTTCCAGCGTAACGAGCAGGAACCTGCCCACCGCGTCGGGATTCAACACGTCGATGTACGTCTCGCCGTTATACCGGTTGTCGTTGCGATAGGCCGCCATGCGAAAGCGAAAGGAAGACTCGCCTCTCTGCAAGCCCTCGCCCGTCGCGAGACGGCGCGCATGAACGGCCGCGCTGCGATCATCCTTTCGGAAGGCAAACACCCCGAGCGTACCGGGGTCCGTGAGGGCCTGACCGACAGCATCGGGCGTGATCTCCTCCGCCACCAGCGATACGCCGCGAGTCTCAGGATACCGGCGGTTCACCCAGCCGCCGGCAAACCCGCTGGGCCATTTGTCTTCGTCATAGAGCCATGCGTGCAGACCCGCGCCGCGGGCCTCGGCGACACAAACATCGATCTTGCGAAACCACTCGTCGGAGAGGTACTCCGTCTCGAGGCCGACCCGCGAATGCATGAAGAACCCGCCGTAGCCGGCGGCCTTGAACTGTCGGACCTGCCGGCGCAGCTCATCCTCCGCAAGCCTGTCGTTCCATGACCAGAACGGCGCCGGCCGGTATCGGCTCGAAGGGGCGGCAAATTCCAGCGCATTCAGCTCCTCGCCCGGCCCGGCGCAGCCCAGCGCGGCGACGATGGCCGCGCAGACCCAGGCGACCAGGGAAAGCGTTCGCATGACTTTCCTCCCGTGATGGAAATGGC
Organism: uncultured Planctomycetales bacterium; assembly: GCA_964569765.1. Lineage (GTDB taxonomy): Bacteria > Planctomycetota > Phycisphaerae > UBA1845 > PWPN01 > CAZMVY01. The sequence continues at coordinate 26,945 of CAZMVY010000010.1, forward strand.
TCTCGATTGTTCAGGGCGCTTTTACCGCGCGGCGTGCGACTTGTCACCGGGCATCAAGATCCCGCGCAGCAGGAAACCGCTCCGGTGGAACCGGTCCCCAGCCAACCCAGGCCGCATTCAGAGAATCCGTCCTGTGCAAGGGCCGAAACCGGGCCGTGCGCGTCCTGCCCGCCGCAACGCAAGCAGGACGCCCGGACCTCCGCAGATCACTTGACGGTATACAACCCGCGGGCGACGCGTCTGAACCGATTGGAGCCTTTGATGGTCACCGCGATCAGCTTCTTCAGGTTCTTGCTGCGGGTCGGATGGTCCAGCTTCCGGAACGCCTCCGCCATCTCGCCGACGCGCATCGGCTGTCCGTTGCGCCGGACGATTTCCACCAGGGCATCGGCCACCGTCTGTCCGCCAACCCCCCGGCCCCGTCGCCCCCGCCGCTTCGGACGCTCGCCCGCCGGCGGGAAGCTTACCGACACGCCCGCCTTTCGCCCGGCGATTGCGGCGATCTGATGGCGGACAGCCGCCAGCTCCCTTGCGAGCGACTGTTCCCGTGTCTGCAACCGTTGCAGAACCCGTTCACGTTGCGCAATCAGTCTCCGTAGTTCATCGATAGATAAACTGGAAATCGACTGTTTTCCGTCCTTTGGCATGGATAGTGTACTCCTTCGTCTGTCCGCGTACTCCATCTCACTGTCGCCGCCTTTGGTGAGACAGTCTTTTATGAAAGCAATTCGGCGACACCTTTCTGTTGGCTATGGGGTATTTTCCTCAATCGCACGAGGAACCCGAGGCCCGCACCTGCGCCTTTCACTGTCGCCCCCGCGGGCGCCGACTGCGCCAAACACGCATGTCCCAGGTGCCACTGCCCAGTGGCAGTATCATAGTAGTAAATGCGCTTGTTTGCAAGCTTTTGCGCAGCCGGATGACTGACGAGCGTTTCTGTACTTGTCGGCACGACTGGCGCCGGGATCAGATCGCCCCTTCGTGCGGGCCCCGTTGTGCGCGCCCGTCGCCGCTGACGTTTATTGGGTTTCCGCATCCGCCGGCATGCGATCCGCACGGAAGGTTGCAACTTCGTGATCGGTGCGGCCCCGCAGGACCAGGTCGGCAATGACCTCCGCCGTGAGTGGAGCCAGACCGAGACCCGTGCGAAAGTGGCCCGTTGCCACGAGGAGCCCTTCAAAACCGGGCAGAGTGCCGATGCAGGGACGACGGTCCGGTGTAGCCGGACGCAACCCGGCCCAGCCCTGTACGAAACGCGCGCCGGCCAGCGCGGGCGCCATCCGCTGTGCCATTGCGAAGATGCGTCCGAGGCCTTCGGCGGTGACGGCGGGTTCGAAACCGGAATCGTGCTCCTCCGTCGAGCCCGCTATCACAAGTCCGTCGCGCCGCGGAACGAGGTAGGACTTCCTGTGCTTCACGATATGCCGCAGCAATCCGGGAACCGCCTGGAATAGCGCAATCTGCCCGCGTACGGGATACACGCGTATGCGTTTCCCGAGCGATTCGTCGAGCAGAGACGACCAGGCTCCAGCGCAGAGTATGGTGTACGGCGCATCCCAGTCCCCGTCCGTGCCGGCGGCGCCGATCACGCGATCGCCCGTGCGCCGCAATGCCGTGGCCGGGCATCCTTCCATGAGACGCGCCCCGGTCTTTTCCGCGGCCGCCGCCAGTGCCCGGAGAAGCCGCGGGTTGCGGACCTGACTGTTGAACGTGCAGTACTTCGCGCCCAGGATTTCGCCGGTAAGCCCGGGTTCGATTTCCGCGACCTCGCGAGGCGAAAGCAGGCGCAGAACCGGTTCGCCTTTCGCGTCGAGGAAGGCCTGTGCCGCATCGACCTCCGCCTGTGCCATGCGGAACTTCTGTTCGTCGAAGAGCAGTTCCACGCTGCCGCAGTTGACATATTCCGGATCGATTCCCGACACCTCGGCCAGTTCCGCGCAGAAGAGCGGGTACATCCGCAGGCTCTTGCGCTGAAACTCGACCAGCGGATCGCGCCGCTGCCAACTCCCCGCCGCAAGCACCCCGGCGGCCGCCCAGGATGCCTGGCGCCCGAGGCGATCCTTTTCGAGAACCGCCACGGACAGGCCCGCGCGGGCCAGCCGCCCGGCGACCGCCAGCCCGATGATCCCGCCGCCGATCACGATCGCATCCGATGTTCGCCGTTCCGTAGCCATGGGCAGATGCCCATTCCGCCGCGCGACGCACCGCGGCCTCACTTGCTCCGATATTTGCGCAGCACGTCGATGATGTGCTGAAGCCTCGCGTTCGGCGGGGCCTCGATTTCCATCATCTCTTCCGAGATCGGGTGCCGGAACCGGATGCGGTAGGCGTGCAGCGCCTGGTAGGCAATGATGGGTTCGTCGCTGCCCGCCCCCGTCAGGTCCCGTTCGCTGAACAGGTGCCCGCCGTAGAACGTGTCGCCGAGCATGGGATGTCCGATGTAGGACATGTGCACGCGGAGCTGGTGGGTCCGGCCGGTCTTCGGATGCAGATGCATCAGCGCGAAGCCGCGGAACCGCTCGGCCACCTCGTACTCGGTAACGGCCTCCTTGAACAGCTCGGGGCGCCGCCGCAGACCCGGCACGATGTACTTGTCCTTGATCCGCTCATGGGCGGCCAGCGGGGCGTTGATCACGTCCGCATCCAGCTCCGGCTCGCCCTCCACCACGCCGAGATACGTCTTGTGGATCAGCCTCCGCTCGAACTGAAGCGACAGACGCCAGTGCGCCTCGTCGGTCTTCGCGACGAGCATCACCCCGGTCGTGTTCTTGTCCAGCCGATGCACGATCCCCGGCCGGAACGGATCGTCCCCGTGGCTGAGCGACTCGGCGTAGTGCGCCAGGCCGTTGGCCAGCGTGCCCGTCTGCGTTGACCGCGCCGGGTGGCAGATGATCCCCGTCGGCTTGTTGATCGCCAGGATATGATCGTCCTCGTAGAGGATATCGAGCGGCATCGGCTCCGGGATGATGTCCGTCGGCTCCGGCGGCGGCACGAGCACCTCGACGATGTCGCCGCCGTCCGGTTCGTAGCTGGGCTTGGTCGGCTGCCCGTTGACGGTAATGGCCCCGTGCTTGATGAGACGCTGGCTCAGCGTCCGTGACATTCGCGGGAACCGCCCATGCAGGTACTTGTCGAGCCGGCGGCCGATCAGTCGCCGCCGGATCTTGAGTCGGACGCGCTCGGCCTCGTCGCTGTCAATCGGAGGCGGAATCTCCGCGAGGTCGTCGCTGAGGATGTATTCTTCCGCTTCGTCGGCCATGCCGCTCCAGTATATCGGGCCTGGATCGACGTGTCAGTCCGTCCGGTGAGGCCTGCGCCGGCCGGGGCCGCCTCGTGCCGAAAAAAAGCCCCGCCGTGGCGGGGCATTTCCTGTCATTCCGAACGCGGGCCGTCACCGCGCGCCGGCTCCGCACAGCTCCCGCGCGAGATCGACCGCGCTGGCGGCATCCGGGGCGTAGCCGTCCGCGTGAATCTCCTCGGTGAACTTCTGGGTCACCGGGGCGCCGCCCACCATCGTCTTGACGCCCTTGAGACCCGCGGCATTGATCGCCTCGACGACTTTGGCCATGTACGGCATGGTCGTCGTCAACAGCGCGCTGAGCCCGACGATCCTGGCATTGCGATCTTTGGCGGTCGCCACGAACTTCTCGGCGGTCACGTCCGTCCCGAGATCGACCACTTCGAAGCCGCCGCCCTTGAGCATCATCCCCACGAGGTTCTTTCCGATGTCGTGGAGGTCACCTTTCACGGTCCCGAGCACTACCGTCGCGAGGGGCTTGACCCCCGTCCTCGCCAGCAGCGGCTCGAGAATCGCCATCCCGGCGTTCATGGCGCGGGCCGCAATGAGAACCTCCGGCACAAAGACGATGTTGCGGCGAAACCGCTCACCCACGACGGACATTCCGGCGATCAGCCCTTCGTTCAGGATCGTCGCCGGGGCCACTCCCTCGGCGATCGCCTCCTGGACCTTGCTGACGACTTCGTCCCGTTTGCCGCGGATCAGCGCTACGGCCATGCCTTCCAGGTCTGCCATGTCTGTGACCTCCGTCTGTGCCCTCGATACAAGGTAGCCGGCACGAGAGCGTAGCGGCGTCGCCGGGGGCTGTCAACGGGCCGTTGAAAACCGCACGCGGTCGCCGTACGATCGTCTTTCGGGCGTGATTCGACAGAGGCGGTTTCGATGTTTGATGCCTTGCAGGACCGGTTCAGCGATGTATTCCGCAAGCTCCGCGGGCGGGGCCGGATCTCGGAGGAGAACGTCCGCGAGGTGATGCGGGACGTGCGCACCGCGCTGCTCGAGGCCGACGTCCATGTCCAGGTCGTCAAGGACTTCTGCGACGAGGTGACGCGGAAGGCCATCGGCGCGGAGGTCATCAAGACCCTGCACCCCGACCAGCTCATGGTCAAGATCGTCCACGACGAGCTGGTGCGGCTCCTCGGGCCGGTCGACCCGCGGATCCCCTACGTCACGCCGCCGCCGACGATCATCCTGATGGCCGGCCTCCAGGGCTCCGGCAAGACGACCACCTGCGGAAAGCTCGCCGTCTACGCGATGAAGAGCGGCAAGCGCCCCCTTCTCGTCGCCGCGGACCTCAAGCGGCCCGCGGCCATCGACCAGCTCGAGGTGATCGGCGGGCAGATCGGCGCGCCGGTTTACACGGAGCGCGATCACCAGAACGCGGTGAAGGTCTGCCGCAACGGCATCCTGCACGCCCGCAAGACGGACCGTGATGTGGTCATCCTCGATACGGCCGGGCGTCTGGCGATCGACGAGGAGATGATGCAGGAGGTCGCGCAGATCGCACAGACCACGCAGCCGCATCAGATTTACCTCGTCCTCGACGCGATGACCGGCCAGGACGCCGTGAACACCGCCAAGGCCTTCAACGAGCGGCTGGAACTCGACGCGGTGATCCTGACCAAGTTCGACTCCGACACCCGCGGCGGTGCGGCGCTGTCCGTGCGGAAGGTCAGCGGCAAGCCGATCAAGTTCATCGGCGTCAGCGAGAAGATGGACGGCCTCGAGGAGTTTCACGCGGACCGCATCGCCGGCCGTATCCTCGGCATGGGCGACGTCGTCACGCTCGTCGAGAAGGCCCAGCAGCAGTTCGACGCCCAGGAGGCCGCCAAGCTTCAGGAGAAGATGAAGACGGGGCTGACGCTCGAGGACTTCCTCGGCCAGATGAAAAAGATGCAGTCCATGGGGTCGATGAAGTCGATCCTCAAGATGATCCCCGGCGTCGGCAGTGAGCTGAAGAATATCGAGGTGGACGAGAGCGAGATCACCCGCATGGAGGCGATTATCCTCTCCATGACGCCGAAGGAGCGCCGCCGCCCGGAAATCATCGAGGCCTCGCGCCGTCGGCGCATCGCCCGGGGCAGCGGCACCCAGCCCGAGGACGTCTCCGGCCTCATCAAGAGCTTCTTCCAGGCTCGCGACATGATGAAAATGATGGCGGGCATGTCCATGATGGAGCGGATGCGCGCCGGCACGAAGTTCGCGCAGATCTCGATGATGGGCGGCAAGCTGCCGAAGCTCCGGGGCCCCAGCATGGCCGACCGCCGCCGGATCGACCGAAAGGAAAAACGCAGGAAGCGGAAGAAGGGACGCTGATCCCGGCGGAACGGCAAAGACCGCCGGGACTGGTTGCGCCGGACGATGCGCACGGGACGCCTGCGCGCCGAAGGCTGCGCGGGCGCTGCCGTGTCCGGTAACGGGCCGCCCGGCACCCGGGCGGACGGTCGGCGGCCCGGACGAGCGGCCTCGTTCTTGAGGTTCGCCGCACGGCACGGCTACAATACGGATGTTCGCCGGCCCAAAGGAAAGCAACCATGTACGCGAACATCCGCCTTGCACGTTTGGCACCGCTCCTGATGATCGCAGCGCTCGCCGGCTGCGCCGATCTGTACAGCGTGCTCGATCACCTCGTCGGTGCTCCCGAGTCCGCCCCGCCCCTGGGTGAGTCGTTCCTGGGCGTGCATGCCGGCATCGGGTTGGCGGCCGATGGGCGGCCGATTCCTCCCGACATCAACGGCGGCCGGACGCCGACCGTCAACGATGTGGGGACGGCCGGACGGGTGCTGCAGCCGGCACAAGGGGCGACGATCGCCGATCTCGCCGGGGTATGGGTCCATGCAGCGGGCTACGGCGCCGTCCACATCGACGAATCCGGCCGCATCTACCAGGTTGACATCGCCGAGACCCTGCGCGGCGAGCCTCTACCACCCCTGTTGCCGCGCACGCTGTTCAACGTGGGCAGCGCCGGCGTGGCACCCGACGGCCGCATCGAAGCGAGCGCGAGCATCTCGTTGTTCGGCCTCAGCGCCTGCGGCACGGTGACGGGCACGCTGGACTCGACACGGACCATCATCTACGACGTCGTGGCCGACCTGACGGCCGATCGGGGCAACGGCCCCGAACACGCCGTGGACTTCCTCCCGTGGCTGCGATGGGATCCGCAGACCGGGGCGTTGGCTCAATAAGCGGGCCGCTCGCCGGCCGTTGCGCGACGGTCTTGCGTTTCGGCGCACCCGACGGAGTCGGTGCAGCGCGGAAACGCCGACGATGGCTTTTTTCTACCGGACCGGCCCGCGATTGAGCAGTACGTACGTCCCCGTCTTGCCGGCCACGGCGATATCAGGCTTGCCGTCGCCGTCGAGGTCGGCCACGCGGATCTGCATCCCCGTCCCGACGCCCCGGTCGAAACTGATGACATCCTTCTCGAACTTCCGACTCGCGGGGTCCCACACAAACCGGAAGAGGCACACGGGGTCATGCGAGCCGGGGTCGCCGTCCTTGTGGCCGCGCCATCGTTTGCCCGTGATCAGCTCGGGCCGACCGTCCCCGTCAAGGTCGGCCCACGCCAGGCAGTGGACCTGCGAGAAGCTCTTGTCGATCTCATGCCGCGTCCATGTCGTTTTGCCGTCCTTCGGCTCGCCCTGCTCGCACCACGCCAGACCGTAATCGTGCGCGTGCCCAATGATCAGGTCGTTTTTGCCGTCGCCGTTAACGTCCACGACCAGATTCGGCAGGCTGCTGTGCGGCGCCTCGAAATCCGGATGGAACGGCCACGGTTTCTCAAACGGTTCCGTCGCCGGTTGCTCGTACCAGCCCTTCGGGGTAAGCACGTCCATCTTTCCGTCGCCGTTGATGTCGCCTGCGCCGATGCCGTGCCCGTAGCCCTTGCCGCCGAGGTTGTGCACCTTGAACACGGGCGCTTTGCCGGCCTTGCCCGGAAGAATCCTGATCACGATCGCCGGCTGACCCTCATCCCAACTGTTCGGCACCAGATCGGCGACGCCGTCGCCGTCCATGTCCGCCATGATCGTTCCTTCGCAGCAAGGACGCCCATCGAGGATCAGGTGCGGCGTCCAGGGCTCGTCGGTGGCCAACCCCTCTTTGCCGGGGTTCTCATACCAGTAGATCCGGTCGGAGAACCACGACGCGGAGATCACATCCACCCATCCGTCTCCGTTCAGATCGATCGCGTGGTCGCCGTTGTTCTGTCGGAACTCGTCGTTGCCGCTGCCGACGAAACGCAGTGGGTGCCGCTTCCACGTCGGCCCTTCATACCAGTCGGGCCCGGCGATGATGTCGGGCTTGCCGTCCCGATTCACGTCGGCAACCGCGCAGCCCTCGTTGTAGTCGTCGGCGATCTGCCGGATCTCGAACCGGATTCGGCCGGTCCTGGGCAGGTCGGCCGCCGAGCCTGCCGCCGCCACGCCGAGCAGAAACGCCAGACACCCGACTGCCGAAACGACAATGTTTCGCCTTGTATCCACTGGAGCTTCTCCGCACAGAAATCAGCCGCCCGCGAGCGAGCCGCCAATCGGCTCTGAACGGTTTAGTGTTATCGTCCATGCCCGCGGCGCGGTCAAGTGACGACCGGGCGTCTCCTCCGGCCCGGCGTGCGTGCGTTACCGCCGCAATCTCGCCGGCGGCGGACTGAAACACCGGCCACATCGGGGCTCATACGCCTCTTCGCCGCCGATCATGCTCGCCCCGATCGGCGCTGTCCGCTGCGTGTACTCGGCGGCTTCGCCGCAGACCGCGCATCGGGCCGTGGTTCGCGTCACGCGGTCCGCCAAGTGAATCATCCCGGGCATCGGGCCGAACGGCAGTCCCCACGAATCGCGATCCAGGCCCGCCGCGATTACCGTCTTGCCGGCGTCGACCAGGCGCCGGCAGACAGCCGGCAGTTCGGCATCGAAGAACTGTGCCTCGTCGATGCCCACCACATCCGCGTCGCAGGATGCCCGCAGCAGATCCTCCGCCCTGCGGATCGGCGTTGCGGCCAGCCGTTGGCCGTCATGCGTGACGATGCTGGAGGAGTCGTACCGCGTGTCGGAAGCGTGCTTGAAAACCACGACGCGGGAATTCCGTCGCCGTGCGTTTTCCATGCGCTTGATGAGAATATCGGACTTACCGCTGAACATGCAGCCGCAGATCACCTCGAGACGACCCTTGCACGTATGTGTACCGGCTTCCTGGCTCATCCGGGCAGGCCTCCGCCGGACATCATCAGGGCGGCAGCGTGCTTTGGCAACAGCAACCGGCCGGCGCGCGAACGTCACAATAAACGAAAAATGCCCGTGACGAGTTGATTCTCCGGAACGAGGGGGGTAGAACCATACGGGAGAGAGCGAATGAACCAACAGCACAGTCGTTTCCGATGGGTCGGTGTATTCCTGATTGCTCTGGCTGGATGGGGCTTTGCGGGTCTCGGTACCGGTTGCACCGGCCTGAGCTCGCCGACCGGCGATGATCTGTCCGTGCCCGTCCGGGGCGACGTCGACGGCGACGGCGCGATCACGGAGGCGGATCTGAACGCCATCCGGGACGCGTTCAACACGACGCAAGGCGATCCGCAGTTCAATCCGAGCATGGATCTGAACGGGGACGGAACGATCGGGCTGGCCGACCTGCGGATCGAGACGGATCTTCTGGCCGCTCAGTAGCGAGCGGCAGGATTGGGAAACCCTTTCCGGCGCGGCGGCGGGAGGCCGCGCCTCACAGAGAGCGAGGGAGAGAGACCGTGTCAGACCATACGCACAGTCACGCCTTTACCCTTATTGTTGTACTGGCGGTAGTGATCACCGTGACGTCGGGCAGCCCGGTGCAGGCGAGCGCCTTCGGCTGGCTCTGCGATCCGTGCTTCTGGGGCGGCGCCGCCGTCGTTGTCGGCACGATCCTGTTCGCATCGACGATCGGCACGGGGACGGTGGCCGTCGACCCGTACACGCCGACGGACTGGGGTACCGACCCCTGCTGGGCCCCACCCGGGCAGGTATCGATCACGCTGAAACCGACCCTGTCCGAGCTGGCACCCGAAGAGACCTTCGATGTGGCGATTTACGGCGATATCTCGACGAAAATCGTGTCCTACGGTTTTCACATGTCGTACGATCCGTCGCAGTTGAGCCTTCAGGGCGTCTGGGCCGCGCCCCAGTTTCAATCGCTCAACGCGAGCCGTCCGGACGGTGTGGCGGCCCTGGCCTATCCCGACCCGGCGATCGGAGACGATGTGCTTCTGGCCACCGCCAGATTCACCGCGCTCACGCCGGGCCTGGCCGGCATCAGCATCGAGGTGACGACCGGGGATCCTACCGAGGGATTTGAGCGAAGCGGTTGCGGTTACGTCACGCCGACCGTGACGCCGACTTCCGTGACCATCCGTGAGCCTGAACCTCGCCCCGTGCCCCCCGTCCCGGAACCGGCGACATTGCTGTCTCTGATCGGCGGCGCACCGTTGCTCTGGCGGTCGCGACGGCGGTTCGGCTGACCCCGTAGCTGCAGCCCTGCCAACGCCGCAGGGCTTCGCTGATTGCTCAGAGGCCGCGGGAGATCGCTCTTCGGCGGCCTTCTCGTGCGCCGACCGTTCGATCGAATCGCTCCGCCTGCCAACCGTGCCTGCCGCGCGGTTGTAGTAATCGTCGCCCTCGGAAGTCGCTGCACGTGGCACCGTCGAAGCGAACCGATGCCGCGAGTCAGCCGTGCAACTCCTATCAAGACAGAAGGTTAGCGATGCCTGGGTGCGTCGCGCCGCTTGTCGGACAACGGGTCGCTACACTCGACACCTCCGGCACTTCCGGAACGGATTGGCGTAACACATGCCGGCCGTGAGAGTTACGTGAAGAAGTATCGCGCCGGCAATGACGACGGCATCGCGGATGCTCAAGGATGCACGGCGAGCGGGGATGTGCCCTCGGCGGTATCCGCACCCCTGTGGAAAGGAGCGTTCTGTGTCAACGATTGGCTCACTTGGTGGCTTGGCGGCGTACAACCCAGGCGTTCTGAATGGGGTCAATGTCGCATCGCCTCTCGCAAGCGGGGCCCAACTGCCCGGCGCGGTCCAAGGAAGCTCCTCGGCCGAGACGGTTTCGACGGGAGTGCAGGCAACTGCAATTTCGTCTTCATCGCAGACCATGTCCGCGCAAATGGAATCGCTGGTTCAGGTTACAAACGCCTTGAGCAACAGCGACATGGTGAACGCACTGCTCCTGCTACTGGCGATGAAGCTCCTCAGCGGCGATGACACCGACGAAAAAGACAAGAAAACCATGGCGGCCCTGCTCCTGTTGGCGGCGGGGCTGGGCCAGCAGCAAAGCAGCACGATCATGTACCAATCCATGTCCGTTTCCATGTCGCAGAGCGACTTCAGCGCCAGTTCCGTGTCGGTCGGCGCGATCCAGACCGGCCTTGCGCAGAACGCCTACGCGACCCCGGCCGGTGGAGCCGGTTCGGCCGCCCTCGATGTCAGCGCCTGAGAGGCACCCGGGCCGAAAAGCGGTAACCTCCGCTCCTGGAGCGACTTGCTCGCAGACCCCTCCGCTGGAAACCTCCGTGCCGTGATGGCGAACGGGCAAGTGTGGGTGGAGAGCGCCTCGCCAAAGCAGAGCGAAAAACTTTTTGCCTGCGCCGGTTTTTCCTATTGACACGTCCCGCAGCTTCGCGTATAAAGGTGCTGGGATTGAGGAGAGAGAACAATGTCTACAGTTCGTGCGTCTGTCCTGCGATTTCTCTGTCTGGCTATACTGGTTGGTTTTGCTCCGCTGGTTCTGGGTGTCGGTTGCCCGGGACCCGGTGAGACGGTTCAGGCCGTAAGCGATGCGTCGCCGCCGACCGAACCCGCCCCGGCGGAAACCGGCTCCTCGACACCGTCCGACCAGGGCGGCGAACAGGAGGCGGGTGTGCCCATCCGGGGCGATCTCAACGGCGACGGCATTATCAACGGGGCGGATTTCGACGTCATGAGCGCCGCCTGGCTCAGTCATGCAGGCGAGGCGCGATTCAATCCCGACGCCGATCTGAATGGCGACGGCGTGATCGGGCTGGCGGACTTCCAGATTCTGGAGAGTCTGGCTACAGGGACGAACGGCTGACGGGTCGGCGCGGCTTGTAGAGGCCGACAGACATGGACAAGGGAGAGAGACGATGTCACGCAATGTGTTTGCGCGCGTAGGCGCACGGGGTTTTGTGGCCGCAATCCTCGTGGCGGCCGCCGGGGCGGGTACGGCTTCGGCCGGGATGATTACCGTCGATGTCACTCCATTGGTCTCACAGGTAACGCTGGGCCAGACGTTTGACGTGCAGATCACGGCGGACCTTACCGAGCCGCTCGTCGCGTTCGGTTTCCATCTGGTTTTCAACGAGTCGTTGCTCACGCTGGACGGCGTCGCGGTAGCTGCGCCGTTCAAGCCGCTGGTTGCGCCCGGTTCGTCGCTCGCGTCGGTAGCCGGGTACGCGTTCCCGGCGGTCGGTCCGGCCGACGATGTGCTCCTGGCAACGGCTACGTTCACGGCCAAGGCCGCAGGCGCTCCGGCCATCGGCATCGGCACAACGCCGGGCGATCCGTCGGAAGGCTTCGTGCAGCACGGTGTGTCGGGGCTCAACGATGCCAGCGTGGCGCCGGTGGTCGTGACTGTTCTGGCCCCGCCGGCCCCCGGTGGCGGTGGGGGAGGCGGCGCGGGCCCAAGCGTACCGGAGCCTGTTACCCTGCTGTTGCTTTTCGGCGGGTTGTTGTTCGGCCTGCGGTCGCGGCGACTCCGCATCTGATCCACCGCACGGCCGGCACACGTTGGAATGAAGCAGAGGCAGTCCCCGGGACGAGTCGGCTGAAACGTCCCCGGGGCTGCTTCTCGTTTGGAAGACGCAGCAACGCGTCCTCGGACCCCTCTTGGCGTAAGCCGCTCTCTCGTGTATGAATAGTACGGGGTGCGGTCCGTTCCCGACGGACCGGAGCGGAGTGGTTCCTGCGGCCCCATCGGCGGGCCGCGCTCCAGGCGTCAGAGATCGGGTCTGGTTCGTCAAGCCGCTCGGCGTGGCGGGGGCCGGCGGGCGAACTGCGAGGTACGGCGTGAAGATTCTGGTCGTCAACTGCGGGAGTTCGTCACTCAAGTATCGTTTGTTTGACATGCGGGACTCCCGCGAGCTTGCCTGCGGGACGATCGAACGGATCGGCGAGCCGGTCTCGAACATTTCGCACGAGTCGGCCGGCGTGAAGACGGAATTCGCCGAGAGGATCAGCGATTACGAGGCCGGCGTGCGGTGTCTTCTGCGGCTGCTGACGGATGCCGGCGCCGGGGAGCCGCCCCTGCGCAACGTGGAGGAAATCGAGGGGGTCGGCCACCGCGTGGTCCACGGCGGCGAGGAGTTCTACGATTCCGCCATCATCGACGACCGGGTTCTCGATGCGATCGAGGACTGCTGCCAACTGGCGCCGCTTCACAACCCGGCCAACCTCGCCGGCATCCGCGCCGCCATGCGCGCCATTCCCGGCCGCCCGCACGTGGCGGTCTTCGACACGGCGTTTTTTCAGACGATGCCCCCCGCCGCCTACGTATATGCGCTTCCGTACGAGTGGTACAAGGAGAAGCGGATCCGTCGCTACGGTTTCCACGGGACGAGCCACCGGTACGTCGCACTCAAGGCGGCCGAACTCCTCGGCAAGCCCTACCCGAACCTCGTTACGATGCACCTGGGCAACGGATGCAGTTGCACGAGCATCAAGGCCGGAAAGGCCATTGATCAGAGCATGGGCCTCACGCCGCTCGAAGGACTCGTGATGGGCACGCGGAGCGGCGATTTCGACCCGGCGATCATCTTCCACATGATGTCGCTGGGCATGGACGTCGCCTCGATCCAGAAGGCGGTGCAGAACCAGGGCGGCCTGCTCGGAATCAGCGGCGTTTCACGCGACCTGCGCGATGTCTACCGGGCGGCCCAGGAAGGCAACCCGCGCGCCGCCCTGGCGATTGACGTCTTCGCTCATCGCGCCCGGAAGTATCTCGGCGCGTTTTTCTTCGAGCTGGGCCACTGCGACGCCATCGTCTTCACAGCCGGCATCGGCCAGTACGCGGCCTTCATGCGCGAGAAGATCCTCGACGGCCTCGGGCCGATCGGCATCGAGCTGGACCTCGACCGCAACGAGCAGAAGCCCAACGGCCCCCTGCTCATCTCCAAGGACACGAGCAAGGTCCAGATCTGGGTGATCCCCACGAACGAAGAACTGATGATCGCCCGCGACACGTGGCGCCTGATCGCGCACGGGGATTGAACCCGTCGGCGTAGGCGTAGGGCACGCCACTGCGTGCCAATCTTCATTCGCCGAGGATTGGTGCGCGGGCGCGCACCCTACCGAATTGCGCTTTACCGCAACGGCAACTTCACCGGGCGGCCGCGCTTCGCCGAGATCCCGGCGGCGAAGCAGACTTCCATCGTCTGCGCGGCGTCTTCGAGGTCGGGCATCGGGCGGCGGTTGTAATTCAGGGCGTCGATGAGCATCGCCACCTCACCGTCAAAGGGGTGATGGGAGACGTCGGCGGAGTCGGGAGCGATTGTCGGGACCGTCGCGAAACCGGTCTGTCCCCTGAACATGTCGCCGGCGACCTGGTTGTTGCGGAAGCTGCCCTTCGTGCCGAACACCTCGACGTTGAAGACGTACGGCATGTTGCACTCGAGGCACGAGGTCACCTTGCCGATCGTGCCGTCGGCGAACTTCAGCATCACCATCTCCGTGCCAGGGTATTCCAGTTCGCGCGTGCGGGTCGTGGAATAGGACGAGACCTCGATGACCTCGCGATCGACCAGGAAGCGGATCGCATCGACGGCGTGGCAGCCGCCGACGAGCAGGCTCGTTCCGGCGGTCTTGCGCGTCGTGTGCCAGGGCTTCGTGTAGGGCTTGCCCACGAGGCCGTGCAGGTAATCCGTCTCCGCATAGATCAACCGGCCGAGGTTTCCGTCCGCGATGTTCTTGCGGATCATCATCAGCAGCGGGTTCCAGCGGAGCACGAAACCGACGATCGTCCTGACCTTCGCCGCC
>CAZMVY010000011.1:0-23000 GCA_964569765.1 uncultured Planctomycetales bacterium
CCTCCTTTCTACTAGCCCTGCCTCCGATCGCCGCCTCGACGATGAAGCGACCGTACTTGCGCTACATTTTGCCCGGGTGTGAAGCGGGGTTCGCCTCCACACGCCCGTTTGCACATTCCAACTTCGCCGTCCACCCCCGCACACGCCCAAGGCTCCCGCCCCGGCGCGACGACAACGCCGCAGCGCTACCATTCGCCGGCGCAACTGCCCTTCCGCTCTCTTCCGCTACCCAGGCTGAAAGACCCGCAGACGTGGGCCTTTTCTTCTCGCTCCCGCAGGGCGCCAGTGGCTTCCCAGCCGGCCCTGTATCTTACGACTCATAGCATACCGCGGGTGGGGGGCAATTGCAAGTCCGATACGCCTGTTTTCCAGCGCGCAAGCTAGCGGCCGGCATACCTCTCGCCGCCGCGAGCGGGGGCTGCGTAACACCTTCTGAATCAAACCTTTATGCGTGTGAGATCGTCACAGGTCGCGGCTGACCAGCGCGAGGACGACGCCTTGAATCGAAAAACCCGTCGTCTCGTCGACGATGATCGGTTCGATCTGCGGATTATCGCCGCGGAGAATGACGCGTCGTCGTTCCCCAACCTGCTCCACAACGACACGCTTGAGCGTCGGTTGGCCGTCGACGAGACACGCGCAGATTCGCCCCTGCACATGTTCCGGGTTGACGTCGGGGCGGTAATGGACAAGCACGATGTCGCCGGGTTTCAGAGTCGGCTCCATGGAGTCGTACGAGAGGCGCAGCCAGTATCGATCGTGCGTCCAGAGGTGGCGCAAAACGGGGAAGACGTCGGGCTGTTCCTGTGTGGCCGAAGAAGGCGGACCTGCGGGAATCGCGCCGTACAGCGGGACGTCGCGGGTCTCGAGCGGCTGGGGCGCGTCATGCTCCCGCCCGTCGCCGACGAGCACGGCTACGGGAACGTCGAGGGCGCCGGCCAGCGAGCGGAGCGTCGCAGGCGAGGGACGTCGCCGATCGCGCTCGATCTCGCTGAGGTATCCTTGGTTGATCCGGGCGCGGCCGGCGAGTTCCGCCTGCCTGAGGCCCAGGCGGTGCCGATGGAAGCGGAGGCGTTGCCCGAGCGACGCCCCGGGAGGTAGCGGATACGGGAGTTCCGCGGCCATGCGCGTACTGTCGGCGCGGCGTCGGCGTTTGTCAATTGCGAGGCCAGTAAAGCGGAATTCCTCGCCGGTGTCGCGGCTCAGACACCTACCGGCTCGGGGGTGTGCGCAGGCGTCTCAAGCAGGTCGGCGAGGCGGACTTCCTCGAGCACCTCGCGTGCGTGGGACATTGCCTTCGTCAGCGCTTCGTTCAGGTTGCGCCGCAGTTTCGGCGGAGCCGACGGGGCCAACGCAATGTCGCCGGCATTCCATGCTCCGACTGCCTGCAGGATATCGAACAGGGTGATC
Source organism: uncultured Planctomycetales bacterium (assembly GCA_964569765.1). GTDB lineage: Bacteria > Planctomycetota > Phycisphaerae > UBA1845 > PWPN01 > CAZMVY01. Next base: position 1,411 of record CAZMVY010000011.1, read on the forward strand.
TCCTGCGGGCTGCGCGCAAGCTGGAATCCGCCGCGCGGGCCGCGGTCGGACCGAAGCAGCGACGCGCGAGCGAGGGAGCTCAGAACCTTCGCCGTGTAGGCCGTCGGAAATCCAAGACGGTTTGCCAGATCAGCCGCCTGCACCTCAACCGTTTTCTCGCCGCTACCACCGCGTTCAGCGATGTCAACCATCGCCATCACGGCGTACGAGACTGCCTTGTTTCTGACCATGATCCACATCCTCTCAATGCGTCGTGCCGCATCGAGTCGGTCTACGCGAGCACGCGACGCAAATCTCAGGTTTTCATGTTCCGTTCAGTCCGCCAACCGGACTGTGCCGATGTTCCTACGTATTCGGACCGGCATTTGCTCGCTTCATTCCCGACGTATCCGATTGTAGTCTCCACGATTGCGAAGGTCGCGAAAACGTTTGGCAATTCGGCGCGGATTCGCGTAGGGTATTGCTCAACGGTGATTGACCAGGGGTCGCACGGGGTCGGCAGCAGGATGGCGCGGAATCGTAACTATCCGTGGCTCAAAGCGTTAGGTAATTCGGATGTACCGGAGGAAATCCGACTTGGGTCGCGGCGGTATCGGCTTGTAGAGCGTTTCAAGCACGACTTCTTTGCCGCGACGGCCCTCTATGAGTGCCTCGGCGGTCCAACATCCTCGGGGGGGCGGCAGGGTTGCCGCGACAAGGTGGTTCTGAAGCTCGGTCGTGTGGCGGACCTGATGGGGTTGCCCATGCGCTTTGTGGGTGAACGGCTCGCGCGGCGAGAGGCGGGTTTTTACAGCGTGTTGCAGGGACTGGAGGGCGTTCCGGGCTTTCTGGGGATGTGGGGGGGGTACGGCGTGGTGCATGAGTATGTGGAAGGTCATCCGCTGCGTCGGAACGAATGGGTAAACGATGAGTTCTTCCCGAGGCTTGCGCGATTGCTCGATGCGATCCACGCGCGCGACATGGCGTACGTGGACCTGGAGAAGCGCGAGAACATCCTCGTCGGCGACGACGGGAACCCGTATCTCATCGACTTTCAGATCAGCTTTGGCCTGAGCACGCCGCGTTTGCGCCGGAGTCGGGTACTGCGGTTCCTGCTTCGCAAACTTCAGGAAAGCGATCGGTATCACCTGTTGAAGCATCACCGGCGGCATCGGCCGGACCAGCTTTCACCCGAGCAGATCGAGGCGTCCTACCGTCGCCCGAAGCACGTTGATCTGCATCGCGTCTTCTTCCGGCCATGGACGCTGCTGCGGCGTCGGACGCTCAAGCGGATGTACGGTGGCGCGTGGGCGCCGCGGGAAGGGGGGCGCGTCGAGGCGGTGCCGCGGAACGGCAAGTAGCGCCGGGTGCATCCGGGGTGCGGGCCGAGGCGCGGGCTCCGCATCGGCGAAGGCAACCGGGCAGATGGGGTGTTGTTCGGGGCGTTGGCCGGACGATACATATAGGGTCCGGCGCGGGCTCTGGCCGCAGCCGAACTGCGTCGATGGCCGTGCGCGGCCGGCATTGAGCGCCGGATTCTTGGATCTGCGCCGGCATCGCAGCGCCGCGGCCGTTGCGGGCCGTCAGTATTTCGTGCGACGGCCGTGTCGGGGATCAAAGGTCCGCGTTTCGGCGGCGGGGCTTGTGGCAAGCGGGAGACGGTTGCGTGAGGAACATTCGATCAACTCTGTTCAAGGCGGCCCTGCTCGTGCTGGGTCTTACGCCGATTCTCTACGGGCAAGGCTCGAGCACGACGTCCGGCCCGCAGTTCTGCCCCGGGCTTGACCAGTTCCTGCGGCCGACGCTGCTGGATATGTTGCTGTACCCGGGCATTACCTTTCAGCCGTATTCTTGAGGGTGACTTTCGCACGCCGCCTTGCGGGACTCGCCGCCGGGCCTGTGGCGCCTCGTTCCGCGTCCGGCCATCGGAAGTCAACGTGCTCCGCGCGAAGTCGAACCGTTGTCGCGCCGGCTGCACACCGAGAACGCATCAAGATCGGGACGCAGCTCGTTCGGGCGGCGGCTTTTCCTGCCTGGGCGGAGTCGTAGAATAGCGGGAGGTCCGTGCACGGCGGTGCGGGAGGCGGCGGGGTTTCGCCGTCGGGGTGCGGTCGCGTGGCCGGCGAGACGATGGGGGATGATCTTCTTCCGGAAAGGAAGGTGCACAATGCGCATTGTGCTGATGTTCCTGCTGGTGTTCGCGTGCAGTTGTCGCAAGGCCTCCGAGAAGGCGGAGCCATCCGGCGCGAAGGTGGAGGTCGACGGAGACAAGGTCGCGGTTCAGACGCCGGACGGGCGGGCGGTTGTCGAGAAGAACGGAGAGACGACCGTCATCCGGACAACGGAGGAGGGCAAAGAGACGACCATCACGGCGAAGGGCGACACAACACGCGTGCAGACAAACGACGGCACGTTCACCATGGGGGAAAAGAAGGTTCCGGAGGGCTTTCCGCTCGCCGTGATGCCCGGTGTCACCGTGGAGCGGGGCGCGCACATCACGCAGGCGAACAGCCCTGAGGTGTATCAGCTCAGCATCCGGACGGATGCCTCGCCGGCGCAGATCGCCGATTTCTATGAGAAGGCGTTCAAGGAGAAGGGCCTCAAGGTGAATCGCACCGAGACGCGGGGCGACGAGACGACCCAGGCCGTCGTCGCGGGCGAGTCGGACAAGGTCGAGGCAAGCTGCGTGGCGGTCCGGGACGCCAAGGCCGGCCGCAGTGAGGCCTCGATCTACTGGAGCGCCCACAAGTAACGGACGCCCGGGTCCTCGGTCGCGCATCAGCGGACGACAGCCGGGCGTGTGGCCACATCGCGCGTCGGCGTTGTCGATTCCGCCAGGCGCGAGGACGCCGGTATCCGGAGCGGTCGCGTGGACGGCGTTGCCGATGCCGGTCGTGCGGCGGGGGGCGCGGCCGGCCGTGAGGCCTGGGCTTGAGCGGGCTGGGTTCCGACGGGCCGCGTTTCGGATGGCGTCGGCACCGGTGCGGGCAGACGATAGGGCTTGCGTGCCGTGTACAGCTCGATCTGCTTCTGCAGCCGGTGTTGAGCGACGGGATCCTGCGTGGACCGGGCCAGTTGCAGGCCCTCGTTTGCCGTCCTGACGGCGTCATCGAAGCGACCGACTTCCGCGTACGCGGCGGCGAGCAGTTCCAGCGTCTCGTCGTCGAGGCTGTTCATGGTGGAGAGAGACTGGCGCAGTTTCTCGCCGAGGGTGACGGCCTGACTGCCGTCGCGTTGCGTATCGATCGGGCTCGCGGCGATCAGAAGGGCGTACTTCTTCCACAGCCCGGCGCTCTGGGGGAACTCCTGGCAGCCGGCCTGCACGACCCGCATCGCATAAACGTAGTCTCGCCGGGTGATGGCGGCGCTGGCGGCGAGGAGGTATGCCTTGCGGCGGTCCTGCGGGTTTACGGCGCCGCCGAGGTCGATCTTCCCTTCGGCGTCGACGGCGGCGGGGGCGGGTTTCGGGGGCGTCTTGTTCGCGGCGGCGATCTCCTTGCGCATCGCCTCGGCCTGCGCGCGTTTTTCGGCGGCCAGCTCTTTCCTGCCGGCCTTTTCCAGGAGCGCAGCCCACTCCTCATAGAGCTTGGGCCATTCCTCGCTCCAGAGGTAGTCCGCTCGCGGCAGTTCCGCGGCGCGTTCGTAGACCTTGAGCGCCTCGGCCTCTTTTTTCTGAAGGATGAGCACCTTGGCCAGCCGCATGTACAGGTGCGCCAGACGCGGCTCCAGGTCGATCGCCTTGCGGAAGAGCGACTCCGCCTTCGGATAGTCTTTCCGAAGCGCGTATATGTTGCCGAGATTCGCGTACGCCTCCTGCCAGGGCGAGCCGTCGTCGATCATCGCCTGGAACTGCTCGACCGCCTTGTCATGGTCGCCGTGTTTCGCATAGTAAATGCCGAGGTTGACCCGCGCGCCCCACGCGTGCGGATTCCGCTGGATCGTGTCGAGCCACAGCGTCTCCTCGTCATGAAACGCCCGGCATCGCCACGCCGTCTTCGCCCCGAGCGCGACCAGCAGCCCCAGCGCCAGGAGGCCCGTGATCGCCGGCGCGCCGTTGAACGCCGGAATCGGCACGCCGCCCACGCGCCGGAACAGAGTCGCCAGGATCGCCGCGAGCAGCGTCGTCAGGCCTACGCTCGCGAGGTACTGGAAGTGGTCCGCGACGAACGAGTACCGCATCGGGTAGGTGTCGAAGAACCCCAGCGCCGGGAATATGGTCAGCGTGAAGAACGCGAAGGCGATGAAGATGCCCCGGCCGTACAGGACGCTCAGGATGACGACGAGGACGCCGATGCCGAGGACCGCCGCCACGGGCCAGTAGTTGATGCGCTGGTTCGTGTCGAGTTCCACCGGTTGACCGGCGACCTTCTGCTGGGGGTCGTTCCACCGAGGGTAGAAGAACGACTGCGGATGGGGAAAGACGAGCTTCTGCGGGTAGAACAGCAGCGAGCGTGCCGCGATGATCACGCGCTGCCGCAGCGACAGCTTGTATTCCGACCGCGCCTCCGCTTCCTTGCCCTCCGTCCAGGAGAGCCGGAAGCACTGCCCGATCGGCATCGGCTCCCAGTATTGCTCCTTGGCCTTGTGGAACTCGTACCACCCCGTGAGTTTGCCCATGAACAGACCGGTGACGAAGAAGGGGATCAGCCCGAGCGGCGCGACCCATCGCATGCGTTGCCTGGCGCGGAGTGTCCCGATCACAACCAGGACCAGGGCCGGCAGGGTTGCTGCGAGCACATAGGAGTCAAGCTTCGTAAAGCCGGCATGAAGCCCGTAGGCCTTCAGGAGGATGACGATCGCTCCCGAGACGATCGTGAGCCCCGGCACGAGCAGGACGATCTCGAGCAGCCCGAGCGAGCCCGCGAGCCAGAAGGCCAGAAGGATGGCTACCGGCAGCGTGCATGTCACGGTCTTGCTGAAAAGCGCCAGCAGAAAGGCCGCCAGGGCAAACGGATACCACCAGACATCCTTGCGGTCGGCGAATCGCAGGTATGCAAGAAACGCGATCAGATAGAAGAAAATCGAGAGCGTGTTCTTCCGTTCGGTGACCCACGCGACCGTCTCCACGTGAACCGGGTGCAGGGCGAAGATCGCGGCGGCGAACCACGCCCCCGGCACCTTCAGGTACAGCAGGAGCCTCCAGAGCAGAACCGCCGCGAGGGCGTGCAGGAGGATGTTGACCACGTGATAGCCCGCCGGGTTGAACCCCCACAGGCGGTACTCGAACCAGTATGTCGTGAACACCAGCGGATACCACTGCGGCGTCGCGGCCGTCGTCCAGATCCGCTTGAGACCGGCCGGGTCTTTGATGACGTCGTGATCGGTGTTGTACACGTACGCGTCGTCATCCCAGATGAACCTGGCTTGCATGGCCGGGATGTACGCCAGTACGGTCGCGAGGATCAGCAGCAGCGCGCCGAGCCACCCGGGCCAGGTGGTGCGGACCGCAGAGATTGCCGGTGTAACGGGCGATTGAGACGTTGGTGCGACGGGCGTCGCCGTCGGTGCGTCGTTAAGGCTCATGCTATTATCTTACCCCGGCATGGGTTGGTTACAAGCAATGCGGGCTTGGCGACGGCGCCCGAAACGGCCGTCGCACTGTGACTGGTTCGACCTGCTGTGCGGGCACCCGGTGTCGGAGATTCGTCACCGGTGGCATGTTTGCAGATGTGCGCGGGCGCGCGGCGGGATGCGGGCGAGCGGCGAGATGCCGACCGCTGTCAGCGATGCCTTTCTCGTCGGGTGGGGCTACCCCTTGATTACGCCGATGGGCCGGAGCCGACAAACGCGCTTTGAGATGCCCGCCTTCTCCACGACGTGCACGACTTCGTTGACGTCCTTGTACGCGTCGGGCTGTTCTTCGGCCAGACCGGTTCGGCCGCGGGCCTTGGCCACGATACCGTGGCTGAGCAACTCCTGGTCGATCCGCCGGCCCTTGGCAGCCTTAATGGCAGCCGTCCGCGACATCTGCCGGCCGGCGCCGTGGCACGTGCTGCCGAACGTTTCATTCATGGCACCGGGCAGGCCGACCAGGACGTAGCTGTTGCGGCCCATGTCGCCGGGAATGAGCACCGGCTGGCCGATCTCGCGGTACCTGGCGGGGATTTCCGGGTGGCCGGGAGGAAACGCCCGCGTTGCGCCCTTGCGGTGGACGCAGAGCATCCTCGTCTCCCCGTCGATCTCGTACGGTTCCATCTTGGCGATGTTGTGGGCGACGTCGTAGACGACTTCCATACCCAGTGCCCGGTCGGTCGCGTCGAAGACCTGGGCGAACGTCTGCCGGGCCAGGTGGGCCAGGATCTGGCGATTGGACCAGGCGAAGTTCGCCGCCGCCCGCATCGCGGCCAGGTACCGTTGGCCCTCGTTCGAGCGGACCGGGGCGCAGACGAGCTGGCGGTCGGGGAGTTTGATGCCGTACTTCGCAGGTGCCGTGTGCAGGGCGTGCAGGTAATCCTCGCAGACCTGGTAGCCGAGCCCGCGCGAGCCGGAGTGGATCATCACAGTGATGTGGCCGGGGGCCAGGCCCATCACGGAGGCGGCGTGCTCGTCGAACACGTGGTCGACGACCTGCACCTCCATGAAGTGATTGCCGGAGCCGAGGGTGCCGCATTGGCTTCGCCCCCGCTCGTACGCGCGGTCGGAGACGGCGTCGGGGTCGGCGCCTTCGAGGCGGCCGGCGGCTTCCGTCGCGTCGATGTCCTCCGGCCGACCGAGGCCCTTTTCCACGACGATCCGCGAGCCGGCCTCCATGATGAGGCTCAGTTCCCTGCGATCGAAGCGAATCTTGCCCTCGCCGCCGACGCCGCAGGGCACGTTGCGGAAGAGGGCATTGATCAGCGCCTCGATCCTCGGCTTGACTTCCTTCTCCGTCAGGTTCGTGCGGATCAGTCGCACGCCGCAGTTGATGTCGTAGCCGACTCCGCCCGGGCTGATCACGCCGCCGGCCTCCGGGTCGGTCGCCGCCACGCCGCCGATGCAGAAGCCGTAGCCCCAGTGGATGTCGGGCATCGCCAGGCTCGCCCCGACGATCCCCGGCAGCGTCGCGACGTTCGCCACCTGCTCGGGTGACTTGTCCTTGACGATCGATTGGATGAGCACGTCGTCGGCGTAGATGATCCCGTCCACGTGCATGTCGTCGCGGTACGACCGCGGGATCCGCCACCGGCAGTCGTCGAGCTTTTCGAGGGGGCCTGTGTAGGCTTCAGTCATGGCGTTGGTCCGTTGATGCGTTATTCCGTGAATCCGTTATTCCGTCCGTTCCTCGTCCCCATCCGGCTGCGTCCGGATCGGTGCGGTACGGGCCTGCGCCCGCGATCCGCAATGGTCAGATGTCGATTACCACCGTGGCAACGAGGCCGTCGCCTTCCTGCCGGATCGACAACTCGTGATACGTCACGGCCTTGATCTCGCGGTCGAAGGCGCAGCGGTCCATGTCCATCGGCGCGCCGACGGTCTCCGCGACGAGTGTCGTATCCGTCAGTTCAGCGAACCGGACATCGCGGAGGACCTCGTGCCGGACCTCGGCATAGTATAGCGCCTCCGCGAGCCAGTCGTGCAGCAACTCCTCCCGGTTCGCGGCCGTGAGTCGGATAAGCCTCGGTTGGGCCGGCGGCCCCGCCACGAGCCGGCCGAGGACCACGTACAGCGCCGCCAGGGCGTTGGCGAACAGGGTCTGGAGGTCTCGCCCGCGGATGCGCAGCAGCATGTCCGCGGTGTGATCGAGGATCTCATACGGCGGCGACGACATCGGTTCCTTGCCTTGCGTCATTTCGCCCGTCCGCGTCTGCTCAGGGCCACGGAGCTTCGTCGGGCAGAAGCAAGCCGTGTGCGGCTACCTGCACATCAAGCTCGCGTCGCTCGGCCGCGACGGCCCCGGCGAGTTCCGCGTACGTCAGCGCCCGATTCACGCGCGCCTGCGGATGCTCGGCGTCCTCGTACCCGGAGTAGTGTACCAGATAGGTGCGCCGGATGTTCCATTTTCGCGCGAGCGCCAGCCCGTCCAGGATGGACTGATGCCGGGTTTTCGGATTCGGGTTCCTGGTGTTGGAGTCCAGGAAGCACACGTCCGCGGCGCGCCAGACCGGGGCTTCCGGGTCGGGGATCGTGAGGAAATCGCCGGTGAAGATGATCTTCCGGGCCCGCCGGTCCGGGGCGTCGACGAGCTCGGCGACGAAGGCCGCTGCGCCCGGCGCGCTCTCGCTGTGCGTCACCGGCATGGGGGTGATTCTCGCGGCGCCGATCTCAAACGGACGGCCCGGTTCGATCATGACATGCCGCACGCGGCCCTTTTCGGCGAGCCAGGGAAACACCCGCCCGGGGCCGATCTCCCAGCACGGGCGGGTGCAGTATACCGGTAGCGGGCGCGGTTGATCCGCGCGGCCGTTGCGGAAGATCGAGTTCGCGATCCAGTCGATGTCCGCAAAGTGGTCGAAATGCGGGTGCGTGATCAGCACCTCGTGGATGACGCGCACGCCGTGCGTCCGCTCGAACTCGATGAGCGACGGCGCCACGCCGAGGCCGATGTCGACGACCGTATGCCGAAGGAGTCTGTCCTCGTCCCACTGAAGGATTGAGAACGACGTGTTGGCCGTGCGATACGGGTTGCCCCGGCGGATCTCGTCGCAATGGGGATTGTCGTAGCCGTACAGCGCGGGCCACGCGGCGTGAATACCGTTGACGCGGACTTGAAACTGAACCATAGGCAAACCGAAAACGAGAAAGCGCAAAAGCAAGAAGCGGGAAGACCCGCGCCGCAGAGTGTAACTGCGTTTGTGGTGGAAGTCTCGCCATGTCGTTCGCTCGCACGGCTTCTGCGGCTTTGGCCGCGCGGCACGTCCGGTGTTACGATGTCCGCCATGTTGGAGATCGCACCCTTGCAGGACGGCCGGCTCGACGCGCTAGCCGCGTTGTGGAATGAGACGATGACCGCCGATCCCATGACGCGCGGCGAGCTCGAGCGGCGTTTCGTATTCGATGCCAACGTCGGCCCGGACGGCATCGTCATGGCCATCGACGGCCGCGAGCCGGTCGGCTTCTGCGTCGCGGCGGCGTACCGGCGGCCATGCCCGCCTGACATTGATCCGGTCGGCGATCGGTCCTGGATCGTGGCGATCGGGGTGAAACCGTCCGCCCGCCGGCGGGGCGTCGCCCAGGCCATGCTCGAACACCACTGCCGCCGCCTCGCCGCCGACGGGCGCAAGACGCTCACAGTGGCTACGTATCCGCTGGGCTACGTGATCCCCGGCGTGGATGTGGCTGCCTACGCCGACGCCGTAGCGTTTTTCATGGCGATGGGCTTCGCGGAACGCATCCGGCCGCTGGCCATGGAGAACGACCTGACGCGGTTGACCGTAAGCGAGAAGGCCCGCGAGACGGAATCGCGCTTGCGAGCCGAGGGCATCGTCGTCACGCCGTTCGATTCGATGTGGACGATCCGCTACGTCCGCTTCATGTGCGAGGCGATGCCGTCGGACTGGCAGCGGATCGCGTGGCGCGATCTGACGGAGATCGGCCAAGGCAAGGCCGCTTCGCAGCGGGTTTTCATCGCCCACGACGCGTCGCGAGTCCTGGGTTACTGCCGCCACGAGGCCGGCCGGTTCGGCCCGTTCGGCGTGGCGGAGGCCGCCCAGGGCAAGGGCATCGGCACGGTTCTGCTGGCCAAAACGCTCACCGCCATGCGCGACGGGGGCGAGAAGCGGGCGTTCCTTCTCTGGACCAGCGATGAGACAGCCAGGCTCTACGCCCGGTTCGGCTTCAAGGAATGGCGCCGCTTCGCGGTGATGCAGAGGCAGATCTGATTGCTCAAAAAACGGTGGAGCGGGCCTGTAAGCCGAATTCTGTCCAACGGTGCCACAGCACGCCGCCATTGCTGGCGGCGCCGTCTTATCCGTTGTGGCGATCATTCATCTGGGCCGGCCGTTGCCGGTCGGCTCGAGCACCCTACCCGCAGCTCTCGCGGCGGCAAGCGCCGCACGACACGGGCCGCGTCGCCGGTCTGCCCGAGGGCGGACCGATGGCTGCCTACGTGGGCTTGCTGGCGGTGGGGTTTACCGTGCCGTCGTTGTCACCAACGACGCGGTGCGCTCTTACCGCACCGTTTCACCCTTGCCGGGGCCCGACCACGAAGGCCGGGCCCGTAGGCGGTCTGTTCTCTGTGGCACTTTCCCGCGGATCGCTCCGGGTCGCCGTTAGCGACCACCGTGCCCTGCCCAGTTCGGACTTTCCTCCCGCCGGGTTGCCCCGGCGAGCGATCGCCCGGCCCGCTCCACTGATACGATTCTATCGTAGTTCTGCACGAACTGGTATAAGCGCGTTATGACGCTCGGCGTCGAGGAACGACGGGGCATCGCCGAACTCGCCGCGGATCTGCGCCACAGTTCGGCTCGACGGACGTGAGCTTGCGCGGAACGGTTGCGCATGGGGACACGGATGGGATAGCAGCATCGACATCTTGGGGGTCGTGCTCGACCTCCAAGCGTTGCTCCCGCCAACGCGTGCCGATATTCTGGTCGTAACGTGTCGCAAGGGCTCAAGAAGAAGCATTCATTCGTCGAAGCGCCGCTGGCGCCGGAAGCTGGATTGCGGAGGCAATGACGGCGGAGATGTCTCAAAGCGGCGTCGCAGCATAAAACATGATATCGAAAATACTTATAGCGAAGATGAGCGCCGGAAGCTGGGCGCTAACTCGACGGTACGAGACCGGGCCTGCTTGACACTTGTCAACGCGGAGGCATAACATGCCGATGTCGAGACCGAGGCACCCGAAGGCGCCGGTGGAGAAGGCGGTGCAATACGCCGAGCAACTCGGCTGGCGAGTTGAGATCTCCAACGGCCATGCCTGGGGGCGCTTGTATTGCCCGCGGAGTTCACGCGAGGGATGCATCATCAGCGTGTGGTCCACGCCGCGGGTGCCGGAGAACCACGCAAGGCACATACGCAAGGCGGTTGATTCGTGTCCGCATCGGGAACAGGCGATAGAGCACGAGACGGAACCATGAGCGAAGCCAAGAAGACAAACTGCGAGCGTGAGTTTGACTTCGCGTTGATCGCGAGCGGCGTTCCTGCGCTGACGACCGAGGTGGAGGACGCATTGTTCCACGCCGGCTGCGACGACGCGACGCTGAGCATTCGGTACGGGCTGCTGTACGTCGAGTTCAGCCGAACGGCGAAGTCGCTGAAGGATGCGATTCTGAGCGCGATTCGCGATGTGCAGGGGGCCGGGATCGGCGCGGAAGTCCTGCGCGTGGACGAGTGCAACCTGGTGACGGCTTCGGAGATTGCCAGGCGAATCGGGCGCAGCCGTCAGCTGGTGCACCAGTACATGACCGGCCAGCGTGGACCGGGCGGGTTCCCCCCGCCGGAATGTCACCTGAGCGAGACCAAGCCGCTGTGGGCATGGTGCGCGGTGAGCTACTGGCTGGCGCAGAACGATATTCTCCGTCCGGAGGACAGTTGGAACGCAGAGGTGGTGTCGGCGATCAACAACATGCTCGAGACCGCACGCCAACGCGTTCGACGCCCCGGGCTCGTGGAGGAGATCGCGAAGGAGCTACAGCTTCGTTGACTTCTTCCGAATCGCCCTCGGACATTTCAGACGGACGACGCGTGTAATGGCGTGATGCGAGTGATTGCCGGACGATGGCGCGGGCGGCACTTGGTGGCGCCGCCGGGGGAGAGCACGCGGCCGATGCTGGATCGGGCCAAGGTCGTGCTCTTCGACTGGCTCGGTTCGCGCCTGGCGCAGCCGGGGTATCTGCCGCCGATTGCCGTACTGGACATGTTCGCGGGGGCTGGCACGCTGGGGATCGAGTGCCTCTCGCGCGGAGCGGCGTACGCCTGCTTCGTCGAGAAGGGGGCCTCCGCCGTCCACGCATTGCAGGAGAACATCGCCGCGCTCGACGCCCGGGGCGAGTGCACCGTCCTCCGGCGCGATGCGCTGTCCGTCGATTTCCCGGCGCCGCCCGAGGGACGTTATTCGCTGATCTTTTTCGATCCGCCGTACCGTATGACGCAGGGCCTTTCGCCGGGCGACCCGGTCGTGCAGCGGATCGTCGAACTCGGCGGCCATCCGGCCGTCGCTCCGGATGCCTGGCTGGTCGTGCGGCAGGACTATCGCGCCGAGCCATTGCCGCCTTTGTTTCACTGGCAGTATGTGGAGCGGCGGGTCGTGGGCAAGATGGCGTTGACGTTCCTGGCGAGGTCGCCGAGCGACCCGCAAGACACAACTGACTACTGACCACCGGCGGGGTGGCACGGTGTGGTTTCGTACTCGAAGACAGGCCGTGGCGAAGGCCGCCGGGCCCCCGGCCAAGGCTCGGTCTTCGCGGATCGGTCCTCGACCGCCCGTTGCGATGCCCCCACGGGAGTATCACGCACCCACTGACGACTGACCACGGACCAACGCCCCTTGCCCGCCCGCTGCCTTTCGCGATAATGCCGGCTGGCGGCGATCCGCTGCCTCTGGATTCTGGATGTCTTGCGTATGAAGTGGACCTTCCCGCGGTTCGCCGTCCTGTTGGCGATTGTGCTCTTGGTCTGGTTCGGGCCTTCGGTGTTCGGCGGAAAGGTGTTTCTGCCGCTCGATCTGCTCTGGCAGCACCCGCCGAACACGCCTCCCCCGGGCATTCACGGCGTCCACAATTATCTCATCGGCGACATGCTCTACGAGAACTACACGTGGAAGTTGTGGCGGAATCGCGCCTTGGCCGCCGGCGAGGCGCCTCTGTGGAATCCCAACGCCTTCTGCGGTCATCCTCTGCTCACCACGGGGCAGGCGGCCGTCTTCTACCCCCTCGATGTGGTTTTCCTGGTGATGCCGCTGCCCTACGCGTATGTCGTCTTCGCAATCCTGCACCTCTGGCTGGCCGGTCTCTTTCAGTACGCGTTCCTACGCGGGATCGGCGTCGGCGGGTTCGGGGCGGCGGCCGGCGGGATCCTCTTCGCGATGAGCGGCTTCTTCGCGACGAAAATGGTCTTCCCGATGCTGCTGGGCTCGGGCGTCTGGCTGCCGCTCATGCTGCTCTGGATCGTCAAGCTCTCCGGGGACTGTCCCCATTTTGCCCGGACTGAGGCGCCCCGCCGTTTACCGTCAGACTCAAAGCATGGCCGGGGGCGGGCGAAATGGGGACTGTCCCCCTCTCGCACATGGCCGAAAACCGGCCTGCAGATCGCGATGGGCGCCGTCATCTTCGCCATGCCGCTGCTGGCTGGGTTCTTCGAGATCGCCTTCTACGCCTACATCACCGCTGCGCTCTTTGCCGTGGTGCGGTGCGCGCACCTGTGGCACACGACGTCGTTCGGGCCGTCGCCGGCCACGTGTGCCACCGGCATGTCGGCAGTGGGAACCGCGCAGGAGGCTCCATCGGGCACCGCGGACACGACCATCGTACACGATCGTCATCCGTCGCTTGGCAGGCGTCCGTGGTGGCGGTGTGCCGGGTTCCTCGCCCAGACCCTCGGCGTCGTGGCCGTGGCGGCGATGCTGACGGCGCCGCAGATTCTGCCGTTCTTGCAGGTGAAGGACCTTAACATTCGCGCCGGCCAGGCGGACTACAAACGTACGGTAGCCCAGGGGCTCGACGCGGAGAACCTGCTCGTAGCCCTCGCCCCCGACATCTTCGGAAACCCCGCGCGACACACCGCGTGGGACCTGCGCCGGAGGCAGAGCGTGCCCATTCGCTCGCCCCACGGGGCGGATACGTACTACTTCGGCACGAAGAACTACGTCGAAAACGGGTGCTATCTGGGACTGCTGCCCCTGCTTCTGGCCCCGCTGAGCCTGCGCGTGCGGGGACGGCACCGCATGTTCTTCTGGTTTCTGCTGGCCCTCTCGCTGGCTTTCGCCTTTGCGACCCCGCTGTATGCGCTTCTCTACCACACGGTCCCCGGCATCAAGCAGGTCCGCACGCCGTTCCGCTGGCTCTTCGTCTCGACATTTGCCGTCGCTTCGCTGGCAGCGATCGGCGCCGAGCACTGGTGGGACCGGCTGCACACGCCGGCGGGTGCGGGCAGTCGGGCCCTTGCCGCCGGCCTGATTCTCGTGCCGCTCCTTCTGCTCGGGGCGGTCGTGGCGGTCCTTTTCTTTCCGGATGCCGGGTGGTTGCTCGCGGAGCGGGCGATGAGCGCTGTGCCCCGGTTGCGTTCGACATTTTCCGATGCATGGGCGTTGGCCGGGTTCCTGTGGGCCAACGCATTTCGTTTTGCGTTCTTTTTTCTGGTGGCGGCAGCGGTGCTCGCGCTCGCCTACGTGCGGGCATGGGGACGTGCGGGCGCGGCCGTCGCCTCGCTGGTGTGCTTCGGCGTGCTCGCGGCGGACGTGGGCCTGTCCGATTACGACTTCAACACGCAATCCGACCCGGCCTGGCTCGATCGCGTCCCGCCGTCCGTGCGATACCTGCAGGCAGACAGGGAGCGCTTTCGTATCTGCCGCTTCGGCCCGACAAAGGTGCTGTACCCGAACCTTCCGGCGATCTACGGCCTCCAGGACGTCGGCGGCTACGACTCGATTATCCTCACGGATTACGTTCGCTACCTTGAGGCGATCGAGCCGCAATACCTGCTCATCTACAACATCGTCCTCGGTTTCGATCGGCCCGCTTCGCTCGATTCGCCGCTCCTGCCGCTGCTGAACATCCGCTACATGCTGACGGCCGGGCGGATCGACCACCCGAACTGGGAGCTTGTTTTCGACGAGGGCATGCGGATCTATCGCAATCGGTGCGAGTGGCCCCGGGCCTTCATGGTGCACAACGCCGAGCGCGTCGCATCGCTCGAAGAAGCCCTGCAGCGGATCAAGAACGGTGCGATAAACGCCGCGACGACGGCCGTGCTCGAGAATCCACCGGATGACGTGATCGAGTCGTTGCCGGCCGAGTCGCGTCCCGCGACCACGGTCGCTATCGCGCGCTACCGCTTCAACACGGTGGACCTTGGCGTCACCGCCGAGCAGCCGGGCATCGTCGTGCTGTGCGATGTCCTGTATCCGGGGTGGCGGGCCTATGTGGACGGCCAACCGGCGCCGATCCTGAAAGCCGATGGTATTTTCCGCGGCGTGAAGGTTCCCGCGGGCGAGCACCGCGTGAGCTTCCGCTTTGAGCCCCAGCCCCTTCGCCGCGGGATGATGCTGATGGGGGCGGGTGCGGCTATCATGCTTGCCCTGGTGGTGGTGCCGTGGCTGTGGCGGTGAAGCGGGCGGGCGCAGCGACGGGTGGTTGAGCGAACGCAAAGAGCCGCCGCACGCAAAGCCCCGGGCGTTTTTCCGCTTCGTGTTTCGGCGGGATTCGAGAAGCGATGAGCATCGGCGCGACATCCGTATCCGTCGTCATCCCCGCATACAACGAACAGGGCGATATCGCCGCCGCTCTGGACGGAATCCTGGAGTTCGCCACCGCTTTCCCGGGGATTTGCGAGATCATCGTCGTGGATGACGGCTCCACGGACGGCACGGCGGCGGTCGTCGAGGCCGCTCGGCAGCGGCGGGCAGACTCGCCCGTCGCCTTGCGTCTCTTGCGCCACGGCCGCAACCTCGGCAAGGGTGCCGCCGTTCGGAACGGCATCCTCGCGGCTACCGGCGATCTCGTGTTGTTCACCGACGCCGACCTCTCCGCTCCGATCACGGAAGCGCCGCGGCTTCTCGAACCCGTTGCGCGGGGCGAATGCGACATTGCCATCGGCTCCCGTGCCCTCGACCGCCGGCTCATCGGCGTTCGCCAGGGTTTCTTCCGCGAGAACGCCGGACGGATCTTTAACGTTCTCGTCCGCATCCTGACGCGCCTGCCGATTCGCGATACGCAGTGCGGGTTCAAGGTCTTTCGCCGGCAGCCGGCCCTGCCCGTTTTTCAGGCCCAGCGCATCGGCGGCTTCGCTTTCGATGTGGAGGTCCTGTACCTTGCGCAGCGTCGCGGCCTGCGGATCCGCGAGATCCCCGTCCGCTGGAACCACGTGGCCCACACGAAGGTCCATATCGTCCGGGATTCGCTTCGGATGTTCCTCGACGTACTCCGCATACGATGGCGCACGCTGCTGCACGGCTACGGCGGCGCATAATCCGGCGCAGTTGCGAGCCGTTTTGTCTCGCACGGCTTCGCATCCCGCCAAGGAAACCGCGAAAAACGGGCAGAAACGAGGGTGTGCGACTGAGTGCGAAGGGGTATTGAGCGCGCCAGGACTCGAACCTGGGACCCACGGCTTAAAAGGCCGTTGCTCTACCGACTGAGCTACGCGCCCGATTCTCTGTTGTCCACGGACCTGCGAAGCACCAGTACGTCGTGGCTCGTTTGCCGAACGCCCCGCACAAGCTGGAGCAGGCCGGTGCAGCCGGACAACCGGCCGCTGCGGGCCCACGGCAACGAGCGCGACACGCTTCGCACCGTCACCTCATCGATAGAATAGCCGGAACCCCGCCCGACGCCAAGCGCCGACCGGCGACTCGAATCGCGCAAGACGTCCCTTTCCCCGCGCAGGAGCACGGCATGCGTGCGGCACAACGCGGCGAACCGTATAGCCCGAGTGCCTCACGCAAAGGCCGCGGAGGCCGCCGAGAGGCCCGGATTTCTGTTGTTCCCGCGTGGTTCTGCTCGTCCGAAATCGCTCGGCAGTGTTTCGGATCTCGCAACATCCGGTTGATCGCAAGGCGGTCCTCGGCCGCAACCGCAACTTCCGCGCACGCCGCGCGGAATTTGCGACGGAAAAACCTGCAACCGGTTGCCTCTGCGTTCGTTGCGTGCTCTGCCCGGGTTTCGTATGAGATTATCGGGATACGCGTCGCCCGCCGGCGTCGTTTCATCTACTCCGCCCGCGGCTTCGCATGGCCGCCGGAAGCGTGGCCGGCCGGGTGCTGCCCGGCGGCCGCCGCCTTGCCCGTCTTCGACTCTCGCCACGAAGCGAAGCCCTGGAGGCAGTAGTAGAACACCGGCGTCAGGAAGAGCCCACACAGCGTCACGCCGAGCATGCCGGCTAGCACCGCGATGCCCAGCGTCCGTCGCATCTCCGCTCCGGCACCCGTGGCCGCGGCCAGCGGGACGACGCCGAGGATGAACGCGAACGACGTCATCAGGATCGGCCGCAGGCGGAGCCGCGAGGCCTCCACCGCCGAGTCCTTCACCGACAGGCCGTGCTCGTGCTGCTGCTTGGCGAACTCGACGATCAGCACGGCGTTCTTGCACGCCAGGCCGATCAGCACCACGAAGCCGATCTGCACGAAGATGTTGTTGTCGATTCCGTGGAGCGAGACGCCGAGCAGCGCGAACGAGATGCTCAGCGGCGCGATCAGGATGATCGACAGCGGCAGCAGCCAGCTCTCGTACTCGGCCGAGTGCGTCAGGAACACGAACAGCACGCACAGCGGAAAGATGAAGATCGCGGTGTTGCCCGCGAGGATCTGCACGTATGTCAGTTCCGTCCATTCCGTCGCCATGGACTTCGGCAGTTCCTTCTTCGCGAGGTCCTGCATGATCGAAATGGCCTGTCCGGAACTGATCCCCGGCGCCGTGCCGCCGTTCACCGGGGCGGCGGGGTACATGTTGTAGCGCGTGATCATGAGCGGCCCGCTCGTTTCCGTTACATCGGCCAGGGTGCCAAGCGGAACCATATCACCCTGCGGGTTGCGGACCTTGAGCTTCTCGACATCCTCCGCGCGGAAGCGGAAGCGAGAGTCGGCCTGCGCGTTGACCTGCCACGTCCGCCCGAACTGGTTGAAATCATTGACGTAGTAGCCGCCCAACTGAGTCTGCAACGTGTTGAAGACGTCGCTGAGCGGTATGCCGAGCGTCTTGCACTTCGTGCGGTCGATGTCCACGTACAATTGCGGCGTGTTCGCGCGGAACATCGAGAACACGCCGATGAGGGCGGGCTGCTGATTGGCCTTCTCGGCCAGGTTCAGCGTCTGGCCTTGAAGCATCTCCAGCCCGTTGTTGCCGCGATCTTCGACCATGAGCTTGAAGCCGCCGGCCGTGCCAAGGCCATCGACCGGCGGGGCGCCGAAGACGGCCACCTGGGCCTCCTGGATCTTCTGGTAGAACTCCCGGCGCAGCGTGGCCGCGATGCGGTCGCTGTAGAGTTCCGAGGATCGGCGATGCTCAAACTCGTCCAGGATGACGAACATCGATCCGAAGTTGGAGCCGTTTACGTTCAGAAGGAACGACTGCCCGTTGACGCTGAGCGTGTGTTTGACACCCTTCGTGCAGCGGGCCATTTCATCCATTCTCGCGACAACCGCCTGCGTCCGCTCGAGCGAGGCGGAGTCGGGCAGCTGGATGTTGACGAGGAGGTAGCCCTTGTCCTGCGACGGGATGAAGCCGGTCGGCACGGTCACCAGGCCGTGATAGGTCGCGTAGAGAAGCCCCGCGAAGACGACGAGGGCCACTACCGTGCCGCGGATGACAAACCGGACGCTGTGGCCGTAACCGGCCGTCATCCAGCCGAACACGGCGTTGAATCCCTTGAAGAACCACCCGAAGAGCAGGTTCATGATCCGCGTTAGAGGGTCTCTCTGCTGCTCGCGGGGTTTCAGCAGCAGCGCGGCCAGGGCCGGGCTGAGCGTCAATGAGTTGAACGCCGAGATCAGTGTCGAGGTAGCGATTGTCAGGGCGAACTGCCGGTAGAACTGGCCGGTGATCCCCGAGATGAACGCGACCGGGATGAACACGGCGCTGAGGCCGAACGCAATGGCGATGACGGCGACGGTGACCTCGTCCATCGACTTGTACGCAGCCTCCCTGGGCGAGAGGCCGTGCTCGATCCACCGCTCGACGTTCTCCACCACGACGATCGCGTCGTCGACCACGATGCCGATCGCCAGCACCAGGCCGAAGAGCGAGAGGTTGTTCAGGCTGAAGCCGAGCAGCGCCATGACGGCGAACGTGCCGATCAGCGACACCGGCACGGCGATCAGCGGGATCAGCGTGGAGCGCCAGTTCTGCAGGAACACGAGCACGACGATCGCCACGAGGATGAAGGCGTCGCGGAGGGCCTTCTCGACCTCGTGGATCGACTCGCGGATGAACGGCGTGGTGTCGTAAACGATGGCGTAGTCGAGCCCCTGCGGGAACCGCTCCTTGAGTTCCTCCATCTTCGCCCGGACACGGTCGGCCGTCGCCAGGGCGTTCGATCCGGGGAGCTGGAAGATCGCGAGGCCCACCGAGGGTTTGCCGTCGAGCGTGCAACTCTGGTCCTGGCTCTTCGCGCCGAGTTCGATGCGGGCGATGTCGCGCAGCCGCGTGATGGCGCCGCCGCCGCCGGTCTTGACGATGATGTCTGCGAACTGCTCGGGGTCGGTCAGCCGACCGAGCGTGCTCATCGTGTACTGGAAGTCCTGCCCCTTGGGCACGGGCGGTTGGCCGATCTGTCCGGCCGCCACCTGGACGTTCTGCTCCCTGACCGCGTTGATCACATCCGTCGTGGTCAGGCTGCGTGCGGCGAGCTTCTCCGGGTCGAGCCAGCCCCGCATGCTGTAGTCCTGCTGGCCGAGGAAGGCCACGTCGCCGACACCCTCAAGTCGAGCGAGTTCGTCCTTGATCTGGATCGTGGCGTAGTTGCTCAGGTAGAGTTGGTCGTGGCGCCGGTCGGGCGAGATCAGGTTTACCACGAGCATGATGTTGGGCGACTTCTTCTTCGTGATGACGCCCGTCTGCTTGACCACGTCGGGCAGGGTCGGCGTGGCCATCGCGACGCGGTTCTGCACGAGCACCTGAGCCATGTCGAGGTTCGTGCCGAGCTTGAACGTTACGGTGAGGTTGTAGGCCCCGTCGTTCGTGCAGGTCGAGGACATGTAGAGCATGTTCTCGACGCCGTTGACCTGCTGCTCGATCGGGGCCGCGACGGTTTCGGCGACCACCTTGGCGTTGGCTCCGGGGTACGTGCAGAACACCTGCACCGTCGGCGGCGTGATCTCCGGGTACTGCGCGACGGGCAGGACGAACATGGAGACACCACCGGCGATGACGATGACGATGGAGAGCACGGCCGCGAAGATCGGGCGATCGATGAAGAATCGTGAGATCACGGCGGTACCTCCGTCAGTTCGCGGGTTTCGTTGCGGGGGCGAAAGCGGTCTCCGCGCCTGGTTCGGCGAACGAGTCCATCGCCACGCGTTGCGGCGCGACCTCTACGCCCGGCCGCACGCGCTGCAATCCGTTGACGATGACCCAATCGTCCGCCTTCAGGCCTTGCCGGATGACCCGCAACCCTTGCTCCAGCAGTCCTACCTGGACGGGGCGGTATTCCACGATGTTCTTGTCGTTGACCACCAGGACGTAGCGCTGTCCCTGGTCCAGTCCGAGCGCTCGCTCGGTGACGACCAGCGCCGGCGCAGGGGCGCTGATGGGCACACGGATCCGCGCGAAGAGCCCGCCCAGCAGGGCCCCGTCGGCATTCGGGAACTTCGCCCGCACCTCGATGGTGCCTGTCGAGCGGTTTACCTCCGGCGCCACGTAATCGAGATAGCCGATGTGCGGATATCCGACCTCGCCCATCAGACCGAGTTCCACGCGGGCGGGGTCGGTGGGTTGCGTCTGCGCGGCGCCGGGGGGCCTCGGATAGTTTCTTTTGAGCTTCAGCACATCCGCCTCGCTCACGTTGAAGTAGGCATAGACGGTGCTGTCATCGACGATGGTGGCCATGAGCGTCGTACCCGGCTCGATGAGCGCGCCGAGGTCAACGAAGTTGCGGCTCATCTGCCCATCGAAAGGCGCCCGGACGTCCGTGTATCCGAGGTTCAGTTGCGCCTTCTCGAGCGAGGCCTTGGCCCCCTCGATGTCCGCCTTGGCCTTCTCCTTCGCCGCCCGCTGTTCGATGACTTCGACTTCACTGATGGCGTTGGACTTCAGGGCCTGCTCCATACGCACAAGCTTCGCCTCCACCAGATCGAGCTGAGCGGTGGCGACCTCGAGGTTGGCCTTGGCGATGTTCACCTGGGCCTGGTAGGGACGCGGGTCGATCTGGAACAGCACGTCTCCCTTGTGGACGCGCTGCCGGGGCGCGAAGTTGATGCTCTGAAGGTAACCGGTTACCTGCGCGCGGATGTCCACGGACGCGACGGCGTCTGTGTTTCCGGTGTACTCGATGCTTTCGACGATGTCGCGCTGAACCGGCTGGCTGACGCTGACGATCGGCGGCGCCATCGGCACGGCCGTCGTCTGCGGCTTCTCGCAGCCGACCAGCCAGCCGCCCCCGGCCGCCGTGAGGAACCATCCGCACCTGCGTATCACCTTGAGCATGACTCTCGCACCTGTCCTTTCTCGGCAGAACGGGACCCACGTCCACGCGCGATCGCGAGTCCCGCCGTTCGCATGCCGCTGGTTAGGCGTCGGAGACACAGAGAGCGGCTGTCCCAATGCAGCCGTTCCGTTGGCGACGTGCCTGTGCTCGACGGTACAGCACCGGGCGTCGGTATTGTACCGTCGCCCCGTTCCCAGCCAACACCGCAGCGAGCGCAGCGTTGATGGATAGGTCGTTTGCGGGTAAGCGGCGGCGGTTCGGAAGAGGTTGAGCGGGTATGTGGGCGCATAGCGGTGGGTTCCGCAAGGCTTCGGGGCGGGGCACGGGGGCCGATTCGGGCCAGAAGACCGACCGGACCCGGGGCCGCAGGCGCCGACGACGGGTGGCTCAGGAGGAGG
>CAZMVY010000011.1:23010-41013 GCA_964569765.1 uncultured Planctomycetales bacterium
GGGGCGGTTCGTATGGGGTGGAGCGGGTATGGGGCCGCATTGGGGTGGGTTCCGCAAGGCTTCGGGGCGGGCATGGGTACCGATTCGGGCCAGAAGAACGAACGGACACGGGGCCGCAGGCGCCGACGACGGGTGGCTCAGGAGGAGTCGAGTCGGTTCTGGATGCGTGGATCCTCAACGAACGCCTCCGCTGGGATGAGCCGGTACCGCGACTTGTGGTCGCGGTCCACGCCCTGCCCAATCCGCCCCGGCAGGGGCGCAAGAACACCGCCGATTCTGTCTCGCACCCTGGCGCGCCCCGTTCGACTCGCCGCCCTTGACGCCCCCGCCGGATACGTTACTGTCCGCACAGAACGCGCCGCGCAAACAAGCGCTATAACCAAGAGGAGTACCTGATGTCAGCGCAAAAGTATCGCTGTGCATGGATCGGCTTGGGCGAGGACGTCCAGACATCCGCAAAGGTTGCGCCGCCGTCGCGTCCCGCCCGGCTCATCCTGCTCGGCGCACCGGGCATCGGAAAGGGCACGCAGGCCGAGCGCCTGGGTGAGGCCCTCGGCGCCTGCCAGCTTTCCACGGGCGACATCTTCCGCGCCGCCAAGGCTTTCAAGGGCAAGCTTACGCCTGCCCTCGAGGCGGCCACCGGCTATATGGTCCGCGGCGAGCTGGTTCCCGACGAGACCGTTGTCGATCTCGTTCGCGAGCGCAAGGCCAGCCTTGCCTGTCCGTACGGGTTTCTTCTCGACGGTTTTCCGCGCACCGTGCCGCAGGCCGAGGCGCTGGACGGAATCCTGCGCGAGGTGAACGTCAGACTGGATGCCGTGCTTTCATACGTCCTTCCGATCGAGAAGGTGATCGAGCGGATTTCCGGCCGGCGGACGTGCCGGAACTGCAAGGCGGTGTATCACGTGGTCGCCATGCCGCCGAAACGGGAGGGCATTTGCGACAAGTGCGGCGGCGAACTGTTCCTCCGCGACGACGACAAACCTGAAACGATCCGGGTTCGCATGGCGGCGTATGAGGCGGCGACCCGGCCGCTTACCGAGTTCTACCGGGCCCGGAACATGCTTCTGGAGATCTCGGCCGACGGCGATGCGGATGCCGTCTTCACCCGTACGCTTCGCGCTCTCCGCGATACGTGCGGATTGGGCTGAGCATTGCCCGGGATGGCGGGCCGCGCCGTTCGCCCTCTGCGGGTCCGCCGTCTCTCGCGTGGCGGCGCGACGCCCCGAAGGTGCGTGAATGATCGACCGCGTCGAACAACTGCCGCGCCCCGAACCGGACGCGGGCAACCTCCTGGCCGTCCTTCGGCGGGAGCGGCCCTCACGCGTCCCATTGCTCGAACTCAAGCTCGATGACGAAGTGGTCCGTGCCCTGCTCGGCGAGCCGCTCATTCCATGGCACAAGGATGCCCCGCCCGATCAGCGGCGCCGGGCGGTACGGCAGACCGTCGGGCTCATGCACCGGCTCGGGTACGATGCCTTTCGGCTCCGTGCCGGCGTGCCGTTTGCGCGGGTGCGGAGGGAGGCGGACGACACCGCCGAACTGAGCCGCGGCCGCCGGGAATGGCAGGATGAACACACCGGCCCCATCCGCACGCTGGGTGACGTGGACGATTACGCGTGGCCCACGCCGGCTGCCGTCGACTTCGGCCCGGCCGAGGAGATCGCCCGCGAGTTGCCGGACGGCATGGCGTGCATCGGGTATGTCAGCGGCGTCTTCGAGTGGAGCAGTTGGCTGATGGGCCTGGAGGCGTTCTCGCTCGCCTTGTACGACGATCCCGCGCTCGTCCGCGAGGTGACGGATCGCGTCGGGCGGATCCTCTACGAGGTGCTCCACGGCTTCTGCGGTCTGGACCACGTGATCGCGCTATGGGTCGGCGACGACCTCGGTTTCAAGACCGGCACGATGATCGGCACAGAGCATCTCCGCGAGTACATCCTGCCGTGGCATCGCCGTTTCGTCGAGCTGGCTCACGCACACGGCCGGCCGTTCATCCTGCACTGCTGCGGCAATCTCAAACAGGTCATGCCCGATCTTGCCGATACGGTCGGCATTGATGCCAAGCACAGTTTCGAGGATGTGATCGAGCCTGTGGAGGAGTTCCATCGGCGCTGGGGGAGTCGGGTGGCCGCGATCGGCGGCGTCGACGTGGATGTGCTCGCCCGCGGCACGGAGGAGGAGGTGACGCGGCGGACACGGCAGATTCTGGAGGTCTGCGCTCCGCGTGGGGCGTACGCCTGCGGCTCCGGCAACTCCGTCGCGAACTATGTGCCCGTCGACAACTACCTGGCGATGGTCGAGACCGTACACCGGTTCAACGGCCGGCTGTGAGCCGCCGGCGCTGGTTGTTCGCGCGGCGGGCGCGGCGTTTACGCGGCCGGCGGGCCGGGCTCCGGATGTACGGTCACGTCGGCGTTCGGCGCGAGTTGCTGGATGGTTTCCTCAATGACCTCCGTCAGGGCGTGGGCGGCATGGAGCGTCTGGGCGCCGTCGAGCAGGACGTGGACGTCCACAAAGAGATACGGCCCGGAGGTTCGCACGCGGACGTTATGGCAGTCCGACACGCCTGGCAGCCGCTCGACCCTCTCCTTGATCCTCTCGCGCAGCCCCGTCGGTGCCGTATCGATCAGTCCGCGGATCGTCCGGCCGCCGAGACGCAGGGATACGAACACTACGATCGCCGCTACGGCCAGCGCGGCGATAGAGTCGGCCTTCTCCAGCAGGCCCCGGTAGGCCGGGAAGGCGGCCGCCAGCTTGACGCCGACCAGACCGAGCAGGACCACCGCCGAACTCCAGATGTCGGTGCTGAAGTGCAGGGCATCGGCTTCGAGGGCCTGGCTGTTGTACTTGCGTGCGATGCGGAAGAGGACGCGCGATCGCGAGAAGTCGACTACGATCGAAAGCCCGATGACCGCGAATGCCCAGAACGAGGCATTCACGGCGGCGTGCTTGCGCAGCAACCGTTCGACGCCCTCGTAGATGATCCAGGCGCACGTGGCCAGCAGGAGCAGGGTCTCGAATAGCGCGGACAGGTTCTCGACCTTGCCATGCCCGTACGTGTGTTCTTTGTCGGCCGGCCGGTCGGATACACGAACGGCGAAGAGGGTGACGACGGCCGCGACCAGATCAAGCCCCGAGTGCGCGGCTTCGGAGAGGATGCCGAGGCTGTTCGTCATCAGCCCGACGATGATCTTCAGGGTCGTCAGGCCGATCGCGGCGAGGACCGAGCTCAGGGCGGCCCAGCGTTTCTCTCGCTCGCCGATGTGCGAATTCACGATGCGTATGTTTCCTCTTGCCTGGAACGGGATCAAGCTACCGCAGTATTACTCCGCCGGGCGGGAAACGCAACCGTGCGGGCGGCATGAGCGGCCCGGTCCAAGCGCGGAAAGGCGACCGTGCCGATACCGGACGGCGAGGCGCCGCTGATCGCGCGGTCCGGCGGGTCCGCGTCTTCGGTCGTGTGCGGACGGCTTTTGCCCGCTTGCCGACGCCGGTACAATCCCCTCGTTTTGCGTTCCGCAGCCAAGGCACCGGGTGAGCGATCGAGATGTTTGAGTTCCGGTGGGTTCTGCCTTCCCCGACGACGCCGCATGAGGTGGTCCTCGAAGTCCGCGCTCGTGACAGTTGGTTCGGCCCCAAAGTGCTCCGCGTGGATGGTCGGCCGGTGTATCGACGCGGCTTCTTCAGCGGGATCGATCACAGCTTTCGGCATCCGGACGATCCCGGGGTCCGACTGGACCTCCGCCTTGTACGCGATGAGATCGCCGGCTGGGCGCCGCAGTTGTCTTGTGCCGGGCAGGTGCTCGGCGAAGTGTCGGGCCGGCGGCCCCCGCGCGTCGTGAAGGCTCCACCGTATCTGGCCGTCGCGGCCGGTCTGAGCTATCTGCTCATGTTCATGGCCGCCGTCACGCTCCCCTCGCTGCTGACGATCCTGGCAGCGCTGTGGGGCGAGGGGGGCTACCGCCCGCGCGCGGGCTATGACCCGCTTCGCGACGTCTATGCGTGGGGCATTCCGCTGGGGGCGATGGCCGTTTGTCTGCTGGGGTTCTGGAACATGCGTCGGTGGGGCGTCCGGGCGCTCGCCGCCGTCATCCTGGCGGAGGCCGCGGGCATCCTCGTGTTTGGTGCGCCATTGAGCTGGGCTCCGATCGTCTGGCAGGCGGTCCTTCTGGGGTTGGGTGCGGCGAGCTATCGAAGGATGCTGGGATGAACGACGGGGACCGGCCATCGCATGCGGGGGAAGAGGGGCGAGTGCCCTCCGGGGCCGTGTCGCCGCCGGCCCGCTCGGATACGGCGATCGTCGAGCACCAGCCGGGATTCCGCGCCCGGCGCGGGATCAACTGGTTCCTGCTGGGGCTGATGTACGCCGCGTACTACACCTGCCGCTACAACATCTCTATTGCCGCGCCGGGCATCCTCGACGAGTTCGGCTTCAGCCGCATGCGGTTCGGTCTGATCAACACGGGGCGCCACTGGTCCTATGCCATCGGGCAGGTCTGCAACGGGCTGTTCACCGATCGGCTCGGCGGGAAACAGTCGATGGCGATCGGGGCGGTCCTGACGATTGTTCTGAGCCTGCTCTTCGGACTCGGTTCGTACACGAAGGCGGGCACGGCCTTGGCGTTATTCATCCTGATCCGGTGCCTCGACGGCTATGCACAGGCCTTCGGCGCACCGGGCATGATCAAGGTGAACACCGCCTGGTTCCCGCGGCGCGAACGCGGGCGGTTTGCCGGCGTATTCGGGCTGATGATTCAGTTCGGGCAGATCACGATCAACAACATCGGTCCGCTGCTGCTTGCAGGCTTTTCGGTGCCGCTGCTCTTCACGACGCTGCACATCGGCGGCAATTGGCGCTGGCTGTTCTGGTTTCCGCCGTGCATTGTGGGGGTCGTGCTGATCCTGATGTACGCCTTCGTCCGGAACAACCCCGAGGAGGCCGGCTACCACGTCACGCATGATCCCGCCGAGGTCGAGGCGGATGAGGCGATCGGCGAGCGGATCCTTCTGCGCGATGTCTTCCGAACGATCGTCGGCAAGAAGATGGTGTGGATTACCGCGGCTGCGTATTTCTGCACGGGCGTGGTGCGGACGGCGCAGTTCGATTGGTGGGTGGTGTACTTCAACGAAACGTGGGGGCTTCCGATCAAGACCTCGCCCCTGGTGAAGATCACCGGCGCGCTGCTCCCGATCATGGCATTCCTCGGCGCGATCGCCTCCGGGGTCATCTCGGATATCCTGTTCCGCGGCAAGCGGGCACCGGTGGCGATGGGCCTGTACGCCGTAGAGAGCGCCGTTATCCTCGGCGGGGCTCTGCTCCTCGGCTGGTCGAAGACGGCCGGCCCGGGAGTCGCCGCCGTCTTCATGGTGCTGATTTCGCTGACGTGCAACTCGACGCACTCCATCCTCGGCACCGCGGCGGCGATGGACCTCGGCGGGCGGAAGATGGCCGGGTTCGCTTCGGGCGTCATCGACTCGTTCCAATACATCGGGGCGGGTCTGGCCGGCTTCGGCCTGGGTAGCCTGATTGATTACACCGTCCGGCAGACAAGTCTGGGGTGGAACGCCTGGTTCTACTTCATGCTCCCGTTCAGCCTCTGCGGCATGATCTTGATGGGCATCATTTCGTATCGTCTGCGCGGCCACGAGGTTGTGGCCGGCTGAGGGCAAGGCCACCGATCGGGGCTGCCTTGATTCCGGTGGGGAAATCGCTATTCTTGCGCGAATAGGACATCCTGCGGCCTGCTGGGAACTGAGGTAGTCTGCCGTGGCCAAATCGAAATACGCTCCTGCGCTGTTTGAAAAACTTCAGCAGCAAAAGGAGCAAAGGCGCCGCACAGGCATTTCTTTGCCGAAGTGGTGGAGAAACATGGGGGGTGCGCGCCATTCAGGGTCGCCGACGGTCGAGACGACCGAGGCGAGGCAGTGGCCTGCCTCGCCGGCAGCGGCGGCCCCGGGGTCATCGCCGGATGCCTCTGCCGTGGCGAAGGTGACGGAATCGCGCGCGGTTGCCGACGAGGCGGCCGCGCCGAGCGCACCGGCGGCAGAGCGAACCGCGATGCCTTCGCCAGTGCCGTCAGCGGACCAGGCACAGGTCGTGAACCGCATTGTGGAGCGTCTGCGGGAGGTGCTGCGGTTTGACGGCAGGCGATTCGAGATAGAGCTCAGTCCGGTCGGGGCGGTTGTATTGGCAGCCGGCGTCCTTCTGGCGCTGATCGCGGCTTATCAGCTTGGCAAGCGGACAGGTTCTTCGATTCCGCCCGTCGCCGAGCAGGTGAAGCCCGGCCTCGAGGCGGGGTTCGACGTCCCGGTAGCGGGGCCGGGCGAGGCTGCGGCGCGAGGGACAGGCAACGTCGGCGAGATGGAATCGGCACCGCCTCCGGTCCCTGTGCGTTCGACGCCCCTGACCGAGCAGCCCGCTGCGCCGATCGCGGCGAACAAGGCGGAGGTGTCGCTGCCTGCGGCTCCGCCGGCCGTGGCGGCGGCTCGGGTGGCGGGTCTGAACTACATCATCGTGGAGCGGTTCCACACCGGCTTGCCGCAGGTGAAGGTCGTGCAGGATGCCCGGCGGCACGCGGAACAGGCTCAGAAGTGGCTCGCGGAGCGCGGGTTGCAGACGGCGATCTATCCGATGACCAACGGCAAGGGGTACGAACTCTGGACGGTGCAGGGCTTCAAGTACCCGGAGCAGACGGCGCAATGCGAGGAACTCGCGGACAAGATCCGCAGTTATGGCAAGCTGTACGCGAAGGATGGTCACTATCTGTTCGGGTGTGAGATTCGGAAGTACCAGAGCTCGGCTGAGGGCCGTGGCAGGAGTCGTGAGTAATGTCGATACACCGATCATTGAAGGCTCGTAACGCACTGGAACGGCACCGGAACGTGCTGTCGCGTGCCGAGCGGATCAAGTATCTCAAGGACCAGGAGAAGTGGGACGACAACCGCAGCGTCTTCGGCCTGCCGAAGATCGCGCACCGCAAGGTTGCGGTTGCCAAGCCGAAGAAGGCGGCGGCGGCAGAAGGCGCGGAGGGCGCTGTGGCAACGGAGGCGGCCGGTGCGCCGGCGGCGGGTGCCGAGCCGGCCAAGGAGGCCAAGCCTGCGGCGAAGGACGCGAAGGCCCCGGCGAAGGACAAGAAGTGATGTTGCGCTTCGCGCAGGCGGTCGCGATGCGTTGTCCGCTTTGAGTGCGTCCGCGGTCGCTCGGCCGCGACCGGGCGGAGAGCATCGCGCGGGGCGGCGGATGCCGTGGCGAAGCGGCCGGTCGGGTGCAGCGATTGGGCAGTCGGAAGGCTTGCCGCGATGTCTATCGAGCAGTTCATCTCGCAGCGGTGCAACGCGGTCGATGCTTCGGGCATCCGCAAGGTCTTCGACCTCGGCGCGAAACTCTCCGACCCGATTAACCTCTCGATCGGTCAACCCGACTTTGACGTGCCGGAGCCGATTAAGGCGGCCGCGATCGAGGCGATCCGCGCCGGTCGCAACGGCTACACGGTGACGCAGGGGATCCCGGCGCTCCGGGAGCGGATCGAGGCCGGCCTCAAGGCGCAGTACGGCTCGTTGGACGGGGCGGGCGTTCTGGTCACCTCCGGCGTCAGCGGCGGCATCCAGCTAGCACTGATGGTGCTGCTCAACCCCGGCGACGAAGTCATCATCCCGGATCCGTACTTCGTGATCTATAAGCACGCCGTGCGGCTCCTCGGCGGTACGCCGGTCTTTGTGGATACCTACCCCGATTTCCGCCTGCGGATGGATCGGGTCGAGGCCGCCATCACGTCGCGGTCGAAGGTGCTGGTGCTGGCCTCGCCCTCGAATCCGACAGGTATCGTGCTTTCCGATGAGGAACTGAAGCAGGCGGCCGACCTGGCCGAGCGCCACAACCTGATCGTTCTCTGCGACGAGATCTACGAGAAGCTCTGTTACGACGGTCCGTGTCCGAGCGGCTGGCGGTATGCGCCGCACCGCACGATCCTGCTTCGCGGGTTCGGCAAGTCGGGCGGCATGACCGGCTGGCGTCTCGGCTACGCGGCCGGACCGAAGCCGCTCATTGACGCGATGACGAAGCTCCAGCAGTACACCTTCGTTTGCGCTCCGAGCGTCGTGCAGTACGCCGGCGTCGTTGCGATGGACACGCCGATTACGGAGCACGTCAACGAGTTTCGGCGCCGGCGCGACTTCGTGTACAACGCGCTCAAGGACAGCTTCGAGGTGACGCGGCCGGGCGGCGGATTCTACTTCTTCCCGAAGGTTCCGCCGGGCTACCCGAACGGCGCCGCGTTCGTCGAGCAGGCGATTGCACGGAACCTGCTGATCATCCCCGGCAACGTCTTCTCCGAGCGAGACACGCACTTCCGGCTGAGCTATGCGGCCAAGCAGAGCACGCTGGAACGCGGCTGCGAGATCCTCTGCGAGATGGCTGGGCGGCGGTAGTCCGTTTCCGACGGCGGCGTCGCGGCCGCCGGAGGGCGCGCCCGGTACGCTGCGACCGGCGTTTGAGACTGACGATGCTCGACATCCGCGCGATGAGAAATGAGGAATGTGCCGAGGTGAGCGAGCTACTTCATGCCTGCTTCGAGTGGCTCGCCGACCGCGAGGGATTCAATGCTCGGCAGCGGGATTTCCTGCTGAATCAGCGCTCATCGGAGCAAACGGTTCGCGAAGAGGCCGAAACGCGACCGCACCTCGTCGCCGTTGAGAACGGCGTCATCCTCGGCATGGTCGTCGTGAACGGCAACCAGATCGCGCGTTTGTACGTGCATCCGAAACATCACCGGCGGGGCGTTGGGCGGGCCTTGTTTGAGGCGGCCGTGAACAGGATCCGCGAGGCGGGCTTCAGCGAGGTGAAGCTCGGCGCGCTCGTCGATGACGCCGTCGCCTTCTACAGGGCGATGGGCATGTCGGTGGTCGGGCGTGAGCCGTATGAGCCGGAGATCTTCCTCGGGCGCGAGGTCCGGCTCATGAGCAAGCGCCTCTGACGAACGCGCGCGGTATGTGCATGTCCGCGGAGGCAGAGAACTCCGTTTCGCAACGGCGCCGGCCGCGCACGGCTACCCTCCGTTCGGAAGCCGTCTGCGCGAGGCGAACCGGTATACGATTGCCAGGACGAAGACGAGCAGGATCAGTTGGGCGGCTCGCCATGCGATATGGTCCGTCAGGTTCCGCGCGCGAGCGGACGTGTGATCGACGACCCCGAACATGCGCCCGTTGACGTCCTGCAGACGGTCCGTGAGCCCCTGAGACTCGATCGTCGCGCGGACGTCCGCCGTGAGCGCCCGCAGTTCGCGCGCGGCGGCGGTCAGGGCGTTGGCCGTGTCGCGGTAGTCCAGGATCTCGAATGGTCTGTCCGCGGGCGCCGTAGCCGTCGGAGCGGGCGGGGATGCCGCAGGCGGTGCCGACAAGGACGGCGTCGGCGGCGGAAACGGCGACGCCGCAGATGTTGCCGTTGCCGGCGGTTGGCCGTCCAGGGGATACTTGTCGTGGCGGATGTTCTGAATCGTCTGTTCGATCTGCCGCGCGGTGCCTTCCCAGGCGCGCCCGGCCTCGGCGACGCTCTGCCCGGTCAGTTCGACCGAGGCGGAGGCGGCGTTGACCTGCTGCAACGTGCGCTCGACGGCTGCGGCGGTCTTTTCCGCGCGTTCGAGCGTAGCCTGGATACCGGCCTGCCGGGTGTCGATTTCGGTGAGGAGCGCCGAGGCCTGCTGACGCAGTTCCCCGGGCAGTTTCTGTGCGGTTTCGGCCAACTGGGCCGCGCTTCCCGAGAACTGGGCGAAGCTTGCCAGGAACGAGAGCAGGAGGTCGTTCTGCTCGAGATCCAGCAGCAGGAGCTGCAACTGCCAGCGGATGGACTCGGGCAGGTCCTCGACGATATCGGTGAAGCGATCGCCCACGTCTCCCAGGCTTCGGATGGCACTGGCGCCCTGGTCGATTCCCTCCGCGACGCGAAACGGCGCCAGCGGGATGTTGAGGATCGACGCCAGGGGGCCGACGATGCCCTCCCGCGTGGCAGGCGCGCGAACGACCGCGTCCGAGAACATATCCTGCATCGGGTGCTCGCGGGCGAAGGCGTGTACCTGTTCGCTCGCTTTCGTAAACACGTCGGCCGGAAGGAAGGATCGTCCCACACGCTCGATGTCGGACTCGATTCTTCTGGCCGCCTCGACTGCGATCGTCTGGTTCTCGGCGAAGTAGCTCCGTCCGTCGCCCGCTTCGAGGAATTGTGTCATGCGCACCGCGAGCGTCCAGCATTCGACGAAGGCCTTGAGCGGGTCCGTGTTCTTGAGCGCGGCGTTGTTGGCGGAGATCATCCTCACCTTCCATGTCAGGGTGATCCGCTTCGTGGCGGGGCCGGGCATGCGGGTGTCGATCTCGGTCGTTGCCTGCTTGATGGTCGATTCGAAGAATTCGTCGTACTGGTCGAGCGCGCTGCGGAGTTCCTCCTTCGAGATCTGCTCCGACGCGGGGGCGGCGACCACCGGCCGGTGCGATGTTGCCGGCGCAAGGCAACCGGAGAGCAGAAGGGCCGCCGTCGCGGAAAGCTGGCCTCCGGGCCGCATCCTCCGCCGGACCGACGGGCCGGCGGGCTCATCCGGTCGATTCATCGTCTTGCTCCGGCTGGGGCGCCATGGGGCATGGCCCAACCGCCCGTTGCTGAATCGGTGTGTCCCACGATGGTACATCGGCGGACGGGGCCGCCCGACTGAAGGGCCGGCGGCCGTCCTCAGGTGGCGGCCCTGCGGACCCCGCTCGACTGCCGGTGCGTGATCCAGGCGTTCTTGAGCGTGCTCTTGACCACGCGGGGCAGTGAAAACCCGATGGGAAGGGGCTGGGGAAAGCGGAAGTCGCGTACCTGCACGGCCTCGGTCGGCGCGCCGAGCACGTCGATGCGGCTGCGTTGCGGCACGCCCACACCGAGTTCCGCGGCGGCCACGAGCGTGCGGACGCGGTGCGGCTCGGCGCCGATGATCTCGCACGCAATCCGTTCCAGGGCGGGGGCGTTCGTCGATGCCAGGACGAGCCCGATCGGACGCGGATCGCCGCGGATCGGCCCATTGCCTTCCTGGCCGATGATTGCATCCATCACGGTTACCGCGGGGCGAATCATCGCGTAGACTTCGCACAGCATCCGCGCGAAGTAGTTCTCGTAGTTTCCGGCCTTGAAATGCCACCACGCCTTGCGCTTGCCCGGGACGCATCCGAACATGTTCTTGATCGCGAGCGTTACATAGAGCTGCCGGTGGGCCTTGAGCTTCGGCACGTTGATGACTGCGTCGGTCTCCCGCACGGCCCGGTCCAGGACAAAGTGCCGGTACACGCGGCCGCCGCTGTTTTCCACCTTCACGGGGTGGACGAACTCGACGAGTGGCACGCCGAGCCGCTCCAAACGCTCCGCGAGCCCCGATCTCGCCGCCGCCGCCCGGAGTGAGCCCCACGCGGGCGAGTCGCCCACGAAGGGCTTGGCGCCGCAGTCGATCAGTTGTCGGCAGATCTCGGCGACGAACAGCGGATGCGTTTGCGCGTGCTGCTCCGCCGGCGTCGCGCTGATACAGTTCGGTTTCACGAGGATGCGATCACCGGACCTTACCCACTGCGTCCAGCCACCGAGTGATTCCACTGCGGTGCTGATCGCGCGAGCGAGGACGTCACGGTCGTATCGGGCGGCGGGCTGAATCACGACGCGGGCACGGTCCATGCGGCTCTCCGTCGAGGCGATCGTAGGACTCGTGCTCGGTCCACGCAACGCGCGAGCCGGGGCGGGCCGAAGGGTCGGCGGCGCGACATATCGCGGGACACGATCCGGCGACCCTCGCAGGCGCGACGATGATGGTTTCGTGCGGTTTGCTCGTTACCTCGGTTGCGGACAAGGTTCACATCGCACGTCTGGCCTTCGCATACAAGGGCCCGCGCCTTTCTGAGAACGACGTCCAGTTCCTGCGGCGTCGAACTGTCCCAAGAGCGCGCGGCACGAACTGGGGCGCGGGACCGGGTCGTGTACAGCGGCGCTTTATGCGGCCGCTTTGCGTGGTCCGCCTCGAGTTGCTCAGTTCATAATGGTCGCGATTGTAACGTCATTTATGGCAAATAGTTGCAACAATAAAACAAAATAGTTTTTTGGGGTTTCTGTTCGTTGACACACCTGGCCGATTCTGCTATAGTACGGTCCGTCGCCTTCAGCGAGGCGACCCCAAAACAGCAGGCTACCAGCCGACGGGTACGGCTGTTTTCTTAGCCGTGGCGCACTTCCGGGTTAGGGCTTTAGGCGCACTACCCCGGAAGTTTTTTTGGGTAGATCGGGTCGTTTCACGGCGTCGCCCATGTCCCTGATGGACACGTTGCCGACAACTGCTCGACCGGGGGTCTTCACCACCGAGGTGGTGGAGAACCGGGCTGTTTGCCAGGAACACTTTCGGCTCACGTTGCGAGCGCCCGGATTCCCGGACGCCCTGCCGGGGCAGTTCGTCCAAGTTCAGTGCGGAGTGCCCGACATACTCCCGCCACCGGGTTCGTTGGGCGGATCGGCTGCGGTGGGCGAGCGGCTTGCCGGCGTGGCCCGGGGCAGGCCGTTCGTACGCCGGCCGTTCAGCATTGCCGGCCTTGGTCGAGACGGCAGCGCATGCCGGATTGACCTGATGTATCGCGTGATCGGTACGGCGACAGTGTGGATGGCCGGTCTTCGCCCAGGGCAGTGCGTCAGCGTCATTGGGCCGCTCGGTCGGCCCTTCTCCGTCGTGCACGGCGCAGCGCTCCACATACTCGTAGGCGGAGGAGTAGGGCTACCGCCGATGATGTGGCTGGCTCGGCTCATGGACGGGGAAGGGCGGAGGGCCGTCGCTGTGTGCGGTGCCCGGGGCCGTTCTCTGCTTCCTCTGTCGCTGGAAGTCGGCGCAAGCGCGGCCGGCGGGTTGTCGGCGGTGACGACGTATCGTGCGGCGGAGTTCGGGAGCCTGCCGGTAATCGTGACGACAGACGACGGCTCGTGCGGCCTCAGGGGTACAGCGGTTGACGGGCTCAAAGCAGCCTTGCAGCATACAGGCGTCAGGGCTGCGGACGCTGTGATCTACGCATGCGGTCCGGAAAAGATGCTGCGGGCGGTGGCAAGTCTGGCGATATCGGATGGGATCGCCTGCCAAGTGTGCATGGAAAGGATGATGGCCTGTGGGATGGGCACGTGTCAGTCCTGTGTGATCCGCATACGAGACGCCGCCAGTCCTGTGGGGTGGCGATACCGCTTGTGCTGTTCGGATGGCCCGGTCTTCGATGCCCGCGAGGTCGTCTGGTAGCACCTCTCCAATGTTGATACTCCGCAACGGGCGTTGCAACACGCTGTTGTGAAGGGAGTTGTGGGGTGGGCGCGCATGCGCACCGGGTGCACACGTTTCGCCAAGGCAACACCCCGGTAAAGCCCTAAGCCGGGATGCGCGTGCGGAAGAAGCGATTCCGCGTTTGTAACCGGCTACCGGATATGAGATTAGTGTAACGCGCCGATGCGAGGGCGGGTCGGGCGCCAGTGGCATCGGGGTTGCTCATGGCAGTTGTGCCTCGCGTGAGGGACGGCCGCAGGAGGTCGATCCGGAGGTGCACCGGCCGGCTGGGCGGTCGGGGGCCTGAGTGAGACTCCCACAGGGAGGGAAAGAGCATGGCGATGGACGAGAGCACTTTTCAGCGGAAGCTGGCCGAGCTTGTTGCGGAAATCAGCACGCTGCCGCCGGCCGAGCGTCAGAAGCTTCAGTTGCTTGCGGAGCAGACGCGGCAGCGGCACAAGGAGCTGAAGGAGACCGTCACGAGTCTCCAGGAGAGCCTGGATTTTCTGCGGTTGTCGATCAAGTATCTGTTGTTCGATCTGGAGGCGACGCGACGGGAGAACGCGTATCTCCGGAAGATGATCGAGGATGACCCCGGTTCCCGGGGTGGATCGTGAGGGGAAGGACACGCCCGGCAATCCGGTCGGTGCAGCAGACGTCTGGCCCGGATACCCGACCGGCAAGGGCGGCGTTCAAGAAGAAGGATCGGCGGCTCTTCGGCCGTGAGATGCGAGGGGGCGGCAGGAGGGCAGCCGGCGGGTAATTCGAGAGTCTCTCCGAACCGACCGTGCCAGTTTTTTCGGAGAGGTCGCCCCGAGCACAGCGCGAATCCGTGCCCGGGGCTTTCTTTGCGCGGGGTTTGCACGGCCGCGTCAACGATGGTCTAATCAGGGCGATGGGACACAGGTCTGGTTGAGTGAGGGGTATGCATGTTGGACGGGCAAACGGTGCTTCCATCCCTTCAGGAATACCAGGGGACGTTTCGGGACGGCTGCGTCTATCTGGACGCGCCGGTAAACTGGCCGGCCGGCACGCGAGTGCTGGTGAGGGTAGCGCCGCCGGCGACAGCGGCGAACGCCCAGCCGTTCGGCCCGGTTATCATTGCCGGTTTCGGTCTCCCGGGGCGGTGGGTCGCGGACATCTTCGATCGTCACGGGATCGAGTATCGCGTAGTGGACAACAATCCTGAGACCGTGCGGGTTCAGCGGTCGCTCGGGCGGACCGTGATTCAGGGCGACATCTCGGAAGAAGAGACGCTTGTCCGCGCGGGGGTCGCACAGGCGTCGATTCTCGCGCTGACCGTGCCAAACGAGCAGGCGGTGCTCAAGGCGACCGAGCTTGCAAGGAAGCTGAACCCGGGGATCTACATTGTGGCTCGGACGACCCACTCCTCCGCGGGAATGGAGGCGTCGCGGCTGGGCGCCGACGAGGTGGTCAAGGCGGAACAGGCCGTGGCGCGGCAGTTCTACGAAATGCTCCTGCGGAAGCTCACTTCGCAGTCCAATGGCGGATAAACGACCGGGCGGACGCCTCAAGATGCTCCGCGGCGCGGGCGAGGGCCTCGGGCGGCGGCGTTCCGGGCGGCGTGATGCAGAGGTAGCTTTGCAGGACCGCGAGGGCGGCGTCTGCGCCCTCTCCGACGGAGCCGACAAGGGCGACGACGGGAACGCCCGCAGCCCGAGCGGCCCGGCCGACGCCGGCGATAAGCTTGCCCATCATCGACTGCCGGTCGAGGCGGCCCTCGCCGGTGATGAGCAGATCGGCGCCAATGAGACGTTCGCGGAGTCGGACCGCATCGATCACGATCTCCACCCCCGGGCGTATTGCGGCCCCGCAGAAGGCGAGCAGGCCGGCACCGAGTCCCCCGGCGGCGCCGGCGCCCGGAACGTTGCGCACGTCCTTGCCCAGGTCGCGAGCGATCACGTCGGCGAAGTGTGCCAAGCCCTCGTCAAGCTGCCGGACGATCTCCGGCGTGGCGCCCTTCTGAGGACCGTAAACGGCTGCCGCGCCCCGGGGGCCGCAAAGCGGGTTGTCGACATCGCAGGCGACGAGGATATCGGTTGCGGCGATCCGCGGGTCGAACCGGGAGAGGTCGATCCTCGCGATTTGCGCCAGGGTTTCGCCGCAGGCGCCGTTGGGCAGAACGCGGCCGTGTGCGTCGAGGAACCTTGCTCCGAGGGCCTGGGCGCACCCCGCGCCGCCGTCCGTCGTCGCGCTGCCGCCGATGCCGAGGATGATCCGCCGCACGCCATGATCCAGGGCGGCGCGAATGAGCTGACCGGTTCCGAGGGTGGTCGTCTTGAGCGGGTTACGTTTTTCGACGGGCACGAGCGGCAGGCCGGAGGCGGCGGCCATCTCGAGGACGGCGGTCAGGGGTCCGCCGGGCCCGGGCGTTGTTCCGTCAGGCGGAAGAGGACCGGTCCGGCCGAGGAGGCCCCATCCGGCCGCAACGGGCTCGCCAAGCGGGCCCGCGACGGTCGTACGCTGGAACGTGCCTTTTGTGGCGGCGACGAGGGCGTCTACCGTGCCCTCTCCGCCGTCGGCCATCGGGCATTTGTCGAGGACGGCGTCGGGAAGGATCGCCCGCAGGCCGCGCGCGATCGCCTCGCAGGCTTCGGCGGCCGTAAGCGACTCCTTGAAGCTGTCGGGGGCGATGACGATCTTCATCGAAGGCCCGTTGTTCGTGATCCGTTGCGCGGAGGCGGTGCGTTTCACCGGGCGCGCAGCGAGACCGGGGGGTACATCAGGAGCGAGAGTCCGTCCACCTGCCAGATCCGGAAGGCAACCTGATCGCCCCGCTTGACGTTCTCGAGCAAGAGCCCGACGTGGTCGAGGTCCCGCGGGAAGTCGCCCGCCAGCGTGACGATGATCATTCCGCGCCTCAGGCCGGCGCGTGCGGCGGGGCTGCCTTTCTCCACATCAATGATGACAAGCCCGCCGCGTTCGAGGTCCAGCGCGGCAGCGACCTCGGCAGGCAGGGGGGCGATCTTCATCCCGAAGAGTTGCTGGGCGAGTTTCGCGCCGTCGGGAATGGGGATGGCACGGAGCGTCAGCGTCGTCGCGACGGTCTTGCCCCTGCGTTCGAGCTGTATCGTGACGCGGTCGTTTGCACCTTTCGAGAGGAGATCGATGTAGAAGTCG
Organism: uncultured Planctomycetales bacterium; assembly: GCA_964569765.1. GTDB lineage: Bacteria > Planctomycetota > Phycisphaerae > UBA1845 > PWPN01 > CAZMVY01. The sequence goes on from CAZMVY010000011.1 coordinate 39,447, forward strand.
ATGTCCTGACGGATCGGTTGGCCGTCCATGCTGAGCAGGTGATCGCCCGCCTCGATGCCGGCGGCGTGGGCCGGGCCATTGTCCTTGACCTCCGTGACTCGCACCACGGTGCTGCCGGCGACGCGCATCCCCACTTCCACGCGTTTGAGACGTTCCAGGGAGAGCATGTTCGGCAGCGCCCGGCGGAGGGCGTCGACCGGAATCGCGAAGCCGATGTTCTGGGCGTCGCCGCGGATGGCCGTGTTGATGCCGATCAACTCGCCGAGGACGTTCAGCAGCGGGCCGCCGCTGTTTCCGGGGTTGATGCTGGCATCGGTCTGAATGAGGCCGGTGTATTCCACATCCTCGCTGAAGCGGAGGCGGCGGTTCACCGCGCTGATGACGCCCGTGGTGAGCGAGTGCTCGTAGCCCAGTGGGCTTCCGATTGCGATGACCGTTTCGCCGATCATCAGGTCGTCGCTGCGACCGAGCGTGAGCGCCGGGAGGGGATGGCCGGCGTCGATCTTGAGCACGGCCAGGTCGTTCTGGGCGTCGATGGCGACGGGGGTAGCCTTGAACCTCTTCTTATCGGGGAAGATGACGGTCTGATCCTTAATCTTGAGGACGACGTGCGCATTCGTGACGACATAGCCGTCCGGGTGGAGGACGAATCCGCTGCCGACGGAGGTGATTTTCCGCGGGCGCTCAGTAAGGGGCGAGCGGTAGTCGAAGAAGTGCTCGAACACGTCGCCCGGCGTGGCGGGGGCCGAGATGTATTGCGAGCAGGAAATGTTGACGATGGCGTCTTTGGTCTTCTCAAAGACTTCGACAACGGGAGTGCGGCGAAGCTGTCGGGATGAGGTCTGGGCCGTGGCGGCGGCCGCGAGCGGCGCGGCATCAATCGTGCCGGTTGCGACAAACAGTGCGACGGCCCATGCCTTCGTCGGTTTCATGCGCGATGCTCCATACATCCGCGGCCGTGAAACGTACCGCGAACCGGACGTGCGGGAACGCCCGGCCGCTCCTCGTACGCCAGTATGCAGTACCGGAGCCGCTTCGCCAAGGGCGGTCCTGCTCGTGCGGGGCCGCCGCCGGACGGATGCGCGGCCCGGCTCTGCCGCGGACATTCGAATGCCGGCGCTGCGTCGCGAGTCGGTTCGGCATTTTGCGCTGGCGGCATCGTAGCGCCTTCGTTCGGCGTCTCGCGGTTTTCATACGTCAGCGGGTGCCCAGCCGGATGTGCCCGTACAGCTTGAACAGTTCGTAGAACGCGCGGGCGATGACCCTGGGGTTTGCGCCGGTCTGGGTACCGGCGATTCGCTCGTAGTGATGCACGCCGATCTGCCCGATCCGGTAGCCGCGGTACTTGGCCTTCGCGAGGATTTCGGCGTCGATCAGGGCGCCCTTCGACTTCATCTCGATCTCGTCGAAGAGCCTCCGGGGGTAGATCTTGAACGCGCAGTCAATGTCACGGAGGTTCAGGCCGAAGACGAGGTTGACGAGCATCGTCCAGCACCAGGCGTTGAGTTTGCGAAGGGGGGGGTCGCGGCGGGCGATCCGATAGGCCGAGACGATGTCATAGCGTTTC
>CAZMVY010000012.1:0-38133 GCA_964569765.1 uncultured Planctomycetales bacterium
CCGCCCGGAGTCGCAGCCGTGCATCTCCAGGCGGCGGACCTTTCCGGTGGGGTTTCGGGCTCGGCGGCGGATTACCCTCTCAGCAGGGAGAGCACGGCCGAGGGCAACTGATTGGCCATGCCGAGGATCTGCGTCGCGCTCTGGACGAGGATCTGGGCACGTGTCAGCTTCGAGACCTCGCTGGCGTAGTCCGCGTCACGGATCACGGATTCGGCCGCGGTTACATTCTCGAGCGCCACCCGCTGGCTGTTCACGTTCGTCTCAATCTGATTCTTCTGGAGACCGCCGACGCGGCCGCGGATCGTGGCAATCTGGCTGATCGCCTCATCCACGATCGCCTCCGCCGCCGCATAATTCTTCCCGATGATGGAGTTGGCGCCCCCCGACTTGAGCGTGTACAGGAATCCGACGTCGTTGGTCCCGAGATTCGATGTGGCGATCGACGGGATACCGATGTCCACACGGCCGGCGGTGTTCACATCCGGGCCGATCTGGAACTTCGCACCGCCGCCACTGATATAGAACGTCGTCGTCGTCGCGCTCTGGGCGAACGCCGCCGCCAGATCCACCACGACATCGAACCCGTTCCCCCGCAGGCTGGCCTTCTTCCCTTTGACGGAGGCCTGCTGCCCATTGATCAGAACTTCCGCATCGGAGCCCCTCGCCAGGCTCGTGCTGCCTTCCGTCGCGATGAAGTCGCCTTCCAGCGCCTTGACCGACACGAAGGCATCGGAACCGAAGCTCGTGCTGTTGAGGTAGAGGTTGGCGCCGGAGGCATAGGCGGAGACGCCCGTCATCGCCCGGGACCCGTTCAGGCTCGCCGCGATCGCGCTGAGCGCGGTGCCGTTGGCGAACGAGAAGGCCTCGACGCCCTTGGAGCCGGTCACTTCGATGGTAATGTTGCTGCTGATGCCCGAGCCGCTCGTCAGCGTGTACTGCAACTGTGCCGTCTGAGCGGAGGTCAGTACCTCGACCTGAACCGCCTTCGTCCCGTTGTCCGGCAACCGTGCGCCGAACACCTGTACCTGCAGGACATGGTCGGCATTCGTGCCCGAGAGCGTATACGACATGCTGCCATTGACCAGCTTCTCGCCGCCGAATTGCGTCGTGTTCGCAATCCGGTCGATGCTCTCGAGAATCGAGTCGATCTGGAGCTGGTTCGCCTCGAGCTCCGTCTGCGAAATCGCGCCGTCGTTCGCGCTCGTCACGACCAGGCCCTGAAGGTCGAGCAACAGCGCCGACACCTCGTTCAGCGCCCCTTCGGCGACCGAAAGGACGTTGATGGCGCGGGTCGAGTTGTCGATCGCCCCCTGAATCCCGCGGATTTCGCTCCGCAGGGTCTCCGATGCGATCAGACCGGCCGGGTCGTCCTTGCCCCGATTGATGCGCAAGCCGGTGCTCAGACGTTCCAGCCGGGTCGTCAGGTCACTCTGATTGGCGATCAGGCGATTGACGGCCTGAAGGGCGGGAATGTTGGTGTTGATTCGACTCATGGTATCCTCCGTGACGATCGGGGCAAGTGTCCGTTCTTGCGCCCCTCTGGCCGCAACCCTGCGACCGGAGTGTTCGACCGCACTCGGGGTCGAACGTGGTCCCGACCCGCCAGCAGCGGATTCCACCGCCCGACTTGCGGGGGCGACCGACGCGAAGCAATCCGCGTCGATCGCGCTAGCCCTGGCCGAAAGTCCTTTTCGGCCTCTCACATCCCTTGCGGGACGTCGCCCCATATATCGGCGGGGCCCGAAGGGACTTGAGATGTCTCGCTTTTTCCGACCGGTCCCGCCCACCGGGGCAAGTCCGATCATACATAACACACGGGACTTCGTCAGATTGCCGGGCGCTACTTTAGGTAATTCCGATGCACATGCCCGAAAGTCCTTCAGCCCGCTGGCAATCCGGTTATCGGGCGGTTCGGCGGGCATCCACGACGGCCAGTGGGCGGCCCACCGCGATTTTTTCGGACCTTTGCCGACGACAAGAAAGCCGGCGCCCGTTTTCCGGGCGCCGGCCTGAGATCACCTGCAAGCGCGGAGGCAACTCCTCTGTACCGACATCTTCGATCCCGGCCGCTTATCGCAGCAGGGCGAGGATGTTCTGCGGCGCCTGATTGGCCAACTGCAACGTCGAGGTTGCCGCCTGCACCAGGATCTGCGCCCGCGTGAGATTGCTCGTCTCCTGAGCAAAGTCCGTGTCGCGAATCGCGCCTTCCGCGGCCGACACGTTCTCGTAAGCGACCTTCAGGGAGCTGATGGTCGATGCGATGGTCGTCTGCTGCGTCGCACCGAGACGCCCCCGCAGCGTGGCCACCTGCTCACTGGCCAGGCGGACGATCTCCTGCGCGGTCGCGTAGTTCCCCGACGTGAGCTGATTCGTCTGCCCGCTGCCGAGCGAAGAGAGCCGGCCCGTGACGGAATCGCCGAGGTCCGCCGTCTTGATGCTGCGGATGCCGACCGCCACTTGAGTAGAAGGCGAGACATCCGGTGTAATGTTGAACTTCGCCCCGCCGGCAGTGACATAGAACGTCTTGGGCACGTTTGTCAGCGCCCCGGCGAAGGCAGCCGTCAGCGTCACATCCACGTCGAGGCCGGACGACCGAACGGAGGCCTGGAGCCCCTTCGTGTTGGCCGTCTGGCCGTTGATCGTCACCTCGGCATCGACACCGTAGTCGGTTTCCGAAGTGCCCTCCGTCGCGATGAAGTCGCCGCCCGAGAGCGCCTCGACCTTCACGAACTCATCCGCGCCGTACTTCACACTGTTGAGGTTCAGGTAGGCACCGCTCACGGACGCCGAAACGCCAGTCGCCCCCGTAAAGGCGTTGATCATGCTCTTGATGCTCGTCAGGGAGCTGCCGCTGGCGAACGTAAACGTCTCGGTCCCCTTGCTGCCGCTGATGCTGATGGAACGGCTGCCGTTGAGCGCGCTGCCGGAGGTGAGGTGGTACGAAAGAGTTCCGGTCTGCGCGGAGGTGGTGACGTTGATCACGACGGCGCGGTAACCGTCGCCGGTCAACCGCGCAGAGTTGATCGTCAGATCGCTGATCGCGGACGTGCCGACGCCTGAAGTCGTGTAGTCGAGCGACCCGTCGAGCAGCTTGGTGCCAGCAAACGTGGTGGTCGTCGCGATCCGGTCGATCGTGCTCAGGATGGAGTCGATCTGCTGCTGGTTCGCCGCGAGTTCCTCGGCGCTGAGGCCCGATTCGCTCGCCGACCGGTCAACGAGGTTCTCCAGGGAGACCAGCAGGCTGCTGACCTCCTGCAAGCCGCCTTCGGCCACGTTGAGCATGTTGTCGGCCCGGCCGGCGTTGTCGATGGCCGCCGCGATGGCGGTCTTCTCGCCGCGCAACGTCTCCGATCCGATCAGCCCCGCCGGGTCGTCCGAGCCGCGGTTGATCCGCAGGCCCGTGCTCAGGCGTTGCAACGTGCGGTTCATCGACGCGCTGTTCGTGGTCAGCACGCGTGCCGCCACAAGGGATGGGATATTGGTGTTGATCGTACTCATTGCCTACGCGCCTCCAAGAATGCAGGTCGGGGCAGTTGCCGGCGGCGGCACACCCCCGTGCCGCAATCCGCGCCGGGCGCCGCCCGACATGCTTCCGCACGCCCGGATTTCGCGTCGGGCGCGCGGGCCAGTGATTCCTCGTTACGGGCCGCCCGCGTTCGGCAGGCGATCGGAAGATGTCCCCGAATCGGCGGCTTTGCTCCTCCGTGACGCCCGCATGCCCCGGACGCGAATCGAAATCTCCGGTCCCCCGGATTCGCGCCCCCGCGGGCGATCACTCGCTGCGAGCGAATGACGGTGCACGAATCGTCACGCCGCATGAGGCGCTTTAACACAAACGGGCGGCCTTCGCCGGGGCGGCAGAGGCCGGCGCGCGTTATCGTGACGCGCCCCCTGTCCAATAAGAAAACAGCAGCGTTTCGCTCCGGCTCACGCCCGCCTTTTACCGGACAGGATGCGCGAACGACCGAGAACGGCGCGCAGGAAAAAAACCGGCGAGCGGCCGGAAAAACGCAGAGACATGAGCGGCCGCGCCACAGAAAAAGGGCCGGGGCGGCGCCGCATTCCGCAGCGCGTCCCGGCCCGAAAGCTCACCCAACGGATCGTTGCGATTACTGCCCGCGGAGCAGGGTAAGCACGGTCTGCGGCGTGCTGTTCGCCATCGACAGAACGCTCGTGCCCGCGCTGATCAGGATCTGGTTCCGCGTCAGCCGCGAAGTCTCCGCCGCGAAGTCCGTATCGCGGATGCTCGACTCGGACGCCGTCAGGTTCTCCTTCGTGATCGAAAGCTGATTGATGTTCGTCTGAAGGGTGTTCTTCTCGAACGCGCCCAGACGGCCGCGCAGCACGGATACCTGCCGGATCGCCTCCTGAACGATGAGGGAGGCTTCCGCCGCCTTGCCGTCGAGAAGCGACTTGCCGCCCCCCTGCACGATCTCGGAAAGATATCCCACCGTTCCGTTGCCGAGCCGCGACGCCGCAATCGACTGAACCGCGAGGTTCGTCTGCTGGTTCGTGTCGACCCGTGGACCGAGCTGAAACAGCGCGCCGCCGGCGGTGATCGCGAAATTCGTGGATCCGACGCCGAAGGTCTCATCCAGCGTGAGGCCGAGATTCAGCGACGACCCGTTCAGAACGAGGTTCAGCCCGTCCGCCGTGGCACGTGCACCGTTGATGCTCGCGACGGCGTCCCGCCCCGTTTCCCAGTTGTCGGGCAGACCGTCACGGTTCACCGTGGTAAAGGTCCCCGTTCCCGAGCTCGGCAGGGCCTCGATTGAGATAAGGGCCTTCGAGCCGTACCCGGTGCTGGTAAAGACCACGCCGGAGGCGGGGTTCGCCGCGTTGATCAGGGCAGCCCGGACCCCCGTGGCATCGCTGACAGTGTTGATGGCGTCAACGATCCGCGAGGCGGTCGTCCCCGAGCCGAAGGCCACCGTGGCGACCCCGATGCTTCCCCTCACCTCGATGGTGATGGCTCCGTCGGTGATCGCGCTGTTCCGGAACTCGAGCTGGGCCTTCTGGGCGGAGGTGGTGACCGCCACATTGACGGGCACATACGCCTGCTGGCCGAACTGAGCGCCGAAAACCTGGAGCGTCTGCACGATGTCCTTGTCCACGCCGCTGGTCACGTAATCGAGCGCCCCGTTGAGCAGGTGCTGTCCGGCGAACGTGGTGGTATTGGCGATCCGCGTGATCGACTCCACGGCGGAGTTGATCTGCAACTGGTTGGCCCGGATTTCCTCGTCGGACATGGCGCCCTTGTTGGCGGCCTGCACGATGAGACCCTGAATGTCGACGAGCAGCGCGGCCACCTCGTTGAGGGCCCCTTCGGCGGTGGCGATCACGTTGATGGCGCGCTGGGAATTGTCGATGGCCTGCGTGACGCCGGCGATCTCGGACCTCAGGTTCTCGGAGACGATCAGCCCGGCCGGATCGTCCGCACCGCGATTGATGCGCAATCCGCTGGACAGCCGCTCGAGAGAAACCTGAAGGTCTCTTTGGGATCGACGCAGATTCGTCTGCGCCACGAGGGCCGGCACGTTTGTGTTGATTCTAGCCATGTGCAATCCTCCTTGACTGAGTCGTGGCTACAGGCCCGCCCGGGGGCGGGCTTCCCTCGCGAAGGCCCCGGCCGGCAGGGTCCCTGCGAAGGGCCGGCGGTCAGCGCTTCTTGCGCGAACCGGATCGATCCTTCGATTCGCCGGCGACATTCGCGATGTCTTCCGGCTTCACCATGGCCGCCGCGCGATTCTCGCGCTGGATGGCCTCCCATACTTCCTTACGATGTACGCTCACTTCCGGCGGGGCATTGATCCCCAGCCGTACCTTGTCCCCGCGAATATCCACGACCGTGATCTCGATGTCGTCGCCGATCATGATCGTTTCATCGCGTTGTCGGGATAGCACCAACATCCTCGGCTCCTTCCTTGGCCATGCCGATGCTTCGTAGTCAACCCGCTCTCGTCGGGGTGAAGGCCGGGACGCCCGGTCAGACGACCCGGTGGACGATCGGCGGTCGATCGCCCCACGAGACACTCGACGAGGCGGCACACTGGACGCGAATCGGGTGGCCACTCGTTCGAACAAGCGGGGCTGTTAAATTATAGACCCCGCCCGTCCCTTCCGGCCACCGAACCCCCCTCACGCCGTCTTGGCCGCTGCCAGTCCCTTCCGTGGGAGCGACATCAGCGGCTGGCGCGTGGAGAATCGCCGGTCCGACAACACCAGTTGCCTGGCAACACGCGTTTCGATGTTGATCACCAGCGGACCCTGCATGTTCCCGGTCAACAGGTCGTCGACCTTGTTGACGATGATGAACACCTGGGCCCCCGCGGGATCCTCCAGTCCGATGGCCTGGAGATCCTCCGCCTTGATCGGGACGGCGTAATCCGGGACGAACAGGCGCGGGTCGCACACCACGAACGCCAGCTCGGGGCGATCCACCGCCTGAAGCCAGTAGAATCCGCTCTTTTCGCCCGTCTGGATCAAGGCGTAATCGTGATTGTCCGGAAACCCGAGCACGCCTCTCGGAAACCGGATCAACCGCGTCTCGTCCACCTCCACCGGTCCAAAGCGCGACGTCTGAATAATCATCGCGACACTCCAACAGCGATCCATCCGTTGCGGATCTATCGCAGGGCGGCTCAACCCGGCTGCGTCGGGCACCATCCGTAGCGCCCGGAACACCGCAGAAGGGTCTTGTGACAGTGCCGAAGGGGGAATCCCCGGCGCACCGCGAATCGGGTCGTACGCCTCGCCTCGCCGGGCACCGGATACTCTGCGCTTCGCACTGCCGCGCACTCCTCGGGCCGCCTGCAACACGCGGCTTCCTGTTCCGCAACCCGCCCTACCCTCGGGCGGGTGATCCTGAACCTGCCGAGCCGGCCGGATCGTGGGCCGGGCGACAAGCCCCCGCGCCTCTCCTCCCTCACGATCGCGTCCTCCCCTCGGCGAGCCGTTCCGTACACCCCTGTCGCGGCGTCCCCGACTCGCAGGGAGACGGCCGCTCCGTCATGTCAGAAAATCCAGCAGCGAGATGTTCAGCATCCGCGAGGCCGTCAGCAGATTCGCCTGCAACGCCGTCTGCGCCTGCTGGAACTTCGTCACCGCTTCCGTGTAGTCGAGATCCTTCACCTCGCTGAGCAGCGCCTTCGTCGCCTGGACGGCGTCCTCCGTGAAGGCCACACGATTGTGCATCGCCTGCGAACGCGCCCCCACGATCCCGCGAAGGCGCGCCAGTTCCGGCGCGAACGCTTCGAGCTCCTGCGCCGCCTGGTTGATCGCCGCCGTGTCGTTCCGACGCAGACCGCTCTCCAGGTCGATCAGCGCGCTGAACACGCTGTCCGCACGGACGCCGGCCACATCGTCGCCGACCAGGAAGTTCTCCCCCGCGTTCGCGCGGCGGTTCAGACCGAGATCATCGATGGCGAACGAACTGTTCAGCCGCTCCACCGACAGGATACCGCTCCCGCCGCTGGTGTCGTTGATCCGGATGCCCGCGCCCGTCGGATTCAGGACGGCCTGAATGGATGCGCCGGCCGCGGCCGCCGCCTGGTTGATCGCGTCGAGCACATCCTGGACCGTGACGGCACCGCTGACGCTCACATCGACGGTCGTACCGTCCATGCTCGTGATGCGGAAATCCGGCTTGCCGGCCGTGGCGCGCACACCCTTGCCGTGATTCAAACCCGAGAGCAGGCCGGTGGCGTGCAGACTGAGGATTCCGAGCGCATCGCCCGTGGTTCCCCCCTGCTCGGTAACCCGCATCTCCGTGCCGCTGACGAGGTTGATCACATCGATGCCGGTGGCACTCCCGTTGATGACGGCCTTGGCCCCGACACCGGCCGTGTTGATCGCGTTGAGAATATCCTGAAGCGTCCGGGCGCTACTCAGGTCCACTACGGCGGACAAGGCCCCGTTGGTAATCTGGATCGGACCCAGCGGGATCCCCGCGCCCCCGTTCAAGGCCTCCACCGGCGTAGTCCCCGTGAGGCGCGCGTGGAGGTTGTCGCCGGCAATCACGCCGCCCGCGTCGGACCGGAGGATCCCCAGGTCCGCCGCGACGGTCCCGTTGCCGGACTCGCGCACCTCGATGGCACCGGCGCCTCCGGTATCAAGGCGCAGGCCCGTACCAGCCAGGCTCGCCAGGTCGCCCGATCCGCCGGCCGCCTGCCAGGCGTTGTTGATGAGGTCTACCACGTTGCCGAGCGTGTCTGCACCGGTAAGGTCAACCGTAAAGGCGGTGGCGCCGCCGCCGACAAGCACCTGCAACTGGCTGCAACGCACGCCGAGGGAGGTGGCGCCCTTGAGATCGACCAGCCGCGTCTCCCGCCGCACGGCCGGCTCCAGGTTCTGATAGCCGGCGATGCGCCCGCCGGCCATGTGGAAGAGTGTGTCGCCCGTGAGGTTGATTACCGCGTTCTCGGGACCGCCGATGTCCGTGGCGAGGTCCGTCGTATCCCCCACGTACGCCACGCCGCCATACTGCCGCGCGAACGGGGGCGACGTCGTTTTCTTGCCGCCGAAGAGATACACGCCGTTGTACGTCCGGTTCCCCACGCTGATAAGCTGATCGATGATCGAACTGATGATCTCCGCCTGCGACGCCCGTTCGTCCGCCAGGACCACCGAACCGACCATGCTGCTGGCAATCGTCTTGGCCTGGGTGAGCAGATCGCTCACCTCGCTCATCCCGTTGTCCGTGGCCGTGAGAAACGCATCGGCGTGCCGGACGTTCGCGAGGATCTGGTCCTGCCGCTCCAGAAGCTCGCTGAGATCCAGCGCGCGGGAGGCGGCGACCGGGTCCTCGCTCGGGGCGTTGAGCCGGTTGCCGCTGGCCATCCGGTTCTGCTCGGCGAAGAGCGCCATGGTGTTCCGCCGCAGCGAGTCGAGCACCGACAGCGTCTGCAGGTTGTTGCTCACCCGGGAGAAGTTGATCGTATTGATCGCCATGCGTCCGCCAATCCGCTTTCCCGTTCACCCGCCGCCCGGCGCCTCGTGCCGGCACGGCCCTGCCGGTTCGCCGGTCACTTCAGCAGGGCCAGCATCTCGTCGATCAGGTTGTTCACCACGCTCACGTATCGCGCGGCGCCCTGGAAGCCGCGTTCAAACTTCACGAGCTGAATCGCCTCCTCGTCGAGGCTCACGCCGCTGATGCTCTCCCGCTGGGCCTGCAGCGACGTCAGGATCGAGTCCGCCGCCTGCTGGCCCGCCCGCGCCGCGTTGCCGTTCACGGCGATCTTTCCGGCCACGAAGTTGTAGAAGTCCACGATGCTCCGCCCGTTCAACGAGGCGGCCGCCGCCGTTCCCACCCGCGCGAGCGCATCCGCGTTCGTGCCGTCCCCCGGCAGGTTCGACCGCGCCGCCGCCAGCAGGGTGGCATCCGACGCGACGACCGGGTTCAGCGCGATGTCGTTCGCGGCCGCGCCCGTGAAAAACGTGTTGATCCCCAGCGCGGCCAGCACATTCGAGCTGTCCTCGCCGAAAGTCACTTCGTATCCGTTATCCGCCGTGATCCGGAGCCGCCGGTCCGCGGTGACCGAGGCGGTGAGGTTGTCGGTATTCGCGTTGATCGTTGCGGCGAGCGAGGCGAGCGTCGTGTCCGCCCCGATGCCGTCCAGATCGACGGGGATCGTCGCCGTCACGCCGGTGCCGGTGGTCACGTTGCGCACCGTGATCTGGAAGCTGCCGTTCTTCGGCCTCAGGGCAAGCGCGGCCGCGTCGCTGTTCAGCGCCGCATCGGCATCCAGGACGCTGAACGTGCCCGTCACGTCCGTCAGGCCGCAAAGGCCCTGCCCCTGGGAGTGAACCTTGTTGACTTCCTGGATGAGGGCCGCCGCCAGCGTGTCGAGATCCTTCAAGTGGCCGAGGCTGAAGGTGTCGCGCGCCTCCGCGAACCCTTCCAGCCGGCCGCCCAGCACCCGGATGGGGCCGCCGTCGTCCGCAAACACGGGGATGACCCGCTCGATGCCGTCGCGGATCTCCGTTTCCGTGGTGAGCCCGCGGCACGTCCCCCCCTGGACGAGGAGCTCATTGCCGATGTAGACATTTACCGCGCCCGTATCCTGCGGCTCCACTTGGATGCGGACGATCTCGCTCAGTTCGCGGAGTTTGGCGTCCCGCTGATCGCGGAGGGCGCCCGCCATTCCGCGCTGGCGCGTCTCCGCGTCGACGATCTGCTGGTTGAGACTCGCAATGTCGCGCGCGATGCCGTCGGCCTGGCGCGTGACGTCCGTGATGCCCTGGTTCAGTTCCTCCACAAGCGAGAGCACGTCCGCCCGCTGGCGCCGAATCTCGTCCACGAGCGACTGGCCCGCGGTGATCACCATGCCGCGCGCGCTCACGTCGTGCGCGTTGTTCTGAAGCGACGAGAAGGCGCCGAAGAAATTCTCCAGCAGGGTGGAAAGGTCCTGATCCGTCATCTCGTTCAGCACGGTCTCGAGCCGGCCGAGCGCCTGCCGCTCCACTGCGGCCGAGCTCTGGTCGCCCAGACCCACCCGGATCCGGCTCTCGAGGGCCTCGTCGATGTTCCGCTTGAGCGCTACCAGGGCCACGCCCGCGCCCGCCTGAAAGCCCTCCGGCGTAACCCCGCCCATCAGGGGGCTCAGCACGGGCGTCTGGCGCGTGTACTCCGCACTGCTGGCGTTGCTGACATTGTTGCCTACCGCCAGCAACGCGCTCTGGTAGCTCATCAGAGCGCTTTTGCCGATCTGCAATGCCGATGTGATAAGGCCCATGTGTCCGTCGTCCTGCCCATCCGGCCCGTCGTCGGACCGGCGTCCCGGCGCGTCGCCCGCGCTATCCCACTGCCTCGAAAACGGCCATCCCCGGCCGCGTCTCCGCCCGGCCCGTCCAGGAATACACCCCCTGCACGCCGTTCGTCCGGGCCATCACCTGGTACACCTGTCGAAAATGCTTCAGCATCTCCTGCGAAACGATCGCGGCTACGCGGTTCCGCTCCGCCGTCTCCACAACGGTCTCCCGCAGTGCCGCGCCGGCCGCCAGAAGCCGGCTTCGCAGCGGCTCCGCCGCGAGTTCCGCCAGCTCGCGGATCGTCATCGCCCGCGCCCGCGCCGCCGGCATGCCGTTCGCCTCACCGATCAGTTGCAGGATCTGTCGGCGAAGCCCCTCCTGCTCGCGAATCCGTTGCGCGAGGAACTCCTCGCGCGCCGTCGCGGCGTGAATCGCGTCCGTGTCGGCCTTCCGCATCGCATCGAGCTTCTGCTGCACCACGAAGCCCAGCTCCCCGTGGAGGCGCTTCAGTTCGCCCAGCACCGTCGCCACCTGCGCCATCCGTTGTTCGTTCGTCGCCGCCATGCTCACACCTGACCCGCGGGTCGTTCGGTTGCCGCACTTCTCGCGCCGATCTCCCTACACCAGTTTCTTCATCCGCCGATACAGAGCCTCGTTAATGCCGAGCCTGGCGTTATGGCTCATCCGCTTCGCCAGCGTGTCGTGCAGTTGCGCGGCGAAGATCTCCTCCCCGCGCCCCCCGTGACCGTATGCGCCCTTCAGCCTGCTGTTCCGCATCGCCTTGAACACCTCGCCGAAGAACAGCGTGCCCACCACTTCGTCCACCGTGTTCTTCAGCGCCGTCTGCTTCGCCGCCGGCTTTGCGCCGACCGCCGCGTTCGAGGCGCCGACCGTGCTGACCGGGGCGATAGCCATGAATCCGTCGATCCTCTGATCCGCCAGTCCGTCCGTATCCTCGCCCACCCTTCGCCGCTCCGTCGCTCTCCCCCGCTCCGCACCGCCTCTATTCCTCCACGATCAGCTTCGCATGAAGCTTGCCCATCCGGCTCAGTTCCTCGATGATGTGGACCCGGTCCGCCGCCGGAAGCTTCAGGCTGTTCAACGCATCCACCAGGTCCTGCAGTCTCGTGCCTCCCCGCCGCGAGGGATCGAGAGGCGCAAACTGCTTCTCGGTAACCTGCGGGTTGTCCGCCGTCGGTTTCGGTTCCGGCACCGTCGTCGTGATCGTCATGCCCTTGTACGTGATCACCACGGGCGAGATCTGACCGTCTCCGCTGATGATCCCCGAACCCGCCTCGCGATTCACGATCACGCGGGCCTCCGACGGCGGCATGAGCAGGTCGAGCGTCTCGATTCGCGCCAGAAAGGGGGCCGGGTTGCGCCGCGCCGTTTCCGGTACGCGGACGATCACGTTGTTGCGATCCACGGCCATAGCGATGTTCCCCGCCATGCCGTCCGCGGGCCGGATCCCGTTCTGCGCATCGGGATCGGCGGCATCGTCGTTAATCATCTGGGCCATGATGTTGGCCAGCGCCCAGCTCGCGTGCGCTTCCTGGATGACGAGGGTGACGTACGGCTCGTCGGGGCGCAGCCACTCGAGCAGCCCTTTCGCTACGGCCTCGCCGCCCTGTCGTGCCTTGCGGTAATGCTCCAGATCACGGCCCAGCGCCACGTAGTTGTGGATGATGCTTGATTCGATCGTCGCCCCCTGGCGGATGATCGCCGTCGTCGGCCGCTTCGGATCGGGCACCACCAGCGGTCCCGACGCGAAGGCCAGCACGTCCGGCCCCGTCCAGTTCGCATCCGGCCGCGCCGATAGCAGGCTGGCCGACAACAGCGGCGTCAGAACCAGCCGCCCCTGCGAAAGCGCCTTCGCCGCCCCGACGGAGCTGATCTGGACGTCGATCCGGTCGCCCTCACGCACGCCGTTCTCCGGTAGTGTCGCTTCCACCATCACGATCGCGACGTTCTTGGCGTTCTTCAGCTCTTGCGCGATGCCCACCGGATTCGCGAGCCGGCCGAGCAAGCGGCTCAGCGGCCGCATCGCCGGCATGAAGTCGCCTCCGTCGCCCGTCCCCGGGAGGCCCACCACGAGACCCATCCCCATGATCTTGTTGGGGAACTCGCCCTGGAACCGGGCCACGTCGCCGATCTTCACGGCGGATGCCGACGATGCCGCGATCAGAACCGCCGCGAGAACCAGCGGCCACCGTCCGATACCGGGCCGGTCGTCGGCTTTCCGTCGCGTCTTCATGTTCGTCGTCACAGCCATCGTTCGTCGCACCCTGGCCCGTCAGAACGGCCGCAGGAAGTCCACCAGTCTCGGGATCCATCCGCGGCGCGTCGTGTCGCGTACGGCCCCGGTCTGCACCTCGTTGATATTCAGGTCATGAATCTGCGTGCTGAGGATCGTGCTGGCCGGCGAGATGTCGGCGGCCCGGCAGGTGCCCGTGAGCGTCAGGGTGAGTTCCTCCTCATCGTGTTTCTCGTGCTTCTTCGCCTCGATCACAACGATGCCGTTCGGCTTGACGTCCACGATCTGACCGGTAATCCGCGTCGTGAAGGCGTCCTGTCGCTGGTCCTGGGCGGTGCCCTGAAACTTGTTGTCCCAGTTGAGCACGGCAGAGGGTGTCCCGTGCACGGTGAAGTCCTGGCGCCCGAGCTGAGGACCGGGGTAGAACTTGAGCCATTGCTTGAGGTCGCCGGCAACGTTCCACTTCTTCTCATTGTTCGCGGTGGCGTTGCTCTGGTAGTTCTTCGATTCGCGGACGATGATCGTGATGAGATCGTGCGGCCGGATCGGGCGCGGCCGATCGATGGCGACCCCGATGAGCGAGCGCTGCTCGATCAGATGCGTACTGAGCGGCACCACGTCCACCCGGCGGCCGGCGGCCCAGACGCCGTCCTCCGCCGGCGGCGGGCTCGACTGAAACGCATACCCGTCCGCGGGCGGCGTACCGCGGGCCGCGCCGGCCTGGTACAGCGATGAACTTTGCGCACCGGCAGGGCCCGGCCACCCCAACCACGCCGCCGCAACCGCCACAGCGAAAAGGGTTCGTCCGTTCATGGATGACTCACTCCCGATGAACCGGGCGCCGCCGGGGAAACATGCGAGGCGGCGCGTCGGCCGATCTCCGCCGTCTGAGGCCCGGTCACGGCCGCCAGAAACACCTCGCCCGTCGACTCGTTCTTCACGTCGATCATCTCTCCGTATGTGCCCGCCCGCAGCGCCTTGCCCGCGCTCTTGATCACCAGATCACCCTGCCGCACCCACACCGTGACGATGTCGCCCCGCTTCACGAGCGGCCGCGCGCGGATGTCACGTGCGGTCAGCATGGCCCCGTTCTCGATGTACCGGTTGGCCTCCTGGCCGATCACGGATTGCAGATCGCTGATGCCGACGTCGGCCAGCCGCGAAAACCGTCGCTCCGCAAGGGCCAGGTGCTTGGCCTGAATGATCTCGCCGCGGTTGATCGCGGAGCGTGCGACGACGACCGTCCGGACCAGCGCGACTTCCGCAACGACGGGGATGGTCTCGACGAGCTTGCCGCCCTCGAATACGTCCGCCTCGAGTGACACCAGCCCCAGCACGTCGTTACCGCGCTGCCGGATGCGGAATTCGTAGGCCGGCGACGAGAGGGCCATCGCCCGCTGCACGGCCGGGCTGAAGCGGATTTCCGGCGTCCCCCCCTGGTCGGCGAGTCGCGCGGCCAGGTACTGTTCCAGCGCGGCCCCGAGCGTCCCCGTCTCCGCCGGGCGGTTTGACCCGCGAGAGGCCGAACCCTCCGCGGAAGCACCCTCGCGGGCCGGCCGGGTGGCCGCACCGCGACCGTTGGCCGCCCGGCCCGCCGGCCGTGTCGTCGCGTCCGCATCGGCCGGGTGAACAATCTGGCAACGGGACGATCCGCGAAGGATCACGCGTGCCGGGGAAATGCCTGCCCGGGCCAGCGCCGCCGCGACATCCTCCAGCGTGATTACCGTCGATGAGCCGGCCGGCGGCGTGACGGCCACCTCGCAGGCGCGAAGCATCCGCACGGTCGCTTCGTCTCCCGGCAGGATCCGGCCGACGTCATCGAGCGTGGTCCGTTCCGACGTGACGACCGCGGTGGGCCAGAGTTGCACGGTCACGGGGGCCGTCGCTCCGACGTCCGCCGCGCCGGACTCGCCCGCACGCGCCCCGGCGGCACCGCAGAGAGCCGCCACGAACACCGTCGCGAACCGCGCGCGCCACGCGGCGAGACGTCCGACCCTTCCCGGGGAAGCGATCGTACGGCCGCCTCTTCGTCCGTGTCCCGCGTGTTGGCAATCCTTGCACATCATGGCTGCGTCCTGCGCCGCGCGTTATCCGTGGTTGACGAGTCTGCTAGAACCTCCGCAGATTGGCGACGACCTGAAGCGTCTGGTCGGCGCTCTGAATCGACTGCGAATTCAGCTCGAAGGCCCGCTGCGTGAAGATCAGGTCCACCAGTTCACGCACCGGGTCCACGTTGCTCTGTTCGAGGTTTCCCTGGATGATCTCGCCGAGGGCGTCCTGCTGCGGGTTGCCCGTTACGGGCGGACCGGAAGCATCCGTCTCCAGGAACAGGTTCTTGCCGATCTGAAGCAACCCGCCCGGGTTCACGAAACGCGCCAGTTGGATCTGGCCGACCTGGGCCAGTTGCGGATTGCCCTGCTGACGCACGAACACCTGACCGTCCGCACCGATGGTTGGATCGCCGATCATGTCCGTGGGCAGTTGAATCGGCGGCTCGAGCCGCGAGCCCTCGCTGTTCGCCAGAACCAGTTGCCCGTCCTGGTTCACGACGAAGTTGCCGGCCCGCGTGTACGCCGTAACTTCCTGCCCCCCGTACGTCGTCTTCACCTGGAAGAATCCCTGGCCGCCGATTGACAAATCCAGCGGCCGGTCGGTCTGAACAGGGTTGCCCGCCTGGAAGTTGAGCTGCGTACCCGAGACCTGGGTACCAAGACCGACCTGGATCCCGTACGGGATCTTCTCCTGCAACGCGTTCATGCTGCCCGGCTGCCGCCGGGTTTCGTAGAGCAAGTCCTCGAAGTTGACCCGGCTCTTCTTGAAGCCGACGGTGTCGATGTTCGCGAGATTGTTGGCGACGACGTTGAGCTTCGTGTCCATCGCCTTCATCCCGCTCGCGGCCGCGTATAGGGCACTGATCGCCATCGTCCAACGTTCCCTGCGTATGCCTCTGCGTTTCCTGCCGGCGGGCTCTCCAGAGCCCGATCCTCCCGCTCGATCCGACCGATCTCGTCGTCCGTTCTCCCCCTATGGCCTCGTTGGCCGCCCGGGGCCTTTCATCGCCCCGACCCGATCATGCCAGCTTCGCAATATCATTCGCCGCACGCCCCAGCATCGTGTCCTGCATCGAAATCATCGTGGCGTTCATCTGGTACGCACGGGCCGCCTCGATCATCCCGACCATCGTGGTCGTCGGGTCAACCGTCGATGCCTCCACCGCGCCCGCCAGCACGCTTGCCGACGCCGCCCTGGCCTGCGCGCCCGCCGCGGCCTCCAGAAGGTTCGAGCCCGTCTTCCGCAGGACCGTCCTGTCCGCGAAATCCACGATGCCCAGCCTTCCCACCGGCGATCCGCCCGCCAGCACCGTCCCGTCCTGTGCCAACCGCACGTTGCCAATCTGATCCGGCGGCACCTGGATCGGCTGGCCCGCGTCGTTCAGTACGGGCCGCCCCCCCGAGACCGTCACGAGGTTGCCTTGCGCATCCACGGCGAAGCGCCCGTCCCGCGTATAACGAACGCCTGCGGTGTCGCGAACCGTGAAGAATCCATCGCCCTGCAGCGCTGCATCGAGGGGCCGGTCCGTCGGAACGATCGAACCCTGCTCGAAGCAAGTGTACGTCGGCGCGACGAACGTCCCGCCGCTCATCCTGTCCAGGGTCGGGTCGGACATTGTCGGGTCGCCCAGCGCCTCGCGCGACGCCACCGCACGCTCCGTGAACACGGCGAGATCCCGCTTGAACCCGACCGTCTCCACGTTCGCGAGGTTGTTCGCGATGACGTCCTGGCGGTACTGGTTCGCCTGAAGTCCCGCCGCCGAAAGCCACAACCCGTACACCATCGACTCGCACGCCTGTTACGTCTGCTCGCTCGCCGTCCCGCGGATTCTCTGCGACTCACAAGCCGCCCGTCGCCGACCGGCCAGACGCCCGATTCGGTTTCCTCACGGAAGCGACAAGCGACCGCTCGGCCGAAGACGAATCCGCCTTGCCAGCCTGCGCGATACGCTTGGCCCGTTCCGCAAGATGGACGGCCGCCGCGATCCGAGCCGCGCGCGCGATGCGCGCACCCAGATCGGTCCAGTCTGCCGGCCCCGTCCCGCAATCCATTGCCTGACGCTCGTTGGCCATGATCCTCTCGGCGACGTTCCTGTCGTCCGGCCGCATCGTCCTGACACGTGCCGACCGCTTTGCCCTGTCTTCCGTGCGGTCGTCTCCTACAAACCGCTGGATGCAGGGTCCACGCGGCCGACGGCTTGGAGCATGTTCGATGCCAGAGCCTGCCGAATGCCCCAACGAGCCGAGACGAAGCGCCACAACCAAGAGCGCAACCTGTTCTATAGAAAAGAGTTACGAAACGACGATGAACGTGCTGATCTCGCAGGGCCTCAGCCAGGCCCTCTGATCCCATACGCAGCTTTTGCTCGCCCTGCGCAAAAGCTGCTCAGGAGCGGGAACGTGCCGAGCGTCACCGTCTCGTCCCGCCAACAACCCATCGTGGACTTGCCGCCGCAGTGGCGGCCAAGATGTGCCGGGGAACGACCACCCCATGACCTACTTATGGAGAGACTCTGCGCCGTTCGTCCGGGTCAGGAACTTCGCAAAGCCATAGTGAAAGGTCCTATAATAATGGTGCTTCCGACTGACAGACCTACCTCGTTCACCTGCCAGAAGCGCCAACTCGCCATCGTGCGGGCGTCAGCCACTCGTAGCCGCATGCACTGCAATGCCAGCGCGGCGAGTCGTTGGAAACGCAGCATCCGCCCAGAACGACCTCGCCGAGATTTGCCGCTGCAAGCATCTCCGCACTCGGAAGGCCGCAGGCGATCCGCACCACGTCCGAAGAGCTGCATTGCGGACACGACCGCACCCGCCTGCCATGACTGGTCGGGGGTCCATCACCCCCGCGGCGCTTCGTCGGGCGGCTGCGCCCGTGCGCGGATACGGTCGTACGCCCGACAGAAAGGACAATACCTCTCCACCGCCCGCATGATCCGCGCATACGCGCTCGCAGGCCACCGTCGGCGAGCGAGACATAGTGGGCAGACCGAGCAAATTGTCGCCAGCAATCGTTCCGTGCGATGGCTCATCCGGGCACCTGGGCGGCCTGTCGCTCCAGCGCCGCATCCAGGCGCTGGCGGGCGTCCGCGTTCTTCGGATTGATCCGCAGGGCCTTATGGTATTCATTGATCGCATCGTCGAGCCGACCCTGGCTCTCCAACGACCACCCAAGATTGTAATGCGCATCGAAGTAATCGGGCTTGAGCCGCAGGGCCTCGGAAAACTCCGTGATCGCTTCGTCCGTCCTGCCTTGGCCCTGGAGGAGGGCACCGAGGTTGTTATGCGCCTCCGCTAAATCCGGGGCGAGACGAATGGCCTCGCGGAGCTCGGCGATCGCTTCCGGGATGCGATCCTGCTTGGCGGCGGCGACGGCCAGGTTGTAATGTGCCCTGGCGGAGGAAGGCCGCAGCCGCACCGCCTCGCGGGCATGGAAGGCGGCTTCTTCCGGCTTGCCCTGTGCCAGAAGCTCCGCGGCAAGATTGCAGTGCGCCTCCGCATACGCCGGGCGCAACCGCAGAGCGGCGCGGTAATGCTCGACGGCCCGTGTGCCCTCGCCCGACTCCGCCAGCGCGTCGGCAAGGCGGAAGTGGGCGTCGGCGTCGTCCGGCCGGAGCCGCACCGCCTCCTCGAACTGCTTCGCCGCATCCGCGTAGCGACGCTTCTTCGCGAGCGCCTCGCCGAGGTTGTAGTGAGCCCTGGGCGAATCGGATCGGTGCCGAACCGCCTCCGTCAGTTGAGCAATCGCCTCGTCGTCGCGCCCCCGGATCGTAAGCGCCAGCGCCAGGTTGTTGCGAATCGTGGCACTATTGCGGCTTTCGGGAGCCATTGTTAGAGCCGTGGTGAGGTGCTCGATGGCAGCGTCGGTCTGCCCGAGACTCAGAAGCGCCGTCCCGAGGTTCGCCCATGCCTCCTGCTGGTTCGGATCGCGCCGTAACGACTCGCGGAACTCACGGCAGGCGTCCTCGTAGCGACCCTGCGAAGCGAGGTAGGCCCCCAGCCCGAAGTGGGGAGAGGGGGCATCCGGCGCCAGCGCAATCATGTGCTGATAGAGCGCCGCCGTGTCCCGCCACGGCTCGAGCGCCCGCCGTGTAGCCACAGCTTCGGCGACGGCCAGCACCCCGACAAGCCCCGCTGCGGCGACGGCAACCGTGCGGCGACGATACCGCCGGAGCAGCCGATTCCACAACCGCTCGGCTGCCCATGCCAGAATCAACAGCAGCCCCACCGCGGGCAGATACGCGAACTTGTTCGACGCGACAACGTTGCTGAACCCGATGATCTGCATCGTCGGCAGGATAATCACAAAGAAGATCATCCACCCCGTCGCCGGCGCCCGCGTCCAGCGCAAGGAGATCGCCAGCACGGCGATCAGGATGCCGGTGCCGAGAACCCCCGCCAACACCATAGAATTGGCCAACCCCAGCGGCACAGGGTACGGGTAGTGGCAGGAAAGCCGGGCCGGCCAAACGATCTTGTAGAGGTAGAAGACGATGTTGTGACAGAGGATCAGCGGCACCCGCCACGGGGAGAACTCGCCGGGCAACGCCACGGACGCCGTGCCCGCTTGCGAGATGTAGGTAATGACGGCCGAGACGCCGCCGACGATCAGGAACGGAACCTTCTCGACAACGGCTCGGCGCCCCAGTCGCCCGAGCGGCCAGAAATCCAGCAGCAGCATTGCCGCGGGCAACAGCGTGCTCGTCGGCTTCGACATCAGGGCCAGGACATACGCACCCAGCGACGCGACGTAGCCGCCCCATCCGCCCGCGCGCGCATAGCGAACGTACAGAACGAGCGACCACAGCGAAAAGAACGCAGCGAGAAGGCTCTTGCGCTCTCCCACCCAGGGAATCGGCTCGACCGTCAGCGGATGGATTCCAAAGAGCAGCCCGATCCCCGCCGCCGCGCACGCACGCCAGACGCCCCGATCGCCAAGGAGCCGTTCTTCCATCCTGCGGTTCTCGCTGTTGTCGCCTTCCCGACTGTCCGCTTTTTCGCCGCCCCCCATCGCCCCCAGCAGCAGATAAAGGAACACGACGATCAGGGCCGTGTTCGCCACGTGCAGCGCCAGACTCGTCCGATGGAACGGGCGCAGGTATTCCGGCCGGCCGCCCATGGCAGCGTCCAGCATCAGGGAAATCATCGCGAGGGGCTGGTAGTAACCGGCCACGGTCGAAGGCGCCCGAACCTCCGTAAGAAACCGTCTGGCGGACTCCCAGCCGGGTTTGCGGACAAGCTCGTTCTCGACGAGGTACGCGGAATCATCGAAGGAAAGCGCCTGTGCCCGCAGCGCCGGCCAATGCACGGCAACGACAATCGCGGCCACGCCGAGGATCGCCAGCAGCAGAACGCCCGCGTCCGCCGGTCCCCGGGCGGTACGATCCGGAGCACGGACGACACCGCGATCCGGCACTGTCTTCTTCCGCTGCCTGCGGCCCATGACATCACTTTACAGAAAAGCAAAAAACCGGAAAAGGGAAAATCGCTTCGGGGCGATGGCCCGGGCCACGCGCCGACAAGGCCGGTCGGCCGCTCCAGTATCAGCTCGCAGTTTCCTCGCTTTTCCGATCCGTAGCGACTACGATTCGGACGAGGCCGCCCGGATGATCCGGAGCCGTTGCCGGGCCTTCCGGCGAAAAACCGGCGCCGTGGGATGCCGGCCTCGCGGAAAAACAACGGAGAATATGGCGTCATGGCAGAACAGTCACGGACTCGTGAAACGCAACTGGCAGTGATCGGCGCGGGGCCTGGCGGTTACGCGGCAGCGTTCCGTGCGGCCGACGGCGGAATGAAAGTGACCCTCCTCAGCGAGGATGCCAGCCCCGGCGGCGTCTGTCTGCAGCGCGGATGCATTCCATCCAAGGCGCTGTTGCACGTGGCCCGGCTGATCCATGAGACGCGCGAGGCAGCCGGCTGGGGCGTCCGATTCGGCGAGGCGAGCGTCGATCTTGATGCGCTGCGGGCATGGAAGGACGGCGTGGTCGGCAAGCTCGCCGGCGGGGTGACGGAACTGGCCCGCCGGCGCGGCGTCGAGTTCCTCCATGCGCGGGCGGTATTCGAGGATTCGCAGACGCTGCGCCTCAGCTCTCCCCGGGCGCAGGGGGCGACCCCGGAGGGCAACAACGACCTTGGCACGCTGCGTTTCGAACGGGCCATACTGGCCACGGGCTCCTTGCCGGTCGTTCCGCCGGTGTTCGACATCGGCGATCCGCGGATCATGGACTCCACCGCGGCCCTGAATCTGCCGGAGGCGCCCGCACGGCTGCTGATCGTCGGCGGCGGATACATCGGGCTGGAGATGGCGACGGTCTACGCGGCCCTCGGCAGCCGCGTGGTCATCGTGGAAATGACGGACGGCCTGCTGCCCGGCGTCGACCGGGATCTCGTCCGGCCGGTGGAGACGATGCTGAAGGCCCGCTGCGAAGCGATCCATCTCAAGACGAAGGTGGCCGCAGTGAAAAAGGACGACGCCGGCATCGTGGCGACACTCCAAGGCGAGGCGGGCGCCCGGGAAGAGACGTTTGACCGCGTGCTCGTGGCCATCGGCCGCAGGCCGAACAGCCGGAACATCGGTCTGGAAAAAACCCAGGTCGTCGTGAACGCCCAGGGTTTCGTGGAGGTGGACGCACGCATGCGGACGGCCGACCCCCGCCTCCTGGCGATTGGCGACATTGCGGGCCAGCCGTTACTGGCGCACAAGGCCACGCACGAGGCGAAGGTGGCGGTCGATGCCCTGCTTGGCGAGGAGGCCGTGTTCGACAGCGCGGCGGTCCCGGCCGTCGTGTTCACGGACCCGGAGATCGCCTGGTGCGGGCTCACGGAGACGGAGGCGAAGGCCGCCGGCCGCGAAGTGGGGGTCGGCAAGTTCCCCTGGGCCGCGTCGGGGCGCGCCCTGACGCTCGGGCGGACCGACGGGCTGACCAAGATCCTGTTCGATCCGCAGACCCGTCGCGTGCTCGGCGTCGGCATCGTCGGCGCGGGAGCCGGGGAATTGATCGCGGAGGGCGTACTGGCAGTGGAGATGGCGGCCGTCGCCCACGACGTCGGCTCGATCATCCATCCGCATCCGACGCTCTCCGAGACGTACGGCGAGGCCGCCGAGGCGTTTCTGGGTAAGGCCGTTCACATTCTGTCGCGCCGGCGGACGACGGCGACGACGTAACCGGGATGCCGCGGCGGAACGAAGCCGAAAGCCACCGCAGGCGAAACGGCGTGGCCCTGAAGAGCCGTCCTACATCCGACTTGCGGCGATGATTCCGTCGGCATCCTGGGCGCGAAGACGGCCGACCAAATCGTCGGCGAGCGACTGCCAGTCGCTACCGGGGGCCTCCGCCGAGGCTCGCGCGAACCTCGATCCATCCGGCATGGCCACGACCGCGTCGCCCCGCCACCGCCCGTGCGAACGACGGGTCCACGCCCCGATCGGCGTGCGGCAGCCTCCCTCCAGCTTCGCAATGAGTCGGCGTTCGCATGCCAGTGCCACGCGGGCAGCCGGATCATCCAGCGGGGCAAGCAGCGCGCGGAGTTCGTCGTCATCCCGGCGTCCCTGCACGGCAAGGATCCCCTGACCGGGGGCCGGCACCATCTCCTCCGCATCCAGAATCTGCGTGACATAGCGATCCAGGTTGGCCCGCCGCATCCCGGCCAGCGCGAGAAGGGCCGCATCGCAATCGCCCCGGTGAACCTTGTCGATGCGCGTGTCCACGTTCCCGCGCAGCGGGACGAAACGGAGGTCCGGTCGAAGGATCATCAACTGGGCCTGCCGGCGAAGACTGCTGGTGCCAATGACCGCGCCCTCGGGCAGGTCTTCGAGCCGCCTTTCGCCACGCGAGACGATCGCGTCGCGCGGATCTTCGCGCGACGGCACGAGCAGGAGGTCCAGCTCGGCTGGCGTCTCCGTGGGCAGGTCCTTCGCGGAATGGATGGCCAGGTCGATCTGCCGGGCCAGCAATGCCTGCTCCAGCTCAAATGTGAAGATCCCCTTCTGGCCGATCTCGGGAATCGCGTCCGCGGCGCGGCGGTCGCCGGTGGTCTGAATCCGGCGGATCTCCACGGACACGCCCGGACACGTGGTCCGGATCTGCGCCGCGACCCATTCCGTCTGCGACACGGCCAGAAGCGAGCCGCGGGTGCCGATGATGATCCTGTCGCGGGGCATAGGTGTCCGTCGTCCGACTACGCCATCGCCTCGATAATCGCGTCGGCGAATTGCTCGGTCGTGGCCGCGCCGCCGATGTCCGCCGTCCGTTTCGCCGGGTCGTTTTCGGCGAGCACGCGGTTGTACGCCGCCTTGATCCGGTTGGCGGAATCCGTTTCGCCGAGGTGGTTGAGCATCATGACGCCGCTCATGATGCAGGCCAGCGGGTTGGCGATACCCTTGCCGGCGATATCAGGCGCGGAGCCGTGCACGGCCTCAAAGACGGCCGCGTCGTCGCCGATGTTCGCCCCGGGCACGACGCCCAGCCCGCCCACGAGGCCCGCGCAGAGGTCGCTCAGAACATCACCGTAAAGATTCTCCATCAGCAGCACGTCGAAACGCGCCGGATCGCGCACAAGCTGCATGCAGCCGTTGTCGATGATGAGTTCCTCGTACTCGATCTCCGGAAAAAACGCACTGTGGACGCGACGGGCACAGTCGAGAAACAGCCCGTCGGACATCTTCATGATGTTGGCCTTGTGAAAGACCGTGACTTTCCGGCGATGATGATCGCGGGCGTACTGGAAGCCGAAGCGGGCAATCCGCGTACAGGCGGTGAGCGTCGCGATCTTGAGGCTCTGAACGACGCCGGGAACGACCTCGTTTTCGATGCCGGAGTAGAGCCCCTCGGTGTTCTCGCGGATCACGACGAGCTCGACATTCTCATAGCGCGTCCGGATGCCCGGCAGGGATCGCACGGGACGCACCGCCGCATAGAGGTTGAGCCGACGACGGAGCTGGACATTCACGCTCACATGCCCGCCCCCGACGGGTGTGGTTACCGGACCCTTGAGAGCAACCCTGTGTCCCCGGATCGCGGCGACCGTCCGCTCAGGCAGGACGTGGCCGTACTCCGCCGCCGCTGCGGCGCCCGCGGGAAGCACTACCCACTCGATCTTCGCACCGCTGGCGTCGATCACCCGCCGGGCCGCGGCGGTCACCTCGGGACCAATCCCGTCGCCCGGCAGCAGACATACCGTGTGGCTCATGATGGCAGGCCTCTGTTTCCACGCAAACCGCACTGACGAGCCCGGTCGACCGCCGTGCCGCCCGTGACCGGGGCTGATTATAGCCGGATCGGGACGAGGCGGCATGAACAGGTCGCCCCGGTGAGCAGCAACGCGGAACTTGTCCGGTACCTCCAGCGCAACGCAGCAGCCGAGTACAGCAGGAAGCGTTGCGCATTTGACCTCGACCGCCCGGAATGGTTAGAATCCCGGCGTCGATCTGAACAACTGGTACCTGTCCGGTGCCCCGCAGCGTTGGCGCGAGGAAGGTCGGGTTTGGCGTGCGATCGACTACTGCGCCGGGGCGGCCGGTGGGGACGATGGGGCAGCTCGATGCGAAACATACGGCTCGCTATTGTCGGTGTGGGTAACTGCGCGTCCTCGCTGATCCAGGGAATCCACTACTACCGCAAGCTCTTCGACGGGAACGGCCGCCCCGTGGAGACGACGGGGCTGATGCATCCGGAGATCGAGGGATACCGGCCGTGTGACATCGAGGTCGTGGCGGCGTTCGACATTGATCAGCGAAAGGTCGGACGGCCGCTCGGCGAGGCGATGTTCGCGCAACCGACCTGCACGAAGATCTGCGCGCCGGCTGTCCCGGAGGACGGTCCGCTCGGCCAGATGGGGGAGCTCCTCGACGGCTTCAGCGAACACATGGCCGACTACCCGGAGTCGCAGCGATTCGTCGTGGCGCAGCAGCCGGCGGTCGATGTGGAGCGGGTCCTGAAGGAGCGGGGTGTCGATGTGCTGGTAAACTACCTGCCGGTCGGCTCTCAGCTCGCCACCGAGTATTACGCGCAGTGCTGCCTGAACGCCGGGGTGGGCCTGGTGAACTGCATGCCCGTCTTTATCGCAAGCAACGCGGCCTGGGGCGCGCGGTTCGCGCGCAAGAACATCCCGTGCGTCGGCGACGACATCAAGGCCCAGGTCGGCGCGACGATCGTCCATCGCGTGCTGGCCCACCTGTTCAACGAGCGGGGCGTGAAGATCGACGCGACGTATCAGCTCAACACCGGCGGCAACACCGATTTTCTCAACATGCTCGACCGCCGCCGGCTCGGGAGCAAGAAGATCTCGAAGACCGAAGCGGTTCAGTCGCAGTTGGACGTGCCGCTCCCGGCGGATCGCATCCACATCGGCCCCTCCGACTACGTGCCCTGGCAGAAAGACAACAAGGTCTGCTTCCTGCGGATCGAGGGGCGCGGCTTCGGCGGCGTGCCGATGAACCTCGAACTCCGGCTGAGCGTGGAGGACTCGCCCAACTCCGCCGGCGTGGCCATCGACGCCATCCGCTGCTGCCACATCGCACGGGAACGCGGCCAGGGCGGCCCCCTCGAATCGGTCTCGGCGTACCTGATGAAGCATCCGCCCCGCCAGATGCCCGACGATGAGGCCCGCGCCTGCGTCGAGCAATTCATCGCGGGTGTTGCCGCGCGCTGAGCGGCACCGGAGGTCGTGATCCCGGGAGAATCGTTCGTAGAATCCGGTGCGATCTCCCGGTGCGAAGTCCGCTGACCGGTTGCGGGGAGCGAGGCCATCCCGTAGTCTGTACCGCCCATGAGCGAAAAGGAGGATTTTGCCACCCTGTATGCCCGGGGGGACCGCCCCGGCGCCACGTACGCGATCGGCGCAACCGTCGGGCGGTGGCGCGACCAAGTGGCCCGTGCGTGTACCCGGTGCGGCGCCACGCC
This sequence comes from uncultured Planctomycetales bacterium, assembly GCA_964569765.1. Taxonomy (GTDB): domain Bacteria; phylum Planctomycetota; class Phycisphaerae; order UBA1845; family PWPN01; genus CAZMVY01. The sequence goes on from CAZMVY010000012.1 coordinate 25,956, forward strand.
GAACCGGCTGACGGTGGCGGGCTTCCTTTCGACGGTCGGCTGCGGTATCTGCCTCCTCCTCGGAGCGAGCTACCGGGCGCCGTGGGAGGCGTATCCGGGCGCGCCGACGGCATCGAGCTGGTGGCCCGTCGGTGCGTTCGCGTTTCTGTTCCTTGCCTGCGCGTTCGACATGCTCGATGGGGCCGTGGCGCGGATCGGGCGGATGGCCTCGCCGTTCGGCGGCGTGCTCGATTCGACGATTGACCGGTTCAGCGACTGCGCGATCTACCTGGGTTGTGCCACGCACTTTGCGATGGTCGGCAACGTGACGTACGTCGCCCTGTCGATCCTGGCAATGTGCAACACCTACATGATCAGCTATGTAAAGGCCCGCGCGGAAGACCTCATCGACGATTGCTCGGTCGGCTGGTGGCTTCGCGGCGAACGGTGCGTGGGCCTGCTCATCGGGACGTTCTTCTGTCACATCCCGGGACTGCTCTGGCAGCAGGCGACGCTGCCTGCGCTGACCGTCTGGCGGCGAATCTCCTATACACGGGCCGAACTGGAGGCGCGAGCAAAGGGCGGCCCGCCAGCCAACCGCGGCCCGCTGCCGGGCTGGCGACGCTATCTGGCTCCCTGGCGGTTCCCGCGCGGTTCCATCCCGTATGATCTGGTAGCGTGGTTCAACATCGGCTACATCATCGTTATTCCCTGGATCCATCCGTTCTTTTACGGCCAAAGCGATCCGCTGCGGAAGGCTCTCGAACGGGTGCTCACCTGACCCCGATCGGACGGCATCGCATCAGCCATCCGGAAACAAAGCCAAGCGGACAAAGCGGCTGAAACAAGCAGAAAAACAAAAGTGACAGTAACCCTCTCTCAGCCCTCTTGACATCCGTAACGCCCCAACGGTTAGAATGTGCTCCTCATGGCTGTGCAGGTGTGTGTCGGTCGGGCGGGTACAGGCAAGACGGCGTTGTGCCTCAACGCCATCCGTGATCGTCTGCGCCAGAGTGCGGCCGACGGGTGCCACCTGATCTTCCTCGTTCCAGAGCAGGCAGCCTTTCAAATGGAGCGGGCGATCATCGAGACGCCCGATCTGCCCGGTTACTCGCGATGCGATGTCCTGAGCTTCCGGCGGCTTGCCCGGCGCGTCTTCAACGAGGCCGGCACCGGCGACCCCACCGCCAGACAACCGATGGGGCCGATGGGCCGGCTCATGGCCGTCACGCTCCTGCTCAAGCGGCTGGAGCCCCAGTTGAAGGTGCTTGGCGGAGCGGGCAATCGCGGGGCCGGATTCCTCACGCAGCTCACGCGCACCTTCGATGAGTTCCTGCAGGAAGACCTGGAGCCCGAGCATCTGCGGAGGCTGGCGGACCCGGGCGCCGCTGCCGCCTTCCCCACATCCGGGAACGGGGAGGCAACCTCTCCTGCCCCGGCACAAGGAAACGGCGCCGCCGGCGGCGAGAGCTCTGATCCGCTCGCGACGGCGAGACTGGCCGACCTGCACCTGCTCTACACGGCCTACCGCGAGTTCCTCGCCGACGGCCGGCTGGACCCGGCGCAGGAATTGGCCGTAGCCGAGTCGCTCATGGAAAAGGTGGCATGGTTGCACGATGCCGAGGTCTGGGTGGACGGATTCGCGGGATTCACCGCACTGGAGAGGCGGATGCTGATCCGGCTGGCCACCCTGGCCCGCTCGATGACGATCACGCTGTTGATCGATCCCGCTTCGCCGGTGCTGACGCGGCCGGACGCACGGCCCAACCGCTTCTCGCTGTTTTCACGAACGGAACGGACGTTTTTCACATTGCGCGAAGCCATGCAGTCGGCGGGGGTCGAGTGGCTGCCGGTCCTGCGGCTGACGCCGGAGGCCCCGGCCCGCTTCACAGCCGGCGAGCTGGCAACACTGGAACGCGGCATCTTCGCGCCGTCTCCGGGCAGGGAAGCAACGGGTGCCGGAAAACAGCCGCAAGGCCCCTCCGCGCCGGCCCGATTCTCCACGAGGGAAGATGCTGCCGCGAAGACCGCATCCGTCGGAGAACCAGCGGCCGTACGCCTCGTTGTGGCGGCCAACCGGCGCGTCGAAGTCGAGGCCGCCGTCGCGGAGATCCAGCGACTGATCCGTGAGTCGAACGGGCGGCTGCGGTATCGTGATATCGCCGTCGTGGTCCGCGACCTGGAACCGTATCACGATTTGCTCTCGGCCGCGCTGATGGCGCACGGCATCCCGTTCTTCATCGACCGCCGCCGCCGTACCGCGCACCATCCGGTTGTCGAGCTGCTGCGTCTGTTGCCGGCGCTGACGCGTCGCGGCTTCCGGAGCGAAGACGTCCGCCTGCTGCTCAAGACGGGGCTCGTGCCGCTGGACGATGCGGAAGCCGACCTGCTGGAAAACTACGTGATCGCGCACGGGATCGCAGGCGCCGAGGCGTGGCTGGGCCCCGGCGAGTGGACCTACCGGCGGATCTTCACCAACCGCGACGCCGAAGAGGAACTGACCGAGCCGGAACGCGTGGCGCTCGATCAGATCAACCGGTATCGGCGGCGTCTGATGGAGCCGTTGCGCGAGTGGGCGGCGTTCAGCGTGAGCGGGACCGCCCCGACCGGGCGCGAGTGGGCGGCCCGACTTTCGGAAACGTTGGAGAAGCTCGGGGTCGCCGCAACGATCGAGCGATGGGTCGAAGCGGCGATGGACGCGGGCCGCGCCGACGAGGCGGACGTCCATCGTCAGGTCGCCCGGGATGCAAAGGGCCTTCTGGAAGACTTCCTGGAGTCGCTCGGGGATGTGCCGCTGACGGCGGAGGAGTTTTCCAGCCTGCTGGATGCGGTACTGGCCGAGTTTTCGCTGGGATTGGCGCCGCCGACGCTCGACCAGGTGCTCATCGGCTCGATCGAGCGGAGCCGCCACCCGGACCTGGCGGCCGTCCTGCTGCTTGGATTCAACGACGGGCTGTTTCCGCTCACGCCGGCCGAAGACGTCATCCTGACGGACGCGGAGCGCGAGCGCCTGGAACAACGGCGCCCGCCGGTCGGCACAACCCGGCGCCAGCGCATCCTCGACGAGAAGATGCTCGCGTACATCGCCTTTACGCGGCCGAGCCGGTCGCTGTGGGTCAGCTACCCGCAGGCGGACGAGGCGGGCAAGCCCTTGCGCCCCTCGCCGTTCGTGCACGACATCCGGCGGGCCTTGCCCGACCTGCCGCTCACGCGGATCGAGGATCCCGTGCCGAAGCGCGATCTCTGGCCGGTGGGGCGGCCGCGAGAGCTTGGCGCGCGGCTGGCGATGGAGTTCCGCCTGCGGCCGGGTTCGCCGGGCGAGGACGCGGAACCGGCCGCGCGAAGCCGGTGGAACGGGCTCTACGAATACGCCCGACGGCAGGAGGCGTACGCACACGACCTGGCACCGATCCTGGCGTCGCTGGGCTACCGCAACGAGGTGCAACTGACACCCGGCGACGCAGAAGCGCTCTACAGGCCGCCGTTCTATTTCAGCGCCTCGCGGATCGAGTGTTTTGCCGACTGCCCGTTCCGGCACTTTGCGCGGTACGCATTGGGACTCGAGCCCCGCGCGGAGTTCGTGATCGAGGCGATCGACTTCGGCCTGCTGCACCACAAGGTGCTCGAAGAGTTGTACGGCGAGCTGATCCGCGAGGGCCGAAGCCTGGCGGAGATCGAGCCGGACGAGATCGATTCGCGGCTGTCGCGTCTGGCGAAGCAGTGGACCGCCCGCCTGACGGACGAGGCCCTGCTGGAAGACGCGCGAAATGCCTTTCTGCTCGATCGCAGCAGCCGCCATTTGCGGGAAGCCCTGACCCGACAGCGGCTGATGGCGCGGCGGGGAGCGTTCCGGCCAAGGGCGGTGGAATGGGCCTTCGGAATGCCGCGGCGACGGGGCGGCGGCGCGGACGCCGCAGCGTTGGAGCTGACCACGCCCGCCGGACGAACGATCCTGATTCGGGGCAAGGTTGATCGAATCGACGTGCTGGAACTGGCAGACGAATGCCTCGGCGTCGTGCTGGACTACAAGCGGGGCAAAGGGCGGACGCTTGCGCTGTGGAAGGTCTATCACGGTCTGGATGTGCAGCTCCTGACCTACATGCTGGCGATCATCCAGCGGGGTGAAACGCTGGCGGGCCGACCGATTCGTCCGGTCGGCGCCTTCTACGTGCCATTGACGCCGCGACGCCGTTCGGTGGCGCACCCGGATGAGGCCGCCAACGCAGACGATTCCCTTCCGAGCGACGTGAAGCCGCGCGGGATACTGGACTTCGGGGCCTTCGAGCATCTGGACCGCGAGCTTCAATCCGGTTGGTCGCCTGTCTACGCCGTCTTCCGCACAAAAGAGGGTGAAATCGGATACGCGGCCAAGAACGACGCCTACGCGAGGGTGGACCTGGAACAGGTAACGGCGTACGCCCCGCGCAAGATCGGCGAGCTGGCGGACCGCATTCTGGACGGCGATGTGGCCGTGCGGCCCTATCGGGTGAACACGCAGATGCCCTGTACGTTCTGCGAGTTTCGGTCTGTGTGTCGATTCGACCACGACGTGAATGAGCCGGACGAGATCGAGACCGTCAAGCGAAAGGAGGCCCTTGCTCGCATGGGCACGGCGAAGGAGGCGGCGGACCGATGAGTTCCTCACCATTTACGCCCGCGCAGCACGCCGCCATCCGCGAGACCGGCCGGAGCCTGCTTGTCTCGGCCGCCGCCGGGTCGGGCAAGACGACCGTACTTGCGGAACGATGCGCGAGGCTCCTCTGCGAGCCTGCGGACGGCAAACCCTGCGAGGCCGCCGATCTGCTCGTCGTTACGTTCACCGACGCGGCGGCCGCGGAGATGCGCGAGCGGATTCACAAGGCGTTGCAGGCGCGGCTCGATGACGCCCCGTCCGCTCTCCGCCGGCACATCGAGGAACAGCTTGCCCTCTTGCCCGCCGCGCCGATCAGCACGATGCACAGCTTCTGCAATGATCTGATTCGGCGGTGGTTCACCGTCGCGAAGATCGACCCGCAGGCGGACATCCTCGACGCGGAGGAGGCGCGGCTGCTCCAGTACGAGACGATCGAGGCCCTTTTCGACGAGCTGTACGGATCGAAGACCGACGAGGCCCGCTCGTTTCAACGACTGGTCGAGGAGGATTTCAACGGGTCGGACACCGCGCTCGTCGAGAGCGTGTTGGAATTACACGATTTCCTGCGGTCCCTGCCCGAGGCGTCCGTCTGGATCGAGCAGGTTGGAAACCGCCTGGCAACGGCGGACCCCGTTCGCCTGTCGAAGGAGGTCCATTCGCTGCGCCGTCGCCGGCTGGTCGATGAGCTGGCCATGCAGCGCGAGTGGGTTGGCACGGTCCTGGCCGGCTCGCCGGCGCGCGACGTGGGCCGCTGCGTCCAGTTGCAGCAGTTGGCGGCCTACCGGGACGCGCTGGATGCATGGAAGGCGAGCCTCGCGGAAGGCGTAACGCCCGACGCGGTAGACCGCGTGTGCGCGGCGATCCAGGCCTTCAGCCTGTCCGCGCAGCAGGGCGGCCGCCGGTCAGGTCCGAAGCCCGATGAAACGTTGCTCGCGCGCGCCGGCGCAGAGTACGAGAAAGTCCGCGACGATTTTCTGAAGAAGCGGCTCCAGAACCGTTGCACCCGATTCACGTTCACCGAATACCTCGACGGCCAGCAGCGCATCGCGGCGAAGCAGCGGATGCTGACGCTGATCGTTTCCCGCTTTGCGTCGCAGTACGCGGACGCCAAACGAACGGATAACGTGCTCGACTTCTCCGACCTCGAGCACCTTGCATATCGCATTCTGTCCGATGGGAACAACCCGCCGGGCCCCAGCGACGTGGCCCGCCGGTGTCACGATCGGTATCGGTACGTGCTGGTGGACGAGTTCCAGGACATCAACCCGATCCAGGAGGCCATCCTGCGCCTCGTCAGCCGGGAAACGGACGAGCGACGAGAAGACAACCTCTTCGCCGTCGGCGATGTGAAGCAGTGCATTTACGCATTCCGGCTCGCGGAGCCGAAGCTCTTCCAGAACCGCGCGGACCGCTTCCGCAACGACGGCGAGGGCCTGCTGATCCCCCTGCGCGAGAACTTCCGCAGCCGCCCCGGGATCCTGAACGCCGTCAACGCGCTGTTTGAACGGTGCATGACGAAGGCGTTCGCCGACATGGACTACGACGCGGAGGCGGCCCTGCAGGCGGGCCGAAGATATCCGTCGCCGTCCGGCAAGCCCGCCTTCGCCGACATGCCCGTCGAGCTGCACCTCCTCGAAACGCCCCCGCGCACGCGTACCGCCGCCGGCGAACAAAACGACGGGGAGGAGGACGCCGAGTCCCCGGGCACGGCCCTCGACTGGCACCGCACCGAACGCGAGGCGTACCTGATCGCCGAGCGGGTTTGCGACTTCATGGGGCGGCGGACCGGCAGCCAGCGACGGGTCGTGTACGAACCGTCGAGGGACACCCCGGGGGGCTTCGTCACCCGCCCGATCCAGTACAGGGATATCGTCATCCTGCTGCGGGCGCCGGCGCAGAAGGCCGACCGGTTTGCCGAGGTCTTGCAGCAGATGGACATCCCGGTGCATGCGGATGTTCGCGGCGGGTACTTCGACACCGCCGAACTCCGCGACATGCTCGCCCTGCTTCAGTTGCTCGACAACGGCCGGCAGGACATACCGCTGGCAGCGGTGTTGCGGTCCCCGTTGGCGGCACCGGGACCGTTCCGCGCGAGTGACCTTGTGAAAATACGCACCGCCGCCCGCGACGTGCCCTTCCATGCCGCGGCGATGCAGTACGTTCGCGACGGCCCCGACGCGGATCTGCGCGACCGGCTCGCGGAGTTCTACGCACGACTCGAGCGGTTTCGCCTTGCCGCCCGGCAACGCAGCCTGGCCGACGTGATCTGGGAAATCTACGAAGAGACCGGCTACCTCGCATACGTCGGCGGGCTGCCGCACGGGCGACAGCGGCGGGCGAACCTGATCGGCCTGCATGACCGGGCGCGCCAGTTCGGGACGTTCCGACGGCAGGGCCTGCGGCGGTTTCTCCGCTTCGTCGAACAGCTTCAGGAGCAGGAAGCCGACCTGGCCACGCCGGCGACGGCGTCCGAGGCGGACGATGTGGTGCGGATCCTCAGCGTCCATCAGAGCAAGGGCCTCGAGTTTCCTGTGGTCTTTGTGGCGGATCTCGGCGCGCAGTTCAATCTCGCCGACGCGAACCGCCCCGTCGTGATGCACCGCGAGGCCGGGATCGGCATGAAGGTAGTCGACCCCGACCGCAACATCGCGTATCCCTCCTTGGCGTATCAGGCGGTCGCCGACGCCGTCCGGCGCGACACGCTCGCGGAGGAATTGCGGATCCTCTACGTAGCGATGACGCGGGCGAAGGAGCATCTGATCCTGGTCGGTACCACCGGCGCGGGCAGGATCGCCGAGGCGGTCGAATCCCCGCGACGGGGCGCCCCGGGTGCGATCGACCGCCTTACATTGACGACCGCAACCTCTGCGGTGGACTGGGTGATCGCGGCCGTGTCGCGCGTGCCGGAGAATGCCGTGCTCGCCTGCGAACCGGGCAGCGCCCCGCCCTTCGGCACGAACGCGATCTTCACCGTCTGGCGATACGGTCCGGAGACGATGCGCGAGTGGCGGTTGCCGGAGGATGTGTACGCGGCTCGCCGGGAGGAACTGTCCCGTATTGCCGCCCTGGCGCCGCTGCCGGCCGGCGAGCCCGTGGACCTTGAAGACGCCGAGGTCCGACGGGTGATCGAACGGCTGGAGTATCACTACGGTCCGCTGGCAATGACGACGACGCCGGCGCGACAGACCGTCACCGAGCTGAAACGGCAATTCGATCCGTTCACGGAGGCGGAGGAACGCCCCGAGGTTCTTGCAACGCCCGACCCGGTACCGTTGCGCCTTGTCCCGGCCCCCCGGCCGCGGACGGGGACCGGCGGAGCGGACTCGTCGGCAGCCGTGCGCGGCATCATGACGCACCGCTTTCTGCAACAGTTGGATCTTACGGCGGCGGGCGACGAGCAGGCGATTCGCGATCAGTTCACCGCGCTCCTGGAGTCCGGCCGCCTTCCCGCGGACGCACAGGCTCTGGTTGACCTGCCGGGGGTAGCCTGGTTCCTCGGCTCCGAACTCGGACGGCGCCTCCGCGCCGCCGCCCGGCAGGTCCGCCGCGAAGCGACGTTCGTCAGCCGGATCAGCCCATCGCTCCTGGATGCGACGCTTGATCCGCACGACGGAAAGGATGTGATTCTCGTCCGCGGAATGATCGACGCGCTGCTTCCGACGCCCGACGGCCTCGAACTGATCGACTACAAGACCGACGCCGTAACCCCGGAGCAGGTGGTGGACCGCGCAGCGAGCTACCGGGTCCAGATGGACATGTACGCCCGCGCCGCCGAGGCGATCTGGCGGCGTCCCGTAATCGCCCGCTGGCTCGTCTTTCTCTCGGCCCGACGGATCGTGACGGCATGAGCTTCGCGGGATCACGCATGCCGGGCGCGTACCGCCGCGACCCACCCTCGGACCGGTCGCGGCAGGCGGTCCATCACTTCGGTTTCAAACAGAATCTCCTCGACGACGTCCCTCCGGCAGGCATGCGGAGCGGCGGCCCGCGTTGCTTTCCGGTATCGGCTTGAGGCGTTCAGCGGGCAGTGCGGGCGGACGTGGCGATACGGGTGACTCCGGCTCGGCGAGCTTGGCAGGGCGCGCGTTCACGCGTCCTTGCCATCTCGTTCCGTCACCGCGCGAGGAATGAAACGGCCCGCAATGGCGCGTCTTACCTGGCCCAGGCTCGGGCTTACGGGCGCCAATCCGACGGGCTCTTCGCCGCGGAGTCTACCTTGGGCAAAGTCGAAAAGCTCCTCAGAATGACCGGGGGCGCTGCCGCCCCATCGCCCGACGTGCGGGCAAGACGCGCCGAATTCCCGGGGGAAAGGACTATACCGGCATTTCGGCGGACTCGAGCGTGTAGAGATATCCCTTCGTGGACTTTCCACCCTCGGCAACGATATGCGGCGCGCCCGGGAGCCGCAAGTCGATATCCTCACCCAGCGAATCCGCGCGGGAATGTGTGGGATCGATCGGGCGTACAGTCGGCTGGCATGGGGCGTCCTCGTGAAGGTCAACCACGACCGCCGACCGCCCGTCCGACAGATCCACGAGCGTGCTCAGCGGGAACGGCGGGACCACCCGATACACGGCGTCGAGAACGACCGGGTCGAACATCCCCTGGAGCGCCGGTTTTCGCAGCGCCGCCAGCGCCGCCGCGAGCGGCAGTCTCCGTGCGGCGGACGCGCCGATCAGGGCGTCCAGAATGTTCGCCACGCACACGATACGGCTGAAGATGTGAATCTCGGAGCCCTTCAGCGGCTGCGCCTCACGCCGCTGGTGGAATCGCCTCACGAGCGGAAACCCTCTCCCGTCGAAACTCTGGTGATGATGCAGAAGGATGCGTGCCGCCGTCGGCTCGACCCGCTCGCACACCACGCTGTAGCCGCGCCGGGCGTGCTCGCGATACTCGTCGCAGTCCGCCTCCTCATCCAACCGATGCACTTTCTGCCACGGATCGCCCATGCCGAGCTTCCCGAGGTCGTGCAACATCGCCCCGATGCCGAGATTCGTAAGGTCGCGCGCATCACGCTCGCTCACGTACCGCCGCTCGGAAACGACGTAGTCGCGAATCCGCAGCCCGATGACCAGCGAAAGGTACGCCACGTTCGACGAGTGAGCGAAGAGCTCGCGCTCGTCCGACCAGAGGCGATCGGCAAACACGGCGTTGTCCTTGTTCGCCACGAGGGCCAGGATCATATTGCTCACCACCCGCTGATACTCTCGCAGGTCGAACGCGCCGGCCGTCCGCTGCGAAATCCCGGTGAAGCTCGCACGCACAGCCCGATACACGCCCTCCCGCGATTCGGGAATCGCCTGCCCGATCTGCGCGTCGAGGAACTCGAAGCCCGGATGACGAATCCACACGTACTCCACGCCCAGCTCCTGCAGCCGGGAGATCGTGTAGGACTCGAACACGAAGTTGGTCTTGAGCAGGCAGACTTCGTCCGCGCTCGGATGGTGAATCGGCGCCGCCAGCACCATGCCCGGCTCGATACGGTTTGTCGGGACCCTGATCATCCCGTCCCCATGCCGGAGCCGCGCGGCGAGACGACCCCTGTCGCCCCCCGGCGACACGCCACTTCCGCCGCCGCAAACCCCGTTCCAATCATCGGTCTTGCCGCCCCCCAATATACGATACGTTCGTCGTCCCATAACCCGCGCATGCCTCGACGCCGGGCGTCGCCTCGCGGCATGCCACGGCCGATGACGGCTCCGGGCGCGAGCCCGGGCGTCAAAGGCACCTGGGCGGCCGATTCGGCCCGTTGAAACACCATTGAAACTGGAAGAAGTCGGAAAGGTCCACGTCGCTGTCACCGTCGGGGTCTGCCCCTTCGCAGCCCCCGGGACTGCGGCGGGCGATTCGGGCCGTTGAAACATCTCTGCATGAAGTTGAAGTCCGCGAGATCCACATCGCCATCCCCGTCGAAGTCGTCGGCGGCCGTCGGCGACCTGTGGATGTCCCAAGCCAGCGCGTAGTTCCATGTCTTGTCCGACGTCACGGCCATAACATATCGGCCGGGCGGAGGCACAAGCGCCGGCGGCAGCTCGCCTGTGTTCCAGCACCCACTCCTGCCGACCGCGTGATGTCGAACCAGGTCCCGCCGAAGTCTCTCGGGTGCGTGACAATTCCCGCGGCGTTGGGTGCCATGCCCAAGTCCCCGGTTTACCGGGGCGCGGGCATGTAGAGCGCGGCCCAACCCGGGTTCATCATGCCCGCGCCCGCCTGAAGGCGAGCTTGGGCATGGCACCCGCGCGTTCTCCGTTCCCGCCGATGCTGTCACGGACCCAAGTCTCTCCGCCCTGGCGCACCCGCTTCCGGCGACGATGCCCTGACAGCCGTCGCCCGAGCCGTTGGCTTTCCGACAGATTCGTTCGCAATACAGCCCTTGACATAGCGACGACGGGCCCCATAATGGAGCGTCGTAACTGATTGCGGGGTGGAGCAGCTGGCAGCTCGCGAGGCTCATAACCTCGAGGTCGCAGGTTCGAATCCTGCCCCCGCTATTTGATTACCACACGACCGTCCCTCGGGGCGGTCGTGTTGCTTTTCCGGGCACAGCAGCGGCCAGAGGTCGTCGGCAAGCGCCATCTCGCCGCGCTTCGTCGAGGGCCAGAGCGTGATGCGGTCCACGTAGCTTCCCAGCACCCGCCGGGTCTCATCGTCCCGCCGGCCGTCGAGGGCGTCGGCAAGGCCGGCCAGTTGCTGCTCGGCCCAGCGGCGGATTTCGCCCTCGTCCCGGCCGTGGCCGGCCAGCTTCGCCGCGGCAAGCTCCTGCTCCAGATGCTCCTTGCGAAGCCGAAGCTGCGTCAGCCGGTCGTTGAGCAGGGCCAGGTTCGCCGGGTCGATGCTCGCCGTCAGCGCCGCGACCGTCTCGCGGACCTTGCCAAGCTCGCCTTCGATCCGCTCGACCTCGCCCGCCCGGCCGTCCTCGCCCATCAGCGTCGCCACGATCCGGTCCAGGGCGTAGCTCGTCCCGCCGGCGTCGCCCATCACGAGTTGCTCCAGCTTGCCGAGCACCCACCCCTCAAGCTCCTCGGCTCGCACGTGCGCCGGCGTCGGGCAGATCAGCTTGCCGTGGCTTCGCCGGCCGGCGCAGGTGTAGTAGTTCGTCACCACCGGGGCGCGGCCTTCGATGCGCCCCTTCTTCTTCGGCTCGCCCCAATACTTGTGGCCGCAGTCGCCGCACTGGAGCACGCCGGTCAATAGCCAGCATCGGTTGCGGTGGCCGATCCCGCCTCTTGCCGCTGGCCGCTTGCCCACCTGCACCTGCGCCTTCTGCCACATCGGGCGGTCCACGATGGCCGGCACGGCGTCGGGGATCACGATCCAGTCTTCGCGGCGCGTCAGCGTCACCCGCGCCGACTCCTGCGACGGCCGCATCTTGTCGGCCCGGCCTTCCCGCACGGCGTAGAACTTCGCTTCCGTCCGTCGGTTCCACACCAGATCGCCCTGGTAGACCGGATTAGCCAGAAGCGACTTGATCGTGGTGAAGCTCCAGAAGTCCTTGCGGGGACTCGGCGCGCCGCGGCGGTTGAGTTCGTCGGCGATGCTCTGCTCCTGCTTGTCCGTGGACCGGCG
>CAZMVY010000012.1:38143-38454 GCA_964569765.1 uncultured Planctomycetales bacterium
TAGGCCACCGCCGGCCTTGCCGCCGCTTCCGCTCCGGGTTGTGCCGACTGGAGCATTTCGACTGCTCCTTCCGCAACCTCTTGTCATGGCGTCGGTTGCGGCTTTCACCTTGCGCTCAGGCAGGCCAGCGTGTCAAGCAGGAGCGGGTCTGTCGTGGTTGATTTTCACGCCGGGCGGCCGGGGCTTCCGGGAGCCGGCCAACGGGCATCCCGCCGGCCGTGCGCGCCCGCGAACGAAACAAACCTGCCGCCGAAGCGTTCCCGTCGCGGCAACGCCGCGTCACCCCGGCCCAGGACCCGCCGCGGCCTAGC
>CAZMVY010000013.1:0-26805 GCA_964569765.1 uncultured Planctomycetales bacterium
ATAGTGGTCGTTTGTTGCGTTTGACTCGTTGGGGGTGGAGTCGGGCGGCGCGGGCGGCTGTACGCAGCCTGGGGCGTGGGCTCTGGGGAGGTCAACGTGCTGAAGAGCAGAGCTCAGGAGCGACGACAGCAACATCGGCGTTGGCCGGTCTGTCGCCCCTGCCGGGGCTCGTGGCCGGCGCGGGCACGTCAACCCAGGGCTTGCGCCCTGGGCTACATACTGTCGCCACTCCGCGGCTGATTTGAGCGCGCGCCTCCCGCGCCCCGTGCGACGTAGCGCCATCCTGTGTTTCCTGCCGATGAGAACGCGTACAACCTGCGCTATGGACTCCCGCGCTTGTCCGCGCCCACAAGCTGTTGATACATGTGTCGCAGGATACCGCGCGCCCGACGGTAAACCCAGATGCCCGATCCCAGCATGCCGAGGCCGAGCAGCAGGCTGCCGACATTCCAGACCGACATGGGATTGACGGCGACATCGACTCCCCTTGTCGCGAAGATGAAACCGAAGAGAAGCAGGGGGGCGCATAGATGGAATAATGCAAGCATCCGCGCCGCACCACGCACGAACCGATATCGGCGTACAAACAGCCAGGGGGTGCCTATCCATGTAATGACGCAGCCCGACGCAAACCCGACGAACTCCCATTGAATTCTCCCGCCCAGCCGGCGCCACGTCCAGAGTTCCGACATGGCCATCAGCGAGAAGCATACGAAGAACAGGGCCGAGACCGCGCTGATCGCCGGAAGGCTCTCCATGCCGCGGATGCGCTTTTCGCGATCCTTCGGCGGAATGCGAAGCAACCGCAGATCCGACCGGTTTCCGCATTCAGGACACCGGACGACGTTGCCGTCGGCCGGCAAGCCGAAGAGGTCGTACCCACAGCAGGGGCAGGTGAGGTGGTCGGTGGTTGCCGCGTGTGAGTCGGTCATTCGGCGCGCCCTGTGAAGTCTCGTGTTTCCCGAGGCGGCTACGGCCTTCGGCGAGGCCGAACGGCGGAGCGTACAACGGTTGCCTCACCGCCGAAGCGGCGCCCTCGGAGCCGGCTTCGTCGGCGGCGTGCGCGGGGCGGACGGCGCACGCCGCGGGGGGTCGGCCAGCGCACGTTCCATGCTCTTCACGAACTGGGCCTGCCTGTAATGCCAGGCGAACCGGGTCCGCAGGCGCTCCAGGTAGGGCATGGCCCGCCGTCGCCGTTCGGCGAGCGGTTCTTTCGCCGTGGCGTAGAACTCGACCAGATCCGCCAGCGGCCAGAAGTAGGAGGGGTCTGCCCGGATCGACGCCAGAAACCAGGCCTCCGCCCGATCGCGGTCGCCGAGTCCTTCGTAGCACAGCGCCTTTGCATATTCGATATGCCCGGGGCTGGCGACGTACGGCCATCGCTCCGCCCGCTCGATAGCCGTGAGCGCGTTCGCGTAGTCGCGTTGTCTCACCAGTGTGAATGCCTGCTCCAGGTCGCGGTTCCGGACGCCCTTCAGATAGTGCAGCGTCGCGGCCGAGAGCAGGATCGTTGCCGTTACGATCCGTCCCGCCCAGACGAGCCGTCGATAACGTGCGGATCCCTTGTCGGGGTGTTCGACATACCGTTCTGCCTTCTCCTGTAGCGGCGGGGGGACCGCGGGCAAAGGAAACGCCTCATAGGCGGGCGGATCCTCCGAGGAACGGTGCGACACCCTCGCAGTCGGCCGCCGTACGGGTATGGGGGCGCCACGGCGGCGTCGGCGTGACGCGAGCCACCAGGCCACGAGGCTGTGGCCGACCCAGAAGATGGCGAACGGGATTCCGAACAGCAGGACCTCGCGGTACATCCCGATCGGTATCACGCGCTCCTTCAGTTTGACATGCTGGTCGGAGAACGGCCACCACGGCTGGCGGTTGCTCCCCTGGAGTATGTCGAGCACGACGTGCATGGAGATCGAGAAGAGCGTCAGGAGCCAGATCCCGGGCACCGCGCGGCGGGCCAACCACGCGAGCGCCGGCCCGATCAGCAGCGACGCGGCCACGGCGAAGAAGAACGAGTGCGTGACGATCTGCCGATTGCCGAGGCCGGCGGTGATGGCGATCTGGTTCACGATGTCCGGCAGATACGCCAGGCCGACGAGGATCGGCGCCCAGAGGGCCGCCCCGGCGGTATCCACCTTCTTGGGTCTTGTGCATGTCGCCGTGGCCAGGCCGACGAACGCATGTCCCAGCACGGGCATCGGGCTGTCACTCCGTTATCCGGCCATCATGGCGCGGTCGAGATCCTTCTCAAACGCCGCTCGCGTTCGGACCCAGGTGTCGCGATTGATCTGAAGGACGGGTCGGTCCCCCGTGTGGTCCATACAGTGGTTGTTGAGCAGGCGGAACATGAACTTGAACAGGTTTCGCGGAATCCGCATCCGATCAAAGTAGTCGATGATCTCCTCGTCGCGAATCGCCGAATCGAGCAGATCCCGCAGGGACGGTTGGGCGTTCTCGCTGGACGCACATTTCCGCAGGCGTTCGTTGGCCAGATCGTAGAGCGACTGGCCCGTCCAGACGAGCGAGTCGACCAGGTTGAGCTTGTCGAGCCGGGCCCTTCGCAGGAAGTCCTCGTCCGCACGCTCGAGGTAGGGATACAGCTCGCGGGGCAGGAGCAGCTTGATCCCCAGGCCCGGATGCTTGAGGAACTTCAGTTCAAACAGCGGGTCCAGGAGCTGCCACATCTTCTCCGGTCGGCCCTCGACGGCGTGGGGCTCATCCACGCGATCGGCCAGCACCACGATGCTCGGGTAGCCGAGAGTTTTCAGGATGGCCTGGAGGCGGGAGAGCAGGGCGTAGCGGGCGTCGGCGCCTTCAAGATGGCGAATGGGCTGGCCTTCAAGCGCCGCGGGCAGGAAGCGAAGGATCATGGCTTCCAGCTCGCTTAGCCGCCGCTCAAGAACGCGGACGTTCCGGCGAACGTCCTTGGCGCACCTCCGCGCTGCCCAGAGCCGCCGCAGGTGCGGTATCCATACGAGCGGCAGCAATACCAGCGCTCCCCATGCCCAGGGGTGCGCCTTGAGGAAACTCGCCACGCCGTGGGCGCCGAAATGCCAGACGGCCCAACCGCCGGCCGCAAGCACAGCGATGTCGGCGAGCACCGCGAAGAGCCTGGGACCAGCGGCCCGCCAGGCCCAATAGTGAAGCCGCCGGCGGAGTTGCTCCCACCGGACGACGCGGGACATCTCCGGCGACTGATCGTACATCGCCGCGAGCATGAGCAGGTCGCGTCGTTGCCCCTGGTCGAGCCGCCGGGTCTGTTGTGATGTCAGCGGTGGGCCCAGTACGTCGTCGGTCCCGTGGCCGCCCAGGATCCGGCCGACCAGTTGCCGCACCGCAAGCGAGAAGATCGCATCCATGTGGTCCCAGAGCCGCCACCGCGCCAGATCCTCGCCCTCGCGCGAGCAGAAGGAATCCAGGAACGGGTTGAGGTCGTCGTACTCAATGAGAAAGACGCGGCGGGCCTGGTTCTCGGGGGCGGCGTTCCACGCGGCGATGGCCTCGCGCATCTGAAGCCGAAGGGCCGTCTTGCCGCTGCCCTTGTCGCCGAAAACGACGGCGGAGGCGGGTTCCTGCGGATCGCCGTACACCTTGTCCCAGCAGGGATGACGGCTCTCGCTCATACAGCGCTTGAAGACCGGGTCTTCCTTGGCATCTTCCTGCGCGAACGGGTTGGTCGTCAGGCCGTGTTCCTTGAGGAAATCCAGGATTCTCATACGGACCTCCGTCCAGTGGACGTTTCCCTTCGCGGGTTGCGATTCGCCCGCAGGGTACCCGAGAATCCGGCGGTCCTCAACGTGGCAACACCGGCGGCGCAATCGCCGGGCAGCCCTGCGCCCGGCCAGCCACGGCTGCTCGATGCGGCCCGGCTTGAACCACCAGCACGCCGGCGGTACCGTCAGGGCCGTTCGGTGTTTCCGATACCCTCGACGATTCCACTACGGAGGCAAGCCATGCGTTGGGTGTTCGCGAAGTCCTTCCTGCTGACGATCCTGTATGGTGCCGGTGCGGCGATTGCGGCCAGACCGCAGGATCCGCCTGATCGCGGCCAGCCGGGCGACGAGATGGTGCAGGCCTATCTTCTCGCTGAGGCGAAGCGGCTCGATGGGCGGTTCTTCGAGGGTTTCGCCAACGCGCAGGACTGGGACCAGGCTCGCCCGCGGTTACGCGAGGAGTACTTCTACATGCTCGGCCTGCGTCCGATGCCTGAGCCGACGCCCCTGCGCGCGACGGTGACCGGCGTCGTCGAGGGCGATGGGTTCGTCGTCGAGAAGTTGCACTACCAGAGCCGCCCGAGGCTCTACGTCACCGCCAATCTCTACCGGCCCGCGCGAATCGCCCCGCCGCGGCGGCTGCCGGCCGTGCTCTACGTATGCGGGCACTCGAACCAGGGACGCGACGGCAACAAGACGGCCTACCAGTCGCACGGGATCTGGTTCGCGCGGCACGGGTACGTCTGCCTGGTGGTGGATTCGCTTCAGCTTGGCGAGATCGCCGGCATTCACCACGGCACGTTTCGTGAGGGGCGATGGTGGTGGCACTCCCGCGGTTATACGCCCGCCGGCGTCGAGTGCTGGAACGGCGTGCGCGGCATCGACTATCTGCTCGGCCGTCCGGACGTCGATCCCGATCGTGTCGCCGTCACAGGGATCAGCGGAGGGGGCGCGGCCACGTTCTGGATCGCCGCTGCGGACGATCGCGTGAAATGTGTCGTTCCGGTCAGCGGAATGGCGGATCTGGTTTCGTACATCGGAACCCGGACCATCAATCACCATTGCGATTGCATGTTCCTGTACAACGTGTTCGAGTGGCCGTGGACCCGCATCGCCGCCCTGATCGCCCCGCGCCCGATGCTCTTCGTCAACAGCGACGACGATCCGATCTTTCCAATGGATGCCAACGAGCGGATCAGCAACCGCCTGGAACGCCTGTACGCCTGGTTCGGCGCAGGCGACCTTGTCGATGCAGTCGTCAGTGTGGGCGGGCACGCCTACCGCCAGGACATCCGGCAGGCGGCCTACCGCTTTCTCAATACGCACTTGAAGGGCGATCCGCGGATCGTGATGGACAGCGAGGTCGATCTTGTGACGGAGCCCAAGGACAGGCTCAAGGCCCGTTTTCCTATCGCGCCGGAGGCGCTCCGCGTGTTTCCGAATGACAGGGATATCCCGAAAGATCAGTTCAACACGACGATCGATCACCGATTCGTCCCGATGGCCGACGGGAAACCGCCGGCGCCGGGCGAGTTCGACGCCTGGAAGCAGAAGCTGCTCGCCGAGCTGCGGCGCGTCACGTTCCGTCACTTTCCCGACCGCGTTCCCGAGGCGAAGGTTGTGGGGGATGATTCGTCAGCGAAGGTGCGGCTCAGCGTCGAACCCGGCATCGACTTCCGGCTCTATGATGTTCCGGTCGGGCAAGCGGTGCGCGGCGCGAAGCGTGTCGTGCTGATCGTCCGGGGTGTGGACGAGCCGGCCGACTCGGCCGAGGTGCCTTCGTGGGCAACCGGGCTGATTCCGCCGGGCGATGCCGTTTGTATTTGCGACCCTCGCGGTGTCGGCGAAACCCGCTGGACACGTAAGAATCCGCCGAACTACGTGGAGCGGTCGTGTGCGCTCATCGGCCGGACGGCCGACACGGGGCGAGTGTGGGATGTGGCCGGCGCGGCGCGGTATGTCCGTTCCCGTGCGGGCGGCGAGGCGACCATACACATTCTTGGCAAAGGTGCCGCCGGCGTGATCGGCGCGTACGCCGCGCTGCTGGAGCCCGACATTGCAGCGGTCACGCTGGTCGCCCCGCCGGCTACTCACATGGATGCCGGCGCTCCGCAGTTCCTCAATGTGCTGCGCGTGTGCGATATCGCCGATGCCCTTGGCATGATCGCGCCCCGGCCGTTGCGGGTCATCGGCGCGGCCGGTGAGGGTTTTGCAGAGACCGCTGCCATTTACGCGGCCGCGGGGGCCCCGGCGGCATTTACGCAAGAGTGAAAGCGGCCGGCGCACCCCCGGGGGTCCGTGACAGCATCGGCGGGAACGGAGAACGCGCGGGTGCCATGCCCAAGCTCGCCTTCAGGCGGGCGCGGGCATGATGAACCCGGGTTGGGCCGCGCTCTACATGCCCGCGCCCCGGTAAACCGGGGACTTGGGCATGGCACCCAACGCCGCGGGAATTGTCACGCACCCCACCCCCGGCGGTGTTTCGCGCCGTCCGCGTGCCTGGCCGCCTATGCCCGGCGGGCGGAGGGCTGTTCGCGCGGGCTTTCGGCGTAGGAATCGAACCACGGCAGCCGGAACTGGGCGTAGTGTCGCCGCGAGATGGGCGTCGTTGGTGGCGACGCGCCGGTGATCTCCCGGAACGTCGCCGTGTTGACGAGGTGCACGGTTACGCTGCCGGCGCTGTCCGAATCCCACGTGTCGAGACCGTGTTCGTCCGGGTGGACTCTCTGCCTGACCGGCGCGCCGCAGGTCCGGCATGTTTTCGCGGCGGGGCGGCATGCCATGAGACACTGCGCATCCTGGGCAGGGCGCCAACTTGTCATCGGGGGCGTGTCGGGGAATCGCCCCGGTCTGGGTTCGAATACCGTGATCTGAATACTGCCCGATTCCTCCTCGTCGGTCGCCGGCCCGACGATTGCAGCATCTGGGCGAAGGGGCGCTGCGACGAACTGTCTGACGTAGCCCTGCCCCGCCGCGACCCCGCCGAGCCACGGTTGTTCGGGAACCACGATGTAGTCCTGCGGGCTGCCGGAAAGACCGTCTTTCCACGGCTCGCCGGTTACGGCATTGATTGAACCGACGGCCACCTTGACAGCGCTGGGCTTCCACCAGCGCCCGGAAAAGGTGATCCACAGGGCCTCGCGCTGATAGAGAGGCAGAAAGAGACCGCCGCCGCGCCGCCACGACGCCGGCACGCGCTCCGCGTAGTCTTTCACCCGGTAGAGCGGGAATACGTCCAGCCCCGGCGGCACCCGGTACGGCCGGCCGTCCGCTGGGATTCGCAGCGTTCGCTCGAATCCGATCGTCACGCTCTCGCCGAAGCGGATCTCGTTCTCCGTTACACGCACGTCGAGCATCGTTTCCAGTCCTCTCATCATCTCGCACCAATCCCTTTCACCCGTCGGTCCGGAATACTTCACAAGCAAGGCCCGCCGCAGACGCCGTCGCGAGAGGTCAGTCCCGCGGCGGCGGTTCTTCTGCGGCGGGCGGGTCCGTGGTTCGTAACGGAGACTTCTCCCCGGAGGCTTCATTGCCGGGAACACGTCCACGGAACCCTGGAGACGCTCTCACGCCGCGGCCGTGCGCATCGCCGGTCCGTTGGCAGCATCCGGCCGGCCTGCAGACCGCGATCGCGGGCGCCTTGCGCCTCCACGTGGAATCTACACGGGGCGTGCGACAGGGCTGGTCAGCCCGAACAGCCGTCAGGGCACGTCAGATTTGGGCGCTCCCTCCTGGATCTTGTGGTCCGCCACGGGGAAAAGGCCGGATATGGGTGGGCTCAGGGGCGAAAAAAAACTGCACGCCCTCGCGGAATCTTCCAGTTCGCCCTCAGGGAGTGGCGTCGGTTCGGTACGCTTCGGCTGCGGCGAGCAGGTTGTCACGGATCGTGTTGCGCAACGATTGCGGGCGCAGGACACGGGCGCGCGGACCGAAGCTCATGATCCACCGCTCGAACTCCAGCGTGTTGCCGAGGCGGTAGCTGGCGATGAGTTTGCCGTCGGGGCCGGCGGTGAGCTTCTGGCTGGGATGCCATTGTCGTTCCTCGATGATTGCGGCGATCGATGGATCGAACTCGACGACGGCCTCGATCTCTCCGCCGCGCGGTTGCATGATCCCGAAGCTGCTGCGAAACAGGTTCTCGAGCGAGAACCCGGTGGGACGGCGGAACCGCGTGGCGGTTCGCCGGGCCTCGAGGATACGCGGAACCTTGAAGACGCGCACAGCCCGCGATCGGTCGCTGTAGCCGACGAGGTACAGATCGCCTTCGAAGTAAACCAGGCCGTAGGGGTGCACGACCGTCGTGTACCGCTCGCCGCGCCAGACGGAACGGTAGGTGATCTCGACGACGTGATCCGTCTGCACCGCTTCCGAAAGGATGCTGACGGTCTGCCTAAGGCGGCGGTAATCGGTCTGGCCGGGCATGCGTACGAGGATTCGCTCGCCAAGTTCCGCGAAGTGCTCGAGGGCGGTCTGCGGGAGCATCGCGCGGATCTTGCCGATGACCGAGTCGAGGCCGTCGGCCAGCGACGTGCCGGACAGCGGCGCGAGAAGCTCCTTGGCGAAGTAGAGGCTGACGGCCTCCGTCACGGACAGGACGATCCCTTCGCGTTCGAGGAATTGCGAAGGCAGCCGCCAGAATCGCTTGCCGAACTCATCGTCGTTGTGCGTGACGGGAAAGCCCGCCTCCCGCAGCAGGCGCAGGTCGCGCTGGATGGTCCGCTCGGTATATCCCGCCAGAGCCGCCAGGTCGCGGAGGGACATGCCGACGCGCCGCGACTGGAGGATCTTCAGAAGCTTCCATTGCCGCAGAAGCGATTCGCCGCGGGCCATCGATCAACCCACCTTTCGCATATCGCGGCGTTGCATGCGAGTCCACGTGCGGATCGCTCACCGCACCGACTGGGCGATCCTCGCACCGGCGACATCCGCCGTCCGTGCGCGGCCGGGCCTCTGGAGTGCCGCCGGCGCCTCGACGGGGATGCCGAAAGCCACCGGTCGGACTCGGACCGACAACCTGCGCTTTACAAAAGCGCTGCTCTGCCATTGAGCTACGGTGGCGTGTTCGACCTTCGCGGCTTTCAGACTAGCCGTTCCGGTTTTCGTTTTCAACATCGGCGGCGTGGGGGCGGCCGTGCGCGAGCGTTGCCGCCGGCGCCCGCCAGCGCAGGTTCGGACGGCGGGCGGCGGCGACCTCGTCGAGTCTGGCTACGGGCGTCGTGTGCGGCGCTTTGTGCAGGCGATCGGGCTGTGCGGATGCCTCGTTCGCGATCTTGGTCATCACCTCGGCGAAGCCGTCGAGCGTCGCGAGCGATTCGCATTCCGTCGGTTCGATCATGAGGCAGTGCGGCACGGGCCAGCTCATGGTGGGCGGGTGAATGCCGAAGTCGATGAGGCGCTTGGCCACGTCGAGTTCCGTTACGCCGTGCTGGCGGAACTGCGGGACGGCAATGAATTCGTGGGCGTACGGGCCGGGGAAGGGCAGATCGTAGAGGCCCTTGAGCCGGCTGGCGAGGTAGTTCGCGGAGAGAACGGCTTTCTCGCTCACGTCGCGGAGGCCATCGGGGCCGAGCGCCCGGATGTACGCATACGCGCGGATCAGTACGCCCGTCTGACCGAAGAAGCTTCGCACGCGGCCGATCGACTTGCGGCGGGCCTCGTCGAGCGCGAATGTGCCGTCGTCGCGGCGGATTACCTGCGGCGTCGGCAGGAACGGTCGCAACTGCTCGGCGACCGCCACCGGGCCGGCGCCGGGGCCGCCGCAGCCGTGCGGCGTACTGAAGGTCTTGTGCGTGTTGAAGTGCATGACATCCACGCCGAAGTCGCCGGGGCGGGCAATGCCGAGAATGGCGTTCATGATCGCGCCGTCGAGGTAGAGAAGTGCTCCGGCGGCGTGGACGATTTGGGCGATCTCGCCGATCTGCGGGTCAAAGAGACCTGCCGTGTTCGGGTTCGTGATCATCAGGGCGGCGGTCTGGGCGTCGACTTTCCGGCGCAGGTCGTCGAGGTCGACGCGCCCGTCCGGCAGCGAATCGACGGCAACAGCATGCCGCCCGCAGGCCGTGCAGCTTGCCGGATTCGTGCCGTGGGCGGTGTCGGGCGTGAGCACTTTCCGGCGATCCTCGCCGCGGTCCCGGTGATACGCGCCGATGATCATGAGACCGGTCATCTCGCCGTGGGCCCCGGCGGCAGGCTGGAGCGTCACCTCGGCGAGACCGGAGATCTCCTCGAGGAAGGTCCGCAGGTGGTACAGCAATTCGAGGATGCCCTGCGCGTCGCGGTCGTCCTGGAGCGGATGGAGGTTGGCGAAACCGGGCATCGCGGCGGCCCGTTCATTGACCCGCGGGTTGTACTTCATCGTGCACGAGCCGAGGGGGTAGAAGTTGGCATCGACGCTGAACGTGCGGTGCGCAAGGCGTGTGTAATGTCGCACGAGGTCCGGTTCGCCGACCTCGGGCAGCGGCGGAGGAGCGTCGGCGAGCAGCTCAGGCGGGATGACCGCCTTGGGGTCGAGAGACGGCACGTCCGACGCGGGCAGCGAGACGGCGCACGCGCCGGGGGTGCTTTGTTCAAAGATCAGCGGGATTCCGTTATCGCGCGTCATATCCGTCTGCGAATCGTTGGCGCTCGTATTGGTCTGTCGCCCCTTCGGGGCTCAGTCCGTTTGTCGTCCCACAGACCAGAGGCTTGCGCCCCTGGCTACGTGCCGCCGCCCCTTCGGGGCTCCTGCAACACGTCACATCCTCATCTTTATGTCTCGCGCAAGGCATCGACAAGCGCGTCGATCTCCGCCTTATTTCGCTTCTCTGTCACGGCCACGAGCACACAGTCGTTCAGTTCGGGATACCATCGCCTGAGCGGCAGGCCGGCCAGGATCCCACGTTCGCGGGCGCGCTCTAACACCTTCGGTACTTCCTTCTTCGTGCGGACGACAAACTCCTTGAAGAAAGGCGCCACGAATCGCAGCTCGAAGTCGTCGAGGGCGGCAATGCGATCAGCGGCGTAATGGGCCTTCTCCAGGCACAGGGACGCGACGCTGGCCATTCCGCTCCGGCCCATCGCGCTCAGGTAGACGGCCGCCCGCAGGGCCATCAGCCCCTGGTTCGTGCAGACGTTGCTCGTGGCCCGCTCGCGCCGGATGTGCTGCTCGCGGGTCTGGAGCGTCAGGCAGAATCCGCGGCGGCCGTCCCGGTCGGTCGTTGCCCCGACGAGACGCCCCGGCATCCTCCGCACGAATTCCTCGCGGCAGGCCATGAAGCCCAGGTACGGCCCGCCGAAGGACAGTGGAATGCCGAGCGGCTGACCCTCACCCACCACGATGTCCGCACCGCACGCCCCGGGCGGCTTGAGCAGCCCGCACGAGATCGGATCGACCGACGCAATGAGAAGGGCGCCGGCTTCATGTGCCGCGGCGGCCGCCGGCTCAAGTGCCTCGACGATGCCGAAGAAGTTAGGCGACTGCACGATCACTGCGGCGGTCTCGTCGTTGATCCGGCGGCGAAGCTCTTCGGTGTCGGTGCGGCCGTCGGGGGTGGGGACGATGACGAGGTCGATCGGAAGGTCTTGTACGTAGGCGGCAAGGACCTGCCGCGTATCGGGGTGGATCGCCGCCGATACGATTGCGCGCCGCCTGCCGGTGACGGCGCGGGCCATCAGCACCGCTTCGGCGGCGGCGGATGCCCCGTCGTAGAGCGACGCATTCGAGACATCCATCCCGGTGAGTTGGCAGATCAGCGTCTGATACTCGTAGAACGCCTGGAGCGAGCCCTGCGAGGCCTCGGCCTGATAAGGCGTGTACGCCGTGACGAACTCGCTGCGGCCGGCCAGCGCGTCCACGACCGTCGGGATGAAGTGGTCGTAGGCCCCGCCGCCGAGAAAGCAGACCAGCTCATCGCAGCCGTGGTTCCTGCGGGCCAGCGAATCGAGGTGCGAGAGCAAATCCATTTCGCTCAGCGCCTCGGGAAGATCGAGCGGACGCCTGAGCCGCCGGGCCTCGGGCACATCGCGGAAGAGATCCTCGACGGAGCGCACGCCGATGCGGCGGAGCATGTGGGTGACGTCGCCGGGAGTCAGTTGGGTGTATCGCATGACGGATTCTATGGGGTGCGGCCTCTTCTGGCTGCGCGGCCTCCGGAGAGACCGTACTCCCGACGCTCACCCCTCGCCGATCGCCCGCTCATAGTCCTCCGCCGACATCAGCGCATCGAACTCTGCCGGGTTCGCCACCTTTACGCGGATCATCCACCCGGCGCCGAACGGGTCGCTGTTCACCAGCTCGGGGGCACCCGCGAGGTTTTCGTTGATCTCGATCACTTCGCCCGTCACGCCCGAGTACAGGTCGCTTGTGGCCTTGACGGATTCGATCTCGCCGAACGTCTCGCCGGCGCGGACCATGCTGCCGGGTCTGGGCAGCTCGACATACGTGATGTCCGTGAGCTGGTCCACGGCAAACCGGGTGATGCCGATCGTGACGATCCCGTCGGCAAGCTGATGCCACTCATGCGTCTTGAGGTAACGTCGGTCCTTCGGGACAGGCATGTGATACTCCGTTTATCCGTTGATCCGTTGCTTCGTCAGGGCGTCGCTCGCTTGTAGAACGGAAGGGCTACGACGGCCGCCTCCACCTCGTGGTCGCGGATCTTCACGCGGACATCCGTGCCCGGCGCGGCGAACTCGCTCGCGACGTACGCCATGGCGATGCTCTTGTCCAGCGTCGGGGCGAGCGTGCCGCTGGTCACTGCGCCGACCGCCCGCCCGTTCCGGATGACCTCAGACCCGGGCCGCGCGGTTCGACGCCCGGCCAGCTCCAGGCCAACAAGCCGTCTCGGAAGCCCGGCTTCCTGAAGATGCCGCATCGCATCCGCACCGCAGAAATCCTTGCTCAGATCGACGCACCACGCAAGCCCCGCCTGAAGCGAATCAACCCCTTCGTGCAGCTCGTGTCCGTAGAGCGGCATGCCCGCCTCGATCCGCAGCGTGTCCCGCGCGCCCAGGCCGGCCGGCCGGATCGGCGAGGGCTCGAACTCATCGGGCGGCTGAAGCAGAAACTGCCAGCCCGCCGGTGCAGCATGTGCCGGGAGGATGACTTCCACCCCGTCCTCGCCCGTGTAGCCCGAACGGAATACCGTGTACCGCATGCCCATGAATTCGCCTGCGACGAAATGGTACCGGCGGAGGCCTCCCAGCGGGGCCGGCAGCACGCGTGCGGCCTGCGCCATGGCGAGGGGCCCCTGGATCGCGACCATCGCCGTACCTTCGGTGATGTCGGCGATCTGCACGGCGCGGCCGTGCGCGGGACGGCGGACCCAGTCCAGGATCTTCTCACGGTTGGAGGCGTTGCACACGATCAGCCAATGCGTCTCGTAGCGCGAGACGATAACATCGTCGAGGATTCCGCCGCGTTCGTTGCACAGATGGCTGTACCGGGACTGGCCCGGCGTCATATCGCCGAGGCGCCGCGTGCAGAGGAACTCCAGCAGCGGTTCGGCCGCGGCGCCGCGGATCTCGATGCGGCCCATGTGCGAAACATCGAAGACGGAGCACTTCTCGCGGGTGTGGCGGTGCTCCTCCACGATGCCGCGATACAGCAGCGGCATCTCCCAGCCGGCGAACTCCACCATGCGGGCCCCGAGCCGGACGTGTTCTTCATGGAGCGGCGTGCGTTTGCGTGTGGCGTCCGGCAAGAGCGATCGACTCCGATTCCGTTCTCCGTTCGGTCCGTACGGCGGATCCTGCTCCATCCGCCCCGCGGGGCGGAGCCTACTCCTGCACGGCGACGCGGTCAACCTCTTCGATCGTGGTGATCCCCTCGGCCACCTTGGCATATCCGCTGTCCAGGAGGGTCTGGAACGTCCACTGGTCCGCGGCCTTGCGGATCTGGTGGATGGTCGGATTCGTGAGGATCGTATCCCGGAGATCCTCGTTGAAGCTGAGCATTTCGAAGATGGCGACGCGGCCGAGGAAGCCCACGCCCATGCACTGGCGGCAACCCACGTGGGTATAGAGGCGGTCGATTTTCCGGTTCTCCATCCGCATCTTCACGAGCTGGCTCGGGCTCGGACGATACGGCTTCCTGAACTGCTCGCACAGGACGCGGACGAGCCGCTGCGAGAGGCACAAGGTGACGGCGTTCGCGATCATGTAGGGCTCGCTGCCCAGGTCCATCAGGCGGAAGATCGATCCCACTGTGTCGCGGGCGTGCAGCGTGGTGAAGACCAGGTGCCCGGTCATGGCGGCCTGCATGGCGGTCCGGGCCGTTTCGGCGTCCCGCATTTCGCCGACGAGTATCACGTCGGGATCCTGCCGCAGCATGGAGACGAGGAGCTTGTCGAATGTCATCCCCGCCTTCACGTCCACGGCGGTCTGCGTCACGCCGTCCAGGTGGTACTCGACGGGATCCTCGATCGTAATAATGTTCCGCGTTTTGGCGTCGATCGACCGCAGTGCGGTGTAGAGCGTGGTCGTCTTTCCGCTGCCGGTCGGGCCGCTGACGATGATCATTCCCGAGTCCATCTGGCAGGTGGATCGCATCGCCTTGAGCATCGTGGGCGGCAGGCCCAGGTCGGCCAGCGTCGTCGGCACGATAGTCTTGTCCAGGATCCGGATCACAAGCTTCTGCCCGTGCACGGTGGGGCTGAACGAGATGCGGAAGTCGATATGGCGCCCCGGTACCTTGACGGAGAAGTTGCCCTCCTGCACGACATTGCGCCGGCTGATGTCCAGCTCGCAGAGGACTTTCACGACTCCCAGGACCGCCTGCCCCAGGGCCGCGGGCAGGGCCAGCACAGGCAGCATCGTCCCGTCCACGCGAAAGCGGATCTGGTAGTCGGTCCGGCGCGGCTCGAAGTGCATGTCCGTCGCCCGTAACCGGAACGCCCCGAGGAGCATCTGGCGAAACAGCCGCACGGCCTGGCTGTCCTTGCCGATCGCGCCGGCCGCGTGAATCGGCTGGCCCTGCCGATCGAGCATGGTGATATCGCCCACGTCGAACCCGACCTCGCGACCGGCCGTCGCGAGGTTCCGTAGTTCGATGCCTACGCTTGCCGCGCCGTTCTCCGGGGCGGCCGGGACCGGGAGGGCGGAGGTGTCTTCCAGAATGGCCGTCGGAATCGGCTCGGTCTGCGAGGCCGCCTCCGACTCGGCCAGTTCCTCGAGCACGCCGAACGAGGGCTGCGCATCGTCGAGCACCCGCAGCACGACCTGCCCGATGGCGATCTCATCTCCCGGCGTAACGACCGCCCGCTCCACGCGCACGCCGTTCACACGGGTTCCATTGCGCGAGCCGAGATCGGAAAGGACGTATCCGCCGTCGGTGGGTTCGAGCGTGCAGTGATAGCGGCTGGCCTGTTTGTCCTCGATGACCACGTCGTTGTCGGCACGGCGGCCGATCGAGATCTTCTGCGGAGGCAGGCGGAATGTCCGGGTGGTGCCGCCTTCGGTGATCTGAAGTTCGCTCATGGGGTGCGTCCGGCTCTTCTGGCGCGAGGAACCTCTCGGGCTACGCAAGGCCCTCGGCACGTGTAGTATAGGGATGTGCCACGCAAACGCCAAGAAGCGTTTGACAAGGCCCCGGTGGACGGGTAACTGTGCCCGGCCGGGAGGTGTGTGCCGAACTGTTGCAGAAGGCGGGACCAGCGGTGGCGGGCGAGCTTCAGGTCGGATTGATCGGGTTGGCCGGGGGTGCGGAAACGGTCCTCGACGCGCTGCTGACCGAGCCTCGCGTGCGTCTGGCGGCCGTGGGCGACCGTGATGCCGAGCTGGCGGCGCGTCATGCCGAAAGCCTCGGCGCGGAGGCCTACTCGGATTACCGTTCGCTGATCGTGGAGCGGAACCTGGATGCGCTGTTTGTTGCTGCGCCCTGTTGGGACGTACATCCGTACCTGCGGCTGGCGGCGGCGCAGGGGACGCCCGTGTGGAAGCTGGCGCCGCTGGCCCGCCGCTTCGACGAGGCGTTGACCCTGACCCGCGTCTTCGACAAGGCCGTTCCCGGCGGATGTCCGCTGGTTGTCTCGCGGGCGTGGCCCGCGGAGCCGGCCATGGAGCAGGCCGGCAAGCGTCTGGCTGAGCTGGGCAGGCCGTTCCTGGTCGAGGCCCGGATATTCATCTGCCGCGCGGAGGATCTCGATTGGCGCGGGGACAGCGAGCGGGCCGGCTCCGGCGTGCTGCTGCACGAAGCCTGCGCCGCCATCGACACGGTGGTGCACTGGCTGGGGCCGCCGGCGGAGGTTTACGCAGCGATGAGCCGCGTCTCCCGCCCCCGGACCCGGTATCCCTACGATACCGAAGACACGGCCGTCATGGTGCTCAAGTACGCGGACGGAGCCGTGGCGTCTTTCGTAAGCTGCTGGACGGCCGGTCCGCCGACGTATCAGCTCACCATCTGGGCAAGCGGGGGGGCGATCCGCATTGATCCCACGAAGATTTTCGTGCTGAATCGCGCCGGCGAGCCCATAGGTACGCCGTTCGATCGCGCGCCCAACCCGTACGCGCATCCGATCCGGGCGTTTCTGGACGGTCTGGCCGGCGATCGGAAACAGCTTACCTCTCTTGCACGCGACCACTTATGGACGATGGCTGTCATTGAGGCGGCATATCTTTCCGCCCGCACGGGCGAAGCGGAATCGCCCGCCAAGTGGTTCGAGATCCTCCGGGCGGAGGAGCATCTTGCCCCGCCGGAGCCGGTGGAGGGCGGTTCCCCGGTCGAGCCGGAATCGGCCGCGCCGGCTGAACCTCCCGCCTGAGCTTTCCGGGCGGGTTGCAGAACGTACACACGAAGGACAAAGATCGCCTTTCCCACGCGCGGCCGCGCTTGCGATCCTGGCGCGGCCGGCCGGGGCTCAGTTTGCCGACTGTTCGCGGATGATGCCCGGCGCGAGGTCGCCGTTCACGTTCAATGCGCCGAGCGCCTGGCTGGCGGCGGTGCGGATGGTCAGTGCGGTCTCGTGCAGTGCCTGCTGGGTCAGCGTGTTCATCTGCTCCGGGGCCAGGAGCCGGCCGAATCGTTTCGCGGAATCCGCGAGGATGGCGAACGCGCGGATCCGTTGCGCCTCGCCGGCGTTTGTGTCGAGCGCGAGCCGGGCGATCGCGGCCTGCGCGGCCGGGCTCTTCGACCAGGCCAGCACGGTCGCGGCCTTGAGGCGCATCGCCTCGACCGGGTGCGAACAGGCACGGATCAGCGCGGCCTCGGCGGCGCTGAACTGGAATACCGACGTGCCGCTCATCGCAATCAGGCCGAGAGCGTCTGCGGCGGCCAGCGAAAGCCCCAGCGCCTGCTCGTCGCTGATCGGTCGCCGGCCGCAGTTCAGTCGCGCCCGCGTCCACGCGCGGGTGAACGCGTCGTTGAATTGCGCCAGCTCCTCATCGCTCAGCCCGCTGACCTTCGAGATCGGGATTCGCTCAATCCGCGGGTCGGCTGCCGCCGCCTTGATCGCGGTGCCCATGCCGCCAGGGGCCACCGCCAGCACGATCGGCGAGAGTTCCAGTCGATTGTCCTTGCGAATCTGCTGGATGGCGCCGAAGACGTCGGGGGATTCGAGATCCGTGGCGAGGACGATCAGGTCCACGTCGGTCGCCTCCCGCCGCGCGCGGGTGATCGCCTCGGTTACGTTGGCCGCGGCGATTACGTTCGCGTTCGCACGCGCGGCCGCCTCCTCGAGCAGGCGGCGGCTCCCCGCGTTCGCATCGGCGACAAGTACGGTCGGCCGTCCGCGGAGGTCCAGCGCCGAGGCGAGAATCGGCACCACCTCCGTCGCTCCGGAAAAGTCCTGCGGAGGCTGCGCCCCTGCCAGCGCCAGCGCTGCGTTGATCCGCACGAGCACATCGGGGAAGGTCAGTGTTTCCATCATCGTCTGCCGCGCTTCGGGCGTTCCGAGCAGCTCGCCGGCGCTGGCGATGCCGTCCAGCGCCGTGACCGAGCCGAGGGTTACGGCTGTGTCGCGGTCTTTCACGCCGCGACGAAGCGTAAGGAGGACGTTGCGCGGGCCGAAGCATCGCGCGAAGTAGAGGCTTCGCGGATAGTTCTCGGGTCGCGTCGCGTCCGCAAGGCCTTTCTCATCGGAGGCGACGGACTGCACGTCCATGCCGAGCTTTGCCTCGCGCCGGAAGTTTGCGGCCAGCCACAGGGCCGTCGCCTCCGGCAATTCGGGTTGCGCGGACAGGGCGTCCTGGCAGCATCGCATGCACATGACCTGGTCGAAGATCTGCCGGGGAACGGCAACGGCCGTGAGCTGAGCGTTCCGGAAGTACCAGACGTTGGCCAGTTCCTCGCGCTCGTCCGGACGCAGCGACGGTGCGTCGGCGTAATACTGTTCGGCAAGGCTGAGGAACGCCTGATCCACCGGCAGGTCCGCCGTTCCAGGGTTCGCGGCCAGGATCTTGGCGATGCTCCGGGTGGCCGTTTCCCGGACGATCTTCGGCTGCTTCGGGTCCTGCTCGATCTGTTTGAGGTAGGGCAGGGCCTGCGGGTAGCCGAGCTCGGCAAGGGCGTCCATGAGCGTCTGGCGGACGGCGTCGTTCCGGGTCCGCAGGGCGATCACGAGGGGGTTTACGGCGGGTTTGCCGATCCGGGGCAGCGTACGTTCGATGTAGGGGTAGAGGTCTTTCTTCTCCGGATCGGCCAGCCAGGCCACCATCCCCGGCACCGCATACTCGCCGGCATAACGAAGCCGGTCCAGGCCGACCTCCCGCTGCGTCGGCGTGCCCGCGAGGAGTCCGATGGCGTTCGTGATCTGCTCCGGGCTCTTGCGCCGGAGGATCTCGCCCTCGCGGATCACGTTGAGGATCTTGCCGGCGCTCTCGCCGATGCTGCTGCCGCTGATGATCATGAGGAGCGTTTCGCGGCTGTTGCGGTACTTGTCGGCGAGCGGCAGGAGGTTCTCGGGCTTGCAGTCGGGCCGGGCCAGCAGCGCGGCGGCGTACGCCTGGGCCTTCGTGAAGGCGCCCATCCTCGCAAAGTGCAGGTAATCGGCGAACACCTGTTCCAGCGAGAGATCGCCCGGCACCTGGACCGGCCGGCTCTCGGCCGGCGGGGCCGGCTGCTGCGCAGTTGCGGGGATACCGGCAAGCGCCACGAGGCAAGCCATTGCTGTTGACCGCAGGGAGAGCGCTCGTCTGCCCGGCGTGGTCGGGTTCGACATTTCGGTTCCGCAGATTCGCATGCCTGCCTCCAACATCAGAGCCTTCCGAGACGATCCCCGGACGGAAGCCGCGATTATAAATGGCGTTGCGGCCGCGTCAAACTCCCTCAGAAGCGGCGCTGCCGGTCGATGAGAAACTGCACGAGGGCCTTGTCGAACGTCATGCCCGTGTCCACCTGGACGAAGTCGGCCTGCACGCCCGCCGCTTCGTCGCGGTAGCGCCGGATGAACTCCTGAAGGGCCGCGAGGTAGTCCGCGCGGATCGCCTCGGGGTCTGTGACCGCCGAGGCCCGTGACTCCACATCCTCGAACCGCCGCAGGCCCGTGAAGGGAAACTGCGTCTCGTCCGTATCGAGCACCTGGAACAGGATGAGGTCGTGCCCCCGGAACCGCAGATGATGGAGGGCCTCGATCACGTGATCGGGTTCGTCGAGAAAGTCGCTCAGGACGATCATCAGGCTGCGTTTCCGCACGCGGTCGGCCACCTTGTGCAGGGCGTTCGCCAGCCCGGTGCGGCCGCGCGGGCGGACGCGGGCCAGGTGGCCGAGAATCGCCATCAGGTGCGCCCGTTTGCTCCGCGGGGGCAGAAACGCCCGCAGTTCGGAGTCGAAGCATACCAGCCCCACGGCGTCCTGCTGGCAGATCATCATGTAACCCATCGCGGCGGCCAGGCAGATCGCATAATCGAATTTCGTCATTCGCCCCTCGGCGACGGCGGCCGGCGGGGGATAAGCCATGCTTGCGGAGGTGTCGATCAGCAGATACCCATCCACGTTGGTTTCGGCCTGGTGCTTCTTGATGTAGAAGCGGTCGGTCTTCGCGAAGACGTTCCAGTCGATCTGCCGGATGTCGTCGCCGGGCGTGTACTTGCGGTGCTCGGAAAACTCGACGGAGAAGCCCTGGTACGGAGAACCGTGCAGGCCGGCGAGGAAACCCTCCACGATGAATCGGGCCTTGAGGTCCAGCCGTTTCACCTGCTGGATGATCTCGGGACGCAGATAGGACTGTGCGGTGGCCATGAAGATGCATCACGAGGATCAGGTCAGCCGGGGCTTTTCTGCGGCGGCATGCGCGGATGGCGAATGGGCCTCGTTTCCCGCTCCTGCTTCCGGTCCGGGGCGGCGCGTGCCGGCCGACTCCTGCCCGCCGGACCCGGGCCGCGACTCGCCGCCAGGGGCACAAGCCCCGTTCTCGCCGCCGGGCGGTTCCGATGCGACAGACCGGTTCGATGACGGCCCACCCTGGGCCTCCGGGTTCGCGGGCGGTGCCGCGTCGGCCAGGGCGAGCAGGCTCTCCGCGGCGAGTTCCTTCGCCTTGCGCCGCCGCGCAAGATACGATTCCACCGCGATCGCGACGACGGTTGCCGCGAGGATCCCGCCCATGATGTAGTACTCTGCGTGCCGGACGCGGGCCAGGAGCGCCTCGGATTTTTCGCCGAAGTACCAACCCAGAAGCACGAGCGTCGGTACGCTGACCAGCGCGGCGGTACCGTCCACCAGCAGGAACTTCCACCATGGCATGCCGACGATCCCCGCCGAGACGAAGATGACCGCTCGCGCCCCCGGCATGAACCGGCCGCCGAAGACGATCTTGGCTCCGTGGCGCCGGAACTGCGCTTTGGCCGTCACGAGCGTGGCGCGGCGGAACAGCCGCCGGGTCCACCGGTGTTCCAGCACGTGGTCTCCCAGCCGCCGTCCCATCCGGTAGAGGATGATGTCGCACCCCAGCACGCCTGCCAGCGTCAGCGGCAGCATGAGCCACAGGCTTGTCTGGCCCAGGTGGCAGAGGTACCCCGCGGTCAGAAGCGGGATGTCTTCCGGGATCGGCACGCCGAAGCCCGCGGCCAGAAGGGCCGCAAGAACGCCGAGGTAGGATGCATGCGGGGCCCACTGCATGAGCATGTTTCCGCCGGTTCGCCGGGAAAGATATAATGATACGTGGGGTTCGCGCCGGAGACAAAGCGTATGGGTGACGGCGTCTGGTACCGCGAGGGTTTGCGCTTCGCCTGCACGGGATGCGGCAATTGCTGCGGCGGCGCGCCCGGCTACGTGTGGCTGACGCGGGAGGAGATGGCGAAGATCGCCGGGTTTCTCGGTCTCGACGTCAAGCTCTTCGCGCGCCGCTACGTCCGGCGCGTCGGGTTCCGGTTCAGCCTCATCGAGAAGGCCGATTACGACTGCGTCTTTCTCCGTCGCGCCGACGGAAAGGCGACGTGTGCGATCTACCCTGTGCGCCCGCTGCAATGCCGCACCTGGCCCTTCTGGAACGTGAATGTCAAGACCCCGGAATCCTGGGCGGAGGCGGCAGGAAACTGCCCGGGCATGAACTGCGGCGAGGTTCGGAAGGTGGATCATATCGAAAAGGTCCGGACGGCCAGGCAATGGTCGGATGTGCCCTGACGGCTGAGGATGTCGATGCGATCCGTCGCGCCGCCTGCCGCGAGGACGTGCGGAGGGCGATGGCGGCCTTCTATGCCGAGCTTGACGCGGCGATTGCGGTGCATCAGCCGGTGTGCCGCCGACGGGGTGCCTGTTGCCGGTTCGACGAGTACGGGCACAACCTGTTTGTTACCACGCTGGAGGCCGCGTATTTCCTCGCTTTCGGGACGTCGCCACCCTCGCGCCCTGCGGCTCGCGCTTCGGCGGGGACCGTGCCCTGGTCGGGCTGCCCCTTCCAGACCGAGAATCGCTGCGGCGTTCGCGACGTCCGGCCGATGGGTTGCCGCGTGTTCTTCTGCGATCCGCAATCGCAGCATTGGCAGGGGTCGCTGACCGAGGATTCGCTTCGGGTGCTGCGGGCATTGCACGAGCGGCTTGCGGTTCCGTACCGGTACGTGGAGTGGCGCAACCTGCTCGCCTCTCTGGGTTTGTAAGGGCCGGCGGGGCGAAGTACAATGAAGGGTCACGCATTCACGATCGGGGTCCGGGCAGGCCCCGAGGATGGGTATGGACCTCTTTGCTGAACAGCGAAAACAGGCGTATGCCCGGGTGGCACCGCTGGCGGTGCGCCTCCGCCCGAAGACCCTCGACGAGTTCGTCGGGCAGGAGCACTTCGTCGGCCCCGGGAGACTCCTTCGCCGGATGCTGGAGGCCGATCGATTGACCAGCGCGATCTTCTACGGCCCGCCAGGCACCGGCAAGACGACGCTCGCGCAGATCGTTGCCGCCACCACGCGGGCCGCCTTCGAGCAGGTCAATGCGGCTGCGGTGGGGGTCCGCGAGATCCGGGAAATCATCGAGCGGGCGAAGCAGCGGCTCGAGAGCTCCGGGCAGCGGACCGTACTGTTCATCGATGAGCTGCATCGTTTCAACCGGGCCCAGCAGGATGTGCTTCTGCCGGATGTCGAGAACGGCATCCTCATCCTGATCGGCGCCACAACCGAAAACCCGTTCTTCGCGGTCAACTCCCCGCTCGTCTCGCGCAGTCAGGTGTTCCAGTTTCAGCCGCTCGCGGAAGAGGCCGTTGCGACGCTTGTCCGGCGCGCCATCGCCGACCCGGTCAACGGCTTCGGGCGTCTGAAGATCGACATTGCCGACGAAGCCGTCCGTCACTGGGCCGTGATGAGCGACGGCGACGCGCGCCGGGCCCTGACTGCGCTGGAGATTGCCGTGCTTTCCCAGCAGAGCCGCGTCGGCGCCGACGCGGTCATACGGATCGATCTCGATGTGGCGGAGCAGTCCATCCAGCGCAAGGCCATCGCGTACGATCCGACGGGCGACGCGCACTACGACACGGCCAGCGCGTTCATCAAGTCGATGCGCGGCAGCGACCCGGACGCCGCCGTGTACTGGCTGGCCCGCATGCTCGAGGCGGGCGAGGACCCGCGTTTCATCGCCCGGCGGATCGCGATCTGCGCCGCGGAGGATGTCGGAAACGCCGACCCGATGGCGCTCGTGCTGGCCAATGCGGCGGCACAGGTAACGGAGTTCGTAGGGCTGCCGGAGTGTCAGCTACCGCTGTCTCAGGCGGCGCTCTACATCGCGTGTGCCCCGAAGTCGAACGCCTCGGCGAAGGCGATCTGGACGGCGTGTGACGACGTGCGGAACGGCCGGACGCTGCCGGTGCCCCGGCATCTCCGCGATACGCATTACGCCGGCGCGAAGCGCCTGGGCCATGGGGAAGGCTACAAGTACGCCCACGACTACGAGGGCGGTTTTGTGGAGCAGGAATACCTCGGCGTCGATAGAGTATACTATGAGCCGACGGACCGGGGCCGGGAGGCTGAGTTCGCCGCGATCCTGCGAGCGCGGCGGGACGCAGCGGCGGCTTGCGACCCACACGCCAGGGAACGGAACAGGAGTCCTCGTGAAGAAAGACCTTAGAGCCAACCTGCGCCGGATCCTGGCGGCCTTGTCGCCGACCGAGATCAAGGAGAAGTCCCTCGCTGCGGCGAATCTTCTGTTTCAGCAGCCTGAGTGGAAGAAGGCGGAGATTCTGATGCTCTTCCTCTCGCTGCCCACGGAGATCGACACGACGCCGGTCGCCCTGCGGGCCTGGCAGGAGCGCAAGCGGGTGCTCGCTCCCAAGATCAGTTGGGACCAACGCCGCCTCTTGCCGATTCAGATCGATTCGTTGACCGACGGCATGACGAATTCTCCGCTTGGTATCCGGGCGCCGGCCGACGGCGTGCCGATCCCGGTGGCGGACAGCGACCTGGTGATCGTGCCCGGCCTGGGCTTCGATCCGCTCGGCAACCGTCTCGGCAGGGGCCGCGGATTCTTCGACCGCTTCCTCGCTCATAAGGACTTCCGCGGTGTGGCCTGCGCACTGGCCTTCGAGGAGCAGTTCGTGGACCGGATCCCCGCCGGCCCGCACGACATCCCCGTCGATATGCTCGTCACCGACAAACACGTCCGCCGTTTCGGGCGGTAGAACCGCCGCCATCGCCGCTGCTGTTGCCATGCGCCGGTCCGTTGGGGCTTCTGCCCCGGTGTGTGCTTCGGTTATGCTCGTTGCGCCGCGACGTGCGGACGTAGGGAGTATGGATTATGAAGTGGCTTGGCGGTTTGTTCGCGGTACTCGCCGTCGGGCTCGTGCTTTCTGCACGCCATGCCGACGCTGCGGCGGAGGGCGTGGATCACCAGGCGGCGGATTGGGTCTCGCGGTTTGGCTTCTCGCCGCCGACGGCGGGCACGGAGGGCCTCTGCCCGCCGGGCGGGGCCGGGCTTCCGACGTTCACCGTCGTGCCCGCGGCCGTGGGCCGGCAACTCGTGCGCATTTCCCTTCCGTTTGCACCGGGAACGTATCCCGCCGATCTGGGCCTGGTTGTTCGAGCCGATGGGCAGCAGATTGCTCCGGATGTTCGCGTGCTTACGTATCACCCGGGCCGGCCGCGTTTTGTCCGGCGCGCGATCGTTACGTTCCTCTTCTCCTTTCCTGATTCCGCCGCGCGTTCTTTTGAAACGGCGCTCACGACGTGCCCGGCGGGCCGGGTCGGGCCGTCCACGCGCCCCGGCGGCTTGGAGGAACACATCGGCGGTCTGACGCTGAAGTTGGGCGAGGCGTCGCTGGAAGTCGGCGGGCCGAATGGCGCGGCCTGGCGCGCGGAGCTGATCGCTCCCGCCCGGCAATGGTCGGTGGCGCCGACCGTCGAGGTAATCGAGCGGGGCGAGCACTACCTCTGGGTGCGGCTGCTCGTGCCCGACGCCCTCTGGCCGCGGATCGTCGAACTTCGGGCCGACGGGCTTGGCACGGTGGCCCTGCGGGCGTCCGTGCAGCGACTGGAGAGCGGCGACGGGTATGCTCCCGATCTCGGGTGGCGGATTTCGGGGCCGGCCGTACGTTCCGTGCAATGGGGCAACGTGGAGCGGGTCCTTGCCGGCGGCTCGATCCGGCACGCCTTCGCCCAGGGCGAACCCATCCGGATCGTTGCGGGAAGCCGGCGGCTCGCGTTTCCGGACGCGGCCCTGCTCCGACGCGGTCAGGTGGAGGTTCGCCCGGTCGGCGACGGATCGGAGATCACGTACCTTCGTTGCCGCGCGGACGAGCACGTGCCACATCAGGAAGCGGCCTGGCGCGAAGCGACGGTCCTCATCGGTCCGTCGGACGCCGTGCCGTGGAATGCGCTGCTGGAACCGCCGCACCAGCTCGATGTGCCCGCGGAGTCCTTCGACGCCCTGTATCACAGCGGCGTGAGTGCCGACCTGAGGCCCTGGGATGCTCTGGATGCGATCCGGCGGTATCACCGCGAGGCCATAGTCGGTTCGGCGCTTCGAGGCGACGACTTCGGCAACGTTACGACATTCCCGGCCGCGGTGTTCGGCATGAACCGTCTGAACCATTGCCCGCCCATCTTTGAGGAGTACTATCGCAGCGGGGACGCACGCCTGCGCGAGACGGCCTTGCAGTGGTGTGCGAATTACCACGACCTGTGCATCTGGTGGGGTGCGGGCCGGCCGGGGGAGTTCGGCGGCACGCGCTACAACAATGCGAGTCGGCATTCGGACGCTCACCGGAACGATCTCGGCTTCATGTGGCGGTCGAACACCGCTGTGACGTTCTGCACGAAAGGCTACGATTCGTTCTTTTATGCGTACGAGGAGACGGGCGATCCGCGCATGGCGACCTGCCTTCGCTGGCAAGTCGAGTATGCCAGGCAAGCCGTTCACGCGGACAGGGGGGAATGCCGTAATATCGGCGATGTCCTTGACTTCCTGCGGCTGTACCGCTTCACGGGGTGCGGCGGGTATCTCGACGAGGCGCTTCGCCTGTTCCGCGAGCTGCGCACACGGTTGTCCACGGGCGACCTCTTCGACCAGGGCGGCAAGCCGATTGCGAACGATCCGCCGTTTATCGAGGATGATGCCGCGGGCCTCAAGATCGGCTATGCCAAACCGTACATCATCGGCTATGCCCTCCAGGGGCTTCCCGGTCTGCTGCACTACGCCCCCGACGAGCCGAAGCTCCGCGACGTCGTCCGGGCCGTCGCCCGCTTTCTGGCCGAGTCGCAGGATCCGGTGGGGGGCTGGCGCTACCCCCATCCGCTCTCGGCCACGGTTTCCGTCGGACAGGCGATGGAACATGCCAATCAGCTTGTGAATGCCGCACGTGCCTTTGAAGCGTGTGGCGAGCCGATCGACGAGTTGCTGGATGCCGTCGAGCGCGTGCTGCAGGCGCGGATCCTCGTGTGGCACAAGAGCGGCAAGCTGTTCACCGGGCTTGGCGGATGGGAACAGGCTGCCGGTCTCCTCAGGGGCGGCCGGCGGCTTGGCGATCTGTATCGCAGGCCCGGCGACCGTCCCCGCGAGCGCGATTACACCGAAGGGGCCGTCAGTACCGGCGGCGTACCGCCCGAGGGCCTTGTGTACTTCTCGCAGGTGCTGGACTTCTACCTGGCGCATCGCCCGGCCGAACGACTCTTCAACGCGAATCCTCAGTTGCAGAACGTGCTGAACCGGGTGCCGGCCGAGGCGACGACACGCGCCATTCCGTCGCCATCTACCCGGTATGCCCGTTACGGAATGGCGGATAAGCTTCCGACCTTCGCGGCGGCACAGAAAGGGCGGCTTACGTTTCCGCTGGCCTGTGACCCGGTCGGGGGCCTGCCGTTCGCCCGGTGGCGGGCGGCGGCGCGGAAGACGCTGCTCGATGCCCTTATGACGCCGCCGCCGCGCGCCGCATTCGACCCCGCCCTCCTCGCATCCGAAGACCGCGGTACCTACGAAGCCCGCAAGCTCGTATTCAACATTTCGGCGGACTGCCGTGTCCCGGCGTACCTGCTCGTGCCGAAGGGAGGGGGGCCGTTCCCGGCGATCGTTGCCCTGCATGATCACGGCGCGCACTTCTCGATCGGCAAGGAGAAGGTCGTCC
This sequence comes from uncultured Planctomycetales bacterium, assembly GCA_964569765.1. Classification (GTDB taxonomy): domain Bacteria; phylum Planctomycetota; class Phycisphaerae; order UBA1845; family PWPN01; genus CAZMVY01. Next base: position 26,657 of record CAZMVY010000013.1, read on the forward strand.
GTCCGTTCGGCGAGCGGCCGGAGATCCTCGCCGACGCTCAGGATTGGACGGCGAAGTATTATGGCGGCCGCTTCATCGGCGACGAACTTGCCGCTCGCGGCTACGTCGTCTTTGCCGCGGACGCCCTGTTCTGGGGCGACCGCGGCCGG
>CAZMVY010000013.1:26815-30915 GCA_964569765.1 uncultured Planctomycetales bacterium
CGCAGCGCGGAGTTCGTTGCAGCCCAGCCCGAGGTGGATCCGACGCGGATCGGCGCGATCGGCTTGTCGATGGGGGGCCATCGGACGTGGATGCTCTGTGCCGCGAGCGACCGCGTTGCCGCCGGCGCGGCGATCTGCTGGATGGCGACCACGGCTTCGCTCATGGTTCCCGGCAACAACCAGACCGGGGGCCAGTCGGCCTTCTCGATGCTCATCCCGGGCATTTCGAACCATCTGGATATCCCCGACATCGCATCGATCGCCTGCCCCAAGCCGATGCTGTTTTACAACGGCGAGCAGGACAAGCTCTTCCCGATCCCCGGCGTTCGGGATGCCTATGCCCGGATGCGCCGGGTATGGGACGGTCAGGCGGCGGGTGAACGCCTTGAAACGAAGCTCTGGTCCGTGCCGCACGTGTTCACCCGGGAAATGCAGGACGAGGCCTTCGCCTGGCTGGGCCGGCAACTGGCTGGCACGCGGCGCCGGGACGACAGTCGCTGAAGAATCTCGTGTTTCCGGATCCACCGCTGCTCGCCTGAATCCTCTGCCGGCCGGGGACCGCGCGAGAAGGACGTTCGGCATGGGGAACGCCATGATCTTCGCGGGTCGTCGACCTATGGGAGAAACGGCCGGGAGCGGGCACGGATTCCCCGTCGTTGGGCCTCGCGCACGGCCGTCTTTCCGGCATGGCCTCGGGAGTGGCGTGCTGTTGCCTGTCGCCTCGTCCGGGCAGCCGGTACAGCGGGCGTGTGCGGCCCCCGCGTCTTCGTCCGCCTCCGGCGTCAATCGTGCAGCAACGCCATGACCTCGCTGCGCGTGCGGGCGTCGCTCTTGCAGATACCGCGCACCGCCGAGGTAATCATTACGCTGCCCGGTTTCTGTACGCCGCGGCAGGTCATGCACGTGTGCGTCGCCTTCATCACCACCGCGACGCCTCGCGCGTTTACCACGGAGATCAGCAGGTCCGCGATCTGGTTCGTCAGACGCTCCTGCACCTGCGGCCGGTGCGAGAAGGAATCCACAACCCGAGCGAGCTTCGAAATGCCCACCACCTTCCCGTTCGGCAGATAGGCGATATCCGCGTGGCCCTCGAACGGCATCAGGTGGTGCTCGCACATCGAATGGAACGGAATCCGTCGAAGCACCACCATTTCGTCGTAGCGCTCCGTAAACATCGCGCTGAGATGCGCGCTCGGGTCCTCGTGCAGTCCGGAAAACATCTCCGCATACATCCGCGCGACCCGCATGGGCGTTGCGCGGAGCCCCTCGCGGTCGGGATCCTCCCCGACCGCCGTGAGGATCTCCCGTACGGCGGCGGCGATCCGGTTCAGGTCAACCTTCGCAGGCAACTCCTTGTCCGATTCCATCATCCGCACCTCACAGGGTTGCGATGTGCCCGCCCGCCCGCGCCTGCGCGGTGCGTTGCGGGTCGATTGCCATCCCGCGATTGTAGCACCGGGATGCCGGTTGTGGTAACCTTCCGCCGATATTATGGCTGTTCGCATCGATGAGATTCGCCTCACGCACCTTCGCGTGCCCCTCCACGAACCCTTTGTCATCAGCAGCGGTTCCGTAGCGGAGAAAGACGCAATCCTGGTCGAGCTGGTTGCGGAGGGCCTCGCCGGCGTCGGAGAGGCCTCCCCCATGGCCGGGAGCTTCTACAGCCGCCATACCCCCGAAGGTTGCTGGGATACTCTCGTGAACCGGCTGATTCCGCTCCTTCAGGGCGCCGGCCGGATCACGCCCCGCACGCTTCTTGCGATCAGCGAATCGCTCGACGATCCCTTCGCTCGCTCCGGGGTCGAGACCGCGGCGTGGGACGCCCTGGCCCGCGCGGAGGGGCGGCCCTTGTGGCAGTTGCTTGGCGGCTCGGCCGCCGCGACGGTCGAGTCGGGCCTTGCCGTCGGCATCTGCGATCGCGCGGATACGCTCGTGGAACGGATCGGCCGTTATCTGGAACAGGGCGGCTACCGGCGCGTCAAGATCAAGGTGCAGCCGGGCTGGGACGTCGAGCCGCTCAACGGCGTCCGCGCTGCCTGGCCGGATGTGCCGCTCATGGTCGACGCCAATGCGGCGTACGGCCGCGAGCACATCGACCACATCGCTTCGTGGGACCGCTTCGGTCTGATGATGATCGAGCAACCGCTGCCCGCGGACGATCTCGACGGCCACGCGTTGCTCGCCTCGCGCTGCCGGACGCCGATCTGTCTCGATGAGTCCGCCACCAGCGCAAGGGTCGTGCGCGAGGCCGTCGGTCGCGCCGCCGCCGCCATCATCAACATCAAGCTTCAGCGGGTCGGCGGCTTCACGGCTGCGCTGGACATCCACAATACGGCCCGCGCCGCCGGTGTGGGGTGCTGGGTGGGCACGATGCCGGAGCTGGCCGTCGGCGGCTGGGGGGCTGTGCATCTGGCGACGCTGCCGAACATACGATATCCGACCGACGTGGAGTCGAGCGATCGCTGGTTCGTGGCGGACGTGACCGTGCCGCCGATCCGCTGCCAGAATGGCCTGATTCGCGTGCCGAATGGCGCCGGCCTCGGCGTGTCCCTCGACCGCGACGTGATCGAACGCTTCACATGCCATCGCCACCGGCAGGTGCTGCGTCTCGAACTGTCGATGACCGCGCCAGGCTGACGGCCGGCCTCAAGGATAAACGGCGTGAAGGGTCTGGCCCACCGGCGCCAATCAGCCCGCTTCTTCGTTGCGCCGTCTGCCTTGCGCGAAGCCGAAGGGTTCCTCAGAATAACGGGTGGCGCTGTCGCCGCGTCGCGAAACGTGCGCGCAAGATGTGGAGAGGCCGCGACGGAAGACGCTAATGCGTGAGTGCGTATGCGAGAATGTTCGCGTTCACCGCGGGGGCATTGAGGATTTCGCTGCCGCCGCAACAGCAGCATCCCTTGCCGGCGTTGGCCGTGTCATTGAGGCCGAGCTGGCTGTAGATCAGCACGAGCTTGCCGTTGATTTCCATGCCCTCCAGGTGGCCCGACGGTCCCTTCTTGATCTCCAGGCGCTCGATGTCGAAGACCGTGTGGAAAACCGGATGCGACAAGGCGAGCCGCTGGATTCTGTGGTCGGGAAAGATCCGCCGGATCTCCCCGCGGAAGCAGCGGTCCCACTCGGGGCTGCTGCACCCGGCCGACGCGAGCAGGAATCCGCCGCGTTGCAGGTAGTTCCGCAGGTTCTTCCGCTGATCCTCCGTCAACTGGAATCGGCCCTCGCCGGTCATCACGGCAAACGGATAGTCGTAGATCTGATCCGAGTCGAGCCGCACGGGATGAAAACGCTCATCCGTGGGGATGCCCGTCTCGGAGGCCAGGATCCGAAGGAACCTGTCGGCGAAACACACGCTCGTCTTGTTGCGGTCGTATGTGAGGTTGGCGCAGCGGACGCGCCCCTCCTCCTGCTCGCCGCTTGCGTCCGGGGCGCTCGTCGGCCCGGCTTCCGGCAGGACCACGAGCATGGCCGGCCAGACGACGAACGTCGCTCGCCTCCATCGCGGTGTGTTCATCGACCGTCCTCCGCAAGCCGTCGGAAGTACGCCTCCGTCAGGTCTTTGTAACGCCCCGGCATCCGCTCGCCTTGGATCGGCCCCGTGTCGATCCGCACGGGTTCATCGGGCCGGATGGTCTCAACCTGCGTGCCCTCGCGCGGGCGGGGCGACTCGATTGGCGGCGGCGCGTTATGTGGAGAACGAGCGGCTGAGGCGGCCTGCCCCGTGGGCTTCCGGGCGGCCGGGGACTCGTCGTCGGGGGAGGTCGTGGCAGGATCCCGGACGTCCGGCGTCATGCCGGACGTCGTTTCGCGGGGTACTGTATCCGGCACCGCGGTCGCGTGGCGGCCCGGTGCCTGCTGTGCGTCCTCCGTGGTCCGCGATGCGCGGGCCGCCGCGATCACGCGGATGTCCGCATCGATCCGATCGCGCGATGGTGCGCCGTCCGCGTCCGTGACGGTGGCGGTCAGATGTCCGTCCTCCTCCAGCATGAACGTCGCACGCACCTCGCAGGCCGTTGGGCCGGCTGGTTCATCGGTCGAAGTCGCGGCGCGCCTGCCTGTCCGCGCAAGCGGTGCGGCCGTCAGCGCTCGTCCGTCGGCAAGGC
>CAZMVY010000013.1:30925-34663 GCA_964569765.1 uncultured Planctomycetales bacterium
CGTCGCCCTGTCTCAGCGGCCGGTCCGATGTGAGCGTCAGTGTGACAAGCGTGCCCTGTTCCTCGCGGATGCTGCTGCCATCGAGGGGCGTCTCGTATGGCTCGCGGCCCGAGGCAGCCGGCGGCGCGTATCGAACCCTCGCGGCAACGATCCTCGGAATGGTCGCGAGGCGCAGGTACTGGCGTTTGCTGTACCCCTCCGGGATGTGGACGCGGAAGACCAGATCTTCGCGCACGCCGTCGAGTCGGACGAGCCACTGGCTCTGCGATCGGCGAAAGAGGTCGATACGCCCGGCGGCCGTGGCCGCGCCGTCGGACTCCGGTATCAGCCATGCCCGCTCGGGAACCTTGCCCGTCAGATCGACAATCACCCTCACGTCGTCCCCGCGTGCAATTCGCCCATCCGCGGCGCTGGACTCGTAGCGTACGGTGAATTGCGTGCGGCAGAACGGCGGGTGGTCGCCCGCCGGCTCGTAGAATCGCGGCGCAATGGCGCGCCACACGCCGGGCTGGACCACGCCGGTCGCGCCTGAGAACAGGACCACGGCAGCCAGTGCGAGGCCGCGTCGGCGAAGGCATGCCTGATCGACGTATGGGGCGACGGGCAGGTCGTTCGCCACGCGCTGCGATTGCTCGATCTGCGCATGCATGAGGGCAAGGCTCGCGCTTCCGGTGCGGCCGCTGGCGATCACGCGGCCGAACTGTACGGCGTTCACAAGGGCGTTGTGAGCGATGCCCCCTCCGCGTTCGAGCAGAACCGCGAAAGTTTCCGACGGCCGGCGACGGGCGCGCATGCCCCACCACACTCCGACGGCGATCACCGCGCCCCAGCCGAGCAGCCAGCCGACCGTGGCCGTTCGCCGTATGATGGGCGGCAACGGAAAGAGCAGGTCGACGATGCCGAGTGCCAAGCCGGCGCTCAGAAGGTACGCCGCACCTTGCAGCCATGCCGACCACCGCTCGATGCGGCCGGTACGTCGCGCGGCTTCCTCGATTCGGCGTTGTAAAATGGCTGTGGCCACGTTCGCTCCGGGTGGCTTTCCTGCCATGCATTATACTGCGGCTGTCACAATGTGCCTGGCGTAGCGCAAGTCGTGTCTGAGGCGGGGGTTGAGTTGCTCGTGTTGCGCCGGGCTCTGTCAGATTGACCGTCGCCCTCTCGGAACCATTCGCCAAGGGCTTTGCCGTAATATCTTTTTCTGAAATGAGTTACGCGCGTTTTCTCTCGTCGGCACGCCCGTTGCCAACCTGTCGGGATGGTTGGAACGAACGGACAGAGCGCTGCTTGGCATTTACGGTACGGAGGTGTTTCATGTTGCCGGTTCGCTTGGGTCGAAGTGCGGATCTTCTGGCCGATCCGATGGGATGGCCGACGGAGGCGGATTTGGTGGGCCGCGTGCATCGGGATTTCGATCGACTCGTTGAGCGGGTATTGGGCGAGCCTTGGGCCCGGCAGTTGGTTCCCTGCAACGCGGATGTTCGCGAGGACGAGAGCCACTACTACGTGGAAGTGGAGATGCCGGGCCTCACCAGGGACGATATCGAGATTACGCTGGAAGACGGCGTCCTGACGATCTCCGGCGAGAAGAAGATGTCGTCCGAGCAGAGGAAGCACAACTATCACATTCGGGAGCGGCAGTATGGCCGGTTCTCCCGTCAGTTCTCGCTGCCCGTCGCCGTGGACGAGAACAAGGTTGATGCGCTGCTCAAGGACGGCGTGCTCCGGATCACTCTGGACAAGCGTGAGGAAGCGAAGCCGCGGAAGATCACGGTGAGCGGCGGGTGAGCTTGTGCTCCGCAAGCGGGTGCGGGCGCAGCGCGATAACGGCCGCACATGTGGTTCGTTGAACCGCCAGGGCCCGGCTGCGATTCAAGGTACGGCCGGGCCCGCGTGCTGCGCGTTGGCCGCCACGATGGCCGCGTTTCGTTTCCACATGGCAAGCGTGGCCCGTTTCAGCGCCCGTCCGCGCAGGAGCCGGGCATAGTCGTCGGCAGTCCATTGGTCCACCTCCTGCGGCGTTATCGCAGGGGCGGGCGGACGTGGCGCGAAATCGGGCTCGCGGGTCTGCGGAATGCGGCGGTTGAACGGGCACACCTCCTGGCAGATGTCACAGCCGTATAACCAGTCGCCGATAGCGCGACGGAACTCCGGGGGAATCTCCGCGCGGTGTTCGATGGTCAGGTAGGAGATGCACCGGCGGGCATCCATTACGCGCGGCTCGACGAGCGCCCGCGTGGGACACGCCTCCAGGCACCGCATACAGGACCCGCAGTGGTCCGTTGCGGGCGCGTCGGGGCTCAGATCGAGCGTGGTGATCACCTCGCCCAGAACGAAGTACGAGCCAAGCTCGCGGTTCAGCACGAGCGTGTTCTTGCCGATCCAGCCGATGCCGGTTGCAGCGGCGATCTCACGCTCCACGATCGGGGCGGTATCGACGCAGATGCGGCATTCGAACGGCTCGGGAAGGGCCGCGCGCAAATCCGCGACGAGTCGGCGAAGCTTCTTTCGTACAACCTTGTGGTAATCGCGTCCCCAGGCGTACCGCGCGATCCGCCCGCGCCGCCCGGCCGCCTCGGTGGCGGGGGGGTCGGCGTGGTAGTTCAACGCCACGACGATGATTGACGCGGCGCCGGGCAGCATCGCGGCCGGGTTGGTCCGCGTCTCCAGGTTGCGGTGGAGGTAGTCCATATTCCCGGCGAAGCCGCGACGGAGCCATTGGACCAGAAATGGGGCCCGTGCCGGCTGTACTGCGGCGGCGACGCCGGTCCGATCGAACCCCAGACGTGCTGCAAGGGTCTTTACGAGACTGGTGCGTTTCTCGCGATCCACGTTGCCATTGTAACCGTTCCGGCGGTATTGCCCGCACCGGTGGCACTGGCGGCGACCGCTTCGCCGTCCTCTCCCTGTGGGTCGGGCCGGTGCCATGGGCGGGCGAGCGTCATGGACCGCTCGCCACCCGTGCACGCCCCGCAAGCGGCGGGTGTTTCCCCGAATGCTTTTTGCGGACAAACGGTCGCGTCAATGCTATCATCCGAGGTGCAGACCGGCATGGGTATGGCGGCGGGTGCGGACCCGCCGGGGCGATGCCCTGCCGGGAGTAGTTTGCGTGCCGGAGAGACTCATGGCAGAACCGAGGAAAGACATCGACCCCGCCGAGACTGCGGAGTGGGTTGCTTCACTCGACGACGTGCTCGCTCGCGAGGGACCTGACCGGGTCCGCCACCTGCTGAGCGTGTTGCAGGAGACGGCCTGCCATCGCGGCGTCTCGCTGCCGTTCACCGCCAATACGCCGTACATCAACACGATTCCCGCCGGAAAACAACCGCTGTATCCGGGAAACCGCGAGATTGAGCGCCGCATTAAGAGCATCATCCGCTGGAACGCGATGGCGATGGTGGTTCGCGCCAATCGGGAGGCGCACGGCATCGGCGGCCACATCTCAACGTACGCCTCCGTGGCGACGCTCTTTGAGGTCGGCTTCAACCATTTCTTCCGGGGTCGCAGCGAAGACTTTTCCGGCGATCAGATCTACTTTCAGGGCCACGCCTCGCCGGGGGTGTATGCGCGGGCCTTCCTTGAGGGTCGCCTCAGCGCGGACGAACTTGTCAACTTCCGCCGGCAGCTTCGCCCGGGCGGGGGGCTTTCGTCCTATCCGCCCCCGTGGCTGAGGCCGTCCTTCTGGGAGGTTCCGCCGGTTTCGATGGGCGTCGGGCCGAGCCTGGCGAGTTATCAGGCGCG
>CAZMVY010000013.1:34738-38117 GCA_964569765.1 uncultured Planctomycetales bacterium
CACTCGGGGCCATCACGCTTGCCTCGCGGGAAAAGCTGGACAATCTGATCTTCGTAGTCAACTGCAATCTACAGCGGCTCGACGGTCCCGTCCGCGGAAACGGAAAGATCATCCAGGAACTCGAGGCCGCCTTCCGCGGTGCGGGCTGGAACGTGATCAAGGTGATCTGGGGGGGGGACTGGGATCCGCTGCTGGAGCGCGATCGCGACGGGCAGCTTGTCGCACGGATGAACGAAGTAGTGGACGGCCAATATCAGAAGTACGTCGTCGAGTCGGGCGCCTACACCCGGGAGCATTTCTTCGGCAAGTCGCCGGAGCTGCGGGCCCTGGCCGAGCATCTTACAGACGAGCAGATCCGCAAGCTGCGGCGCGGCGGCCACGACCCGGAAAAAGTCTATGCCGCGTACAAGGCGGCGGTGGACCATGTCGGCTCGCCCACGGTCATCCTCGCCAAGACGATCAAAGGCTACGGCCTCGGCGAGGCGGGCGAAGGCCGGAACATCTCCCACCAGCAGAAAAAGCTCAATGAGGAGGAGCTTCGCGAGTTCCGTTCGCGCTTCGGCATTCCGATTGCCGATGAAGACATCGCGGAGACGCCGTTCTACAGACCGCCCGAGAACGGCCCCGAAATGCAATACCTGCGCGAGCGCCGCAAGGCCCTGGGCGGCTATGTGCCCGCCCGACCGATGGTCCCGATGCCGCTCAAGGCCCCGCCGCTGTCGCTCTTCGACGAGTTCCTGGCGGGCAGCGGCGGCCGCGAGGCCTCCACCACGATGGCGTTTGTGCGGATGCTCGGCCGGCTGTTGCGTGATCCGACTGTCGGCCGCTACATCGTTCCGATCGTGCCGGACGAGGCGAGGACGTTCGGCATGGAGGCTCTCTTCCGCGAACGCGGCATCTACTCGCATGTCGGGCAGCTCTACGAGCCCGTGGACGCCGCCACGCTCCTGTATTACCGCGAGGCCCGGGACGGGCAGATCCTCGAGGAGGGCATTACGGAGGCCGGCGCGATGGCCTCGTTCATCGCGGCGGGCACGGCGTACGCCACGCACGGCGTGAACATGATTCCCTTTTACATCTACTACTCCATGTTCGGCTACCAGCGTTGCGGCGACCTGGTCTGGGCTGCGGCCGACGCACAGACAAAAGGCTTCCTGCTCGGCGGGACGGCGGGGCGCACGACGCTGATGGGCGAGGGACTTCAGCATCAGGACGGCCACAGCCACCTGCTGGTTGCCCATGTGCCCAACCTCCTGGCGTACGATCCGGCTTACGCATATGAGATCGCCGTGATCATTCAGGACGGCATCCGCCGGATGTACGAGGCCCAGGAGCCGATCTTCTACTACCTGACGCTCTACAACGAGAACTACGAGATGCCGCCGATACCCCCGGACGCCGCGGAGGGGATCCTGCGGGGCATGTATCGGTTCCGCACGCGCGAGGCCGGCACCGACGGCCTGCGGGTGCAGCTCTTCGGCAGCGGGCCGATTCTTCGCGAGGTGCTGCGGGCACAGGACATCCTTGCCGAGCGCTATCAGGTCTCCAGCGACGTCTGGAGCGTGACCAGCTACAAACGGTTGCGCAGCGACGCGCTTGCGGCGGAGCGATGGAATATGCTCCATCCCGGCGAGCCGCCGCGGACCTGCCACCTGTGGGATCGGCTTCGGGGGATCGAGGGGCCGTTTGTCGCGGCGTCGGACTATGTGCGCCTCGTGGCCGAGCAGATTGCGCGCTGGGTGCCGGGCGACTACGTGACGCTTGGTACCGACGGCTTCGGCCGCAGTGATACGCGCGAGGCGCTCCGGCGGTTCTTTGAGGTGGATGCGGAATCGATTACTGTAGCGGCCCTGAGCGCCCTGGCACGGCGCGGGGAGAAGACCGAGACGGGCGGCCGGATCGAGCCGCGGATCACCCGCGAGGCGGTCAAGCGGGCCGCCCTGGAACTGGGAATCGATCCGGATAAACCGGACCCGGCCACGACGTAGCGGCCCGCGGCTTTGTTCATCGGCAGCAGCAGGGTTGAGGACATGATTACGGAATTCAAACTGCCGGATCTCGGCGAGAACATCGAAGCGGGTGACGTTGTCCAGTGGCTCGTGAAAGAGGGCGATGTCATTCAGGCCGGGCAGAATGTGTTGGAGTTGGAGACGGACAAGGCCGTCGTCGAGTTGCCGTGTCCGCACGCCGGCCGTGTGGTTCGGCTTCACGTGAAGGCCGGCGACCGCGTTCCCGTCGGCGCTGTGCTTCTCACGATCGACACCGCGGGGGCCGGTGGCGCGCCGGCCGCCGCAGCGCAGGAGGCGTCGCCCGTGACACCCGTGCGCGTACCGCCGAAACCGCAGGGGCCGCCTGTGCCGCGGTCCGTTGCGGAACCGTCTGCGCCGCCCGCTCCGCGATCGCCCGTGCCGATGCCGGCGGCACCCGCTGCTGAGCCGGTGGCTCGTTCCGGCGCCGGCGAAGCCGTGGGCGCCAGTCCGGCCGTGCGCCGCCTTGCGCGGGAGTTGGGTGTCGATCTTCGCCTGGTGGAGGGCACGGGGCCTGGCGGGCGGATCTCAGAGGACGACGTGAAGGCGTACGTGCGGCAGCTTACGACGTCCTCGCTGCCGACCGTGACGGGCGGCGGCCTCGGCGCGCCCCCGTTGCCCGATTTCAGTCGTTGGGGGCCGATCGAGCGTCGGCCGTTGCGCGGCGTGCATCGCAAGACCGCCGAGAACCTCAGCCTGGCCTGGCGCATGGTGCCGCACGTCACGCAGTTCGACGTTGCAGACGTGACCGAGCTGGAGGCAGCGCGGAAGCGATACGTCGGTCGCAAGAAGTCGGCCGCCGCCACACGCGGGGCTGGTGCCGCGCCTTCCGCAGAAGCCGTGCAGGATGCGCACTCTCCAGGGCCGCCGGTGCCCGCGCTGACGATGACCGTCCTGCTTATGAAGGCAGTCGCGAGGGTTCTCAGGCAGTATCCGCAGTTCAATGCGAGCTTTGACGCCGCGACGGGCGAGCTGATCCTCAAGCAGTACTACCACGTCGGCGTCGCGGTGGACACCGAGCACGGGCTGATCGTGCCGGTCGTGCGCGATGTGGACAAGAAGGGCCTCCTGCAACTGGCGGGGGAACTGGACGACCTGGCGGCGCGGGCGCGACAGCGCAAGGTCGATCTCGAGGAGCTTCGGGGCGGGACGTTCACGATCTCGAACCTCGGCGGCCTCGGTGGCACGGGCTTCACGCCGATCGTGAACTATCCCGAGGTGGCTATCCTCGGGGTAGCACGCTCGCGCCAGGAATCGGTCATCATCGACGGGCGGCCCGAGACACGCACGATGCTTCCGCTGTGCCTCTCGTACGACCACCGCGTGATCGACGGCGCCGACGGCGTGCGCTT